>JANQPZ010000252.1 GCA_028285215.1 Rhodovibrionaceae bacterium | reverse complement strand
CCGCTTCGGGAAGGGCGCGCCCGAGGGCGTGGCGGCATCGGAGTGCGCGAACAATGCGGACAACGCCTCGGCGCTCATTCCGGCGCTGACGCTCGGCATACCGGGCAACGCGGTCGCCGCCGTCATCCTGGGCGGACTGCTGGTGCACGGTATGCGGCCCGGCCCCGCCCTGTTTCGGGAGACGGCGCCGGTCACCTACGGCTTCATGCTGGCGATGCTGATCACCGCCGTCATGCTGTTCTTCATCGGTTGGCTGGGCGCGCGCATCTTCATTCACGTCCTGCGCATGCCGCCGCTCCTGCTTGCCCCGATGATCGTCGCGATGTCGACCATCGGCATCTACGCCATCAACAACAGCCTGTTCGACGTCTGGCTGATGCTCGGCATCGGGGCCGTCGGCTACGGCATGGAGAAGCTGCGCATCCCGCTGGCGCCGGCGGTTCTGGCGGTGATCCTGGGTCCGATGGCGGAGGCCGAGCTTCGGCGCTCCCTGCTGATCTCGCGCGGCGACTTCTCCTTTCTCTTCTCCAGCACGATCTCGCTGATTCTCGTCTTCTTGATCGTCGTTCTGCTGCTGACACCGCCGATCCGGCGTCGGCTCCAGCGGAGGTCCGCAGGCAGCGCAGAGCCCCACAGCGAGGCGACATGACATCGACCGAAACCCTCAGATCAACCGACGGAGGACCGACATGTCGTTGAACGCCAGGCGTCTCACGCCGACGATGGGTATCGAAGTCCGCGACCTCGACCTCGCCCGACCGCTCGGCGAGAGTCTCTTCGCGGAGATCAAGAGCCTTTGGAACCAGGCCGACGGCGTGCTGGTGATCCGCGAACAGCAGCTGACGGAGGTGCAGCACATCGCCTTCGCGCGCCACTTCGGCAACCTGCACAGGCTTGCCGGCCATACCGTCACCAAGTACCTGCATCCCGAGCATCCGGAGATCTACCGGGTCTCGAACAAGTCGCGCGACGGCAAACCGATGGGCCGCAAGGGCGCGGGCACCTACTGGCACTCGGATCAGTCCTACGAGCAGACGCCGGCGCAGGCCTCCATCCTCTACGCCCTCGAAATTCCGCCCCGGGGCGGCGATACCATCTTCTGCAACATGTACAAGGCCTACGCGGCGCTGTCGGAGCCGATGCAGCGGTTTCTCTCCGGTCTCACGGCAACCCACGACTTCGCGGTCGCCCAGTCCGGCGGCTTCCGCAACGAAGAGGTCACGGCCGAGCAGCTCGCGCTGGCCCCGCCGATGTCCCATCCGGTCGTGCGCAGACACGACGACACGGGGAGACCCTGCCTCTTCGTCAACCCCGGCTTCACGTCTCATATCGACGCTCTTGCGCCGGAGGAGAGCCGGGCTCTTCTGGACTTCCTCTACCGCCATCTGGCGAAACCCGACTTCCACTACCGTCATGTCTGGCAGCCGAACGATCTGGTGATCTGGGACAACCGCTGCACCATGCACTACGCGGTGATGGACTACGACGGCCAGGGCGAGCGGCTGATGCACCGCTGCACGGCCATCGGGGAGGCACCGGTCGCGGCAGCGGCGTGATCCCTGAGAGTCGCGTTCGACCTAGTCCATCAAACGTCGCGGCGAAACACGCGGAGCAGGCCCGCTGTCGCCCTGGCGCCTCGCGGCGGCGACAAAGCGTTCCACGACTGCGGTGCGCCGCTTCCTGTGCCAGGCCACCGCCACTTCGACCGGCTGCAGCGCGTCTTCGATCGGCAAACAGGTGACGGTGGCAATGCGGAAGCGCGCCGCCGTCGCCGGCGCGATCGCGACACCGATGCCGGCCCCGACGAGGCCGACCACGGTATGGATCTGTGTCGCCTCCTGCACGACCTGGGGCGTAAAGCCGGCCCTGCGGCACATCTCGAGAATGCGTTCGTTGAACAGCGGCGAGGTCGCGGCCGGGAAAAGGATGAAGGGCGAGTCCGATAGGGCCTGCAGAGGAACCGAGCTGCGGGCGGCGGCCGGGTGATCGGAGGGGAGCACGGCGAGGAAAGGTTCTCTGTAGATGATCGATACCGCGATGTCGGAGGGCAGGCGCAGCGGTCGCAGGAGACCGACGTCGATGCTGCCGTCCAGCAACGCGCGCTGCTGTTCCTGGATCGTCATCTCTCTCAGCTCCAGCTCTACGCCAGGGGACGTTTCGCGGAAACGGCTGAGGATCGATGGCAGCAGTTCGTAAGACGTCGAGTGGATGAAACCCAGGACAAGGCGCCCGAGCGTCCCTCGCGCAGCGCTGTTGGTATCGGAGATCGCATGCTGGAACTGGCGGAGCAGCGCGTCCGCCTCCGTCATGAAGACCCGGCCGGCGGCAGTGAGTTCGACGCGCCTCTGCGTGCGCTCCAGCAGCCTGCAGCCCAAGAGCTCTTCCAACCTCTGGATCCGACGACTGAGCGGCGGTTGCGAGATGTTCAAGCGCTTTGCGGCTCGGCCGAAATGCCGTTCCTCGGCAAGAACGCAGAAGGAGCGAAGCAGCTCGAAGTCGATCTGATTGATGTGCATTCGGCATCAATAGAGAGGTCAATATGCATTGGACAGCATGAAGTACCGCTGGATAGCGTGTCTACCAACAAAACAAGCTATCGGGAGGTCTCGGCTGTGATCGGAATGCGGATCAATACACCACCGGCAGCGGTTCCGCAGAGGTTGGTCGCCGCCCTGGGCGCCATTCCGACAGCCATCCTCAGCGACAACATGGGACGGCTTGCATCCGGCGGTGCCGGCCTGCGCCCCTGGCACGGCGCCGCCCGCCTGATGGGAAGAGCGCTGACGGTCCGCACCCGGCCCGGAGACAATCTCCTTGTCCACAAAGCCGTCGAGACGGCGCAGCCCGGCGACGTTCTGGCGATCGATGCCGGCGGAGACCTGACCAACGCGATCATCGGAGAGATCCTGATGCGGCTCGCCGCCAAGCGCGGGGTGGTCGGCTTCGCGGTCGACGGCGCGATCCGCGATCTCGGCGCCTTCATTGCCGCGGACTTTCCGGTCTTCGCCCGCGGCGTGACGCACCGCGGTCCGTACAAGGACGGCCCCGGCGAACTGAATGTCCCGGTCCGCATCGGCGAGATGGTTGTCCACCCCGGCGATATCCTGGTCGGCGACGAGGACGGCCTGGTCGCGGTGCCGCGGACCGAAGCGTCCGAGATCCTGAGCGCCGCGCAGCAGCAGGTGGAGCGGGAAGCAGCGATCCTTCGCTCGATCAAGGACGGCACTGTCGATCGATCCTGGGTCGACGCCACTCTGCGGGAGAAGGGCTACGATCTGTGAGACGCCGCTTCTCGGTCCGCGACCTGGGCAGATTCGCGGCAGGCGCTCTCGGGGCCGCGGGCGCTCCGACCGAAGTCGCAGAGACGGTCGCGGAGTCCCTGGTCTTCGCCGACATGCGCGGCATCAGCTCGCACGGCCTGGTCCGGCTGCCGATCTACACGGAGCGTCTGCTGCGGAGCATGGTCAGCGCGGACGCGGAGCCTGAGCTGAAGCAGTGCAGTGCCGCCGCCTGGCTGATGGACGGCCGGAACAACTTCGGAGCCTATACCGGTGTACGGGCCATGACCGCGGCGATCGAGGCGGCCCGGAAGACGGGTATCGCCCTGGTCGGCGTCAGCCGCTCCAACCACTTCGGCACGGCCGCCTACTTTGCCCGTCTCGCGCTGAAAGAAAACCAGATCGCCATCGTCACCTCGAACGCCTCCCAGACCATGCCGCCGACCGGGGGCAGGCGGCCCTTCGTCGGGACCAACCCGCTCTGCATCGCCTGTCCGGTGGCGGAGGGCGCGCCCTTCATGCTGGACATGGCGACCAGCGTGGTGGCGCGCGGCAAGATCATCTTCGCGGCGCAGAACGGCCAGCCGATACCGGAGGGCTGGGCCGTGGACGCCCAGGGCCTGCCAACGCGAGATGCACTGGCGGCGCTCGACGGCGCGGTGCTGCCGCTCGGCGGGCCCAAGGGCTTCGGCCTCGCCATGGCGCTCGACCTTCTCTCCGGCGCGCTGACGGGGGCCGGCGCCGGACCGACGGTCCGCAACATGTACGAAGACTGGTCCGAGCCCCAGAACGTCGGACATCTCTTCATCGCGATCGACATCGGCCAACTGCAGCCGATCGAGGACTTCAAGGCCCGCATGGCCGAGTACCTGGCCGCGTTGAAAGTTTCTCCACGCGCGCCGGGCTGCGATGAGCTGCTCTACGCGGGAGAGTTGGAAGCCCGCCGGCAAGAAGAGAGCGCCCAGAGCGGCGTCGCCCTTCCCGACGGCTTGCTCGACGAGCTCGACACGCTCGCCGGGCGCCTCGGGATCGACCCCTTTCTACCCGTCGACCGGCCTCTGCAGAACTCCGGCTGAGGCCGCGCGATGCGGATCACGATCCACAAAAAACAAAACGAGGGAGAACGCCATGAGAGTTGTACTGAAAACGCTGGCCGCAGCGGCCGTCGCAGGACTGATCGGTCTGCAGCCGGCCTTCGCGGAGACGACACTGCGCCTGGGGCATGTCTGGCCCCCCAACGAGATCCAGGCTGAAGCGGCCCAGATCTTCGCGGACAAGGTCGCCGAGATGAGTGGCGGTACGGTCGAGATTCAGATTTTCGGGGCCAGCGCCCTGGGCAACGACCGGGACATGCTCGAGGGCCTGAACATCGGCACCGTCGACATTTGGGTCGGCGGCGCCGGCGTGCTGACGGCGGCTTCCGAGACGGCGGCAATCTTCACCGTCCCCTTCATGTTCGACGAGTTCGCGCACTTTCAGGAGGTCTACGACGGCGCGGTCGGTGAGACGATCGCGGAGCGCATCGCGGGCGAATCCGGCCACCAGATCCTGGCCTACTGGATGCGTGGGCCGCGCTGGCTGACCACCAAGGCGCGTGTCGACACGCCGGCCGACCTGGCCGGTCTGAAG
>JANQPZ010000245.1 GCA_028285215.1 Rhodovibrionaceae bacterium | reverse complement strand
CCCGGCGAGCGCGGCTGAGATCACCAGTTGTGCTTCGAAGTCCTTCGTCGCCTGCTCCAGACGGCTGGCGGTGTTGACCGTATCGCCGACGGCGGTCACGGAAACGGCGTCGCCCCAGCCCATCTCGCCGACGATCGCCGGGCCGATGTGAATGCCGATGCCGATCCGCAGCGCCTCGGTCCCGCGGCGTTGCGACGAGTCCGCCCCCGAGGAGTCGCCGGCCAGCACGCGCTCCACCTCCTGCAGACCCTCGACCATGGTCTGGGCGGCCTGCAGCGCGCTGCGCGCCGCCTGTCTGCCGTCGCCATCGGCCGCCGAGCGCTCCACGCCGAACAAAGCCATCACCCCGTCGCCGATGAACTTGTCGACCCGGCCCCCCGCGCCTTCCACCGCCTCGCCCGTGGTCCGGAAGTAGCGATTGAGCAGGAAGACCACATCGAACGGCAAGCGTGTCTCGGCCAGACGGGTGAAGCCGCGCAGGTCGGCGAAGAGCACCACGACCTCGCGCTCGTCGCCCTGCAGGTAGCCGGGCCGGGCGCGCGCCTCCCGGGCGGTGACATTGGGCGGCAGGAGCGGCTGTACCTCCAGGTCTTCGGTCGGGCGCGTCTGGCAGGCGAGCCGAACGTTGGGCGCCGCGCCGACGCGGTGCAGCACCTTGGCTTCCTCCGTATCCGCCGGCGGCACGGCAGACAGCCCTTGGCCGGTCCGGACCCGGCAGGTCGAGCAACGCCCGCGACCGCCGCAGAGGGAGGCATGGGGAATGCCTGCGCTCCGACTCGCCTCCAGGATCGTGGTGCCGCGCGGAACCCGAACGCGCCGCCCGTTTGGATAGGTCACCACCACCACGCCGCGCCGATGTTCCAGCAGGCGCCGAACGCGCCGGGCCGCAAGCGCAGCCAGCAAGAGGCCGCCGTAGCCCAACAGGAAGCCCCGTTCCACCGCCCCTATGAACAGGAGCTTCTGCGGATCGGCAATCTGCGCCACCAGCGCGTCGGTGAAGGGCGCCTGGCGCAGGTCGTAGAGGTACTGCGCCCACTGTCCCGCCATCCAGACGCCCGCGAGAGCCAGGGTAGGAACCAGCAGAGCGCCGGCGAAGAGCGCACTGCGCCAACGTGGAAACCAGGCCTTGAAGCGAAGCCAGAGGAAAATGCCGAGGCAGCCATGGGCCCAGACGACCAAGAGGACCAGCAACTGCCGCAGGCCGCTGACCGGAGAAAGCTCGAAGTAGATCAGCAGAATGGTGGGATAGCCGACCTCTGTGCCAAGCAGTGACTCGATACCGCGCGTGCCGGCAATATGCAGTATCAGGAGTGGCGGGATCGCGAGCCCCAGAAGCACTTGCAAGACTTCGCCCTGCTGCAGCCGGAAGTCCCGGCGCGCGTAGAGCGTCCAGATGGCCAAGCCGGCATGCAGCAAGAAGGCGCCGTAGAGAAGCAGCAGCCCCGGCAGCGAGACCCACAGCAGACGCTGCACCTCCAAGACAGCCTGCATCGCCGCGACCGACACCAGTCCGGCCATATGGTTGACCAGGTGGGAGACAACATAGGCGAAGAGGATGAGACCGGAGATCAGACGGACACGGCGGATCACGGAAGCGGTCTGCATGGAGCGTGGGAGATCTCGCTGTGAGGCGCGCGGAGGGTTGCGCTCTGCGACGAACGATAGCCGCGCGACGACAACTGCGCCCCCGACGATAAAGGCACCCTCGTCTTTGTGCGACGCGAAAGACAGGCTATATGAGGCTCTTCCGCGCAGCGCCAGACTTTGTGACCGACCGAGACCAGATGCCGCTTACTCTCAGCCCCGACGAGCGCCGCCGACGCCGCCTGCAGCTGCGGCAGGTCGGCCGCAGCTTGATGGACGACTCGGTTGCCAGCCCCTGTATCGCAGTTTGCCAGATCGACGATGCGACAGCGCTCTGCGTCGGCTGCAGCCGGTCCGTCGGCGAGGTCACCGACTGGTCCTTGCTCACGGCGGAGGAGAAGCGCGGCGTGTTGGCCGAGCTTGCCGAGCGATCTGCCGCACGGCAAATCACAGGCTCAGACTGAAACGAGCGGAAGACAGTAGACCTACAGTGTAGGGCGAGCCGCCTCAAAGAAATCCACTTTTCGTCCGAGTATTTTGCCCTATTCCTCCCCGCCACCGGCTGGTTTCACCCGCCAATCATGGCTTAATCTTGGCATTTGTATGGCAAACGCCCTTGCTGTCCTTCGTGGGGCCGCCAGACCGACAAAGGGCGACAGGGAAGCAGAGAAAACTGGGAGGATCCACATGGCTTTTTCGCTGTTCCGCACTGTCGTCGCCGTCGGGACGGTCAGCGCGCTGACCGGCTGCGCCGGCACGATGCTCGACGACGCTCAGGGCGTCGACCCGGCTGGAACATCGTTCCAGAACGCCCTCTACAGCGGTTACGTCGACTTGGCACTGGCCGAGTACGACGAAGGAGACTACCGCGACTCCGACTACTTCTCCCGACAAGCCTTGGCGGCGGCCGGCGGTCAGGCTGTGATGCCGCAAGCCCTGGAGGAGCGCAGATTGCCAGGCGACTCGCTCGGCGCCCTTGGCGATGCCCGCAGTCGCTTGGTCGCCGCGCTCGACGCCAACGCACGCAACGGTCAGCCGGCGATCGCCGCGGAGGCACAGGCCGCTTTCGACTGCTGGATTCAAGAGCAGGAGGAGAACGATCAACCGGGCGATATCGCGGCCTGCCGCGAGGCCTTTGAAACAGCGATGGCGCGACTCGATCCCCAGCCGATGGTTTTCGAGCCCAGGTCCTATACGGTGTACTTCGCAACGGCATCGTCCAACCTCACCGGCTCGGCGCTGGAAGTGGTGCGTCAGGCGGCAGACGCCGCCGAGGCCAACGCCGGTTCACGCGTCGAGGTGGTCGGCCACACCGATACGGTCGGCGACCCGACCGCCAACGCCCGTCTGTCCGGCCAGCGCGCCGAAGCCGTCAAGGCAGCGTTGGTCGAGCGCGGTGTTCCGACCGGTCGAATCGTGATGTCCGCGACAGGCGAACAAGACCTTGCCGAGCCGACAGGCGACAACACCGACAACCGCCTGAACCGGCGCGTGGAGATCACCGTCACGAAGTGATCGGCGCCCAACTCTGGCTCGCAAGGGGCCGCCGGGGCGATCCGGCGGCCCTTTCGTTTGTTGTGCGGATATGTCAGAGGACTGCGCGGTCGCGTCACAGCTGTCTTGCGCGCGGAGGATGCAGCTTGATCGGCACCGTGCGACCGGCCACCTGATGACGAAACGCCCTGACGAACGGCAAACCGAAGACGACGGAGAGACCGCGCATGCAGTACCTGCACTCGATGGTTCGGATCAGCGATGTCGACGCCTCGCTGGACTTTTTCTGCAACAAGCTGGGCCTGGTCGAGGTCGAGCGCATGGATCATGAAAAGGGCCGCTTCACCCTGATCTTCCTGGCGGCACCCGAAGACGTCGAGCGCGCCAAGTCGCCCCAGCGCGCGCCCATGGTCGAACTGACTCACAATTGGGACCCGGAAGACTACGACGGCGGCCGCAACTTCGGGCACCTCGCCTACAGGGTCGACGATATCTATGCGGTCTGCCAGCGCCTGATGGACGGCGGCGTGACCATCAACCGCCCGCCGCGCGACGGCCGCATGGCCTTCGTCCGCTCGCCGGACGGCATCTCCATCGAGCTGCTGCAGCGCGGCGAGGCCCTGCCGGCACAGGAGCCCTGGACGTCCATGCAGAACACCGGGAGCTGGTGAGCGGCCCCGCACCGCTCCCGATCACCCGCGAAAGCAAAAAGGGCGGCGCACGCTGGCGCCGCCCTTTTCCGTCTTCAGCAGCAGCGAGACCTACTGGCCTTGGCCCAGCGAGAAGCCGGGCTCTCCGTCGAAGGTGCAAAGATGCTCGGTCTTGATGAAGTCCACTCCGGACTCCGCGGCCCGCACCTGCAGCGCGGCGATCTGACCGTGATCGACCGTAGACCCGTCGGTCTCGGCCAGGAAGCGACAGCGCCAGTGGTCGGTGCAGAAGGTCTCGGGCAGACCCTCCGGCCAAACCTTGACGCCGCGGTTGGTAATCATCGACAGCTTGAGGCCGTTGCCGCCAAGCGGCTGGACCTTGTCGGCAAGCTGCTGCGGGCTGCCGTCCGCCCAATGCACAAAGAGGTCGACGCCGATGGTCTGCTTCGCCTTCGGCGCCGAACGCACCGCCGGCGGCACCGCAATGCCTTTGCCGTCCTTATTGTAGGTCACGGCCGGCAGTGTTTCCGGAGCCTGTCCGATGCGGGCAATCACCGCGTCGGCGAAGGCACTGGTGCCGACCTTCTCCCGGCTGACCCCCTCGGCGAAGATGTCGTAGGTGTGGACACCCTCTTCGAGCGTGCGGAGCCAGGCGTTGTGCACGCGTTCGGCCGCCTCGGCCTGGCCGATATGTACCAGCATCATCACGCCGCCCAGCAAGAGCCCGGAGGGATTGGCGACATCCTGGCCGGCCCGGCGCGGTGCCGAGCCATGGATCGCCTCGAACATCGCGCAGTGCTCGCCGATGTTGGCCGAGCCCGCCAAGCCGACG
>JANQPZ010000239.1 GCA_028285215.1 Rhodovibrionaceae bacterium | reverse complement strand
GCCAGCGGCCGCTCCGTGCGGAATGCAGAGGCGGTGGTACGGTCGCTGGCCAGTGCCACCTGGCCCTGACCTCCGGCGCCGGCCGCAACGGAGACCACGTCGAATCCGGCGTTGGGCCGCGCCGCCAACGCTTGATTGACCGCTCCGTACAAGGCCGGTTCGTACTCGACGTTCGATTGATCGAAGCGGATCACGACCAAAGGCTGAGCCCGGCCGACGAGGCTCGCGGCGCCGCCGGTCGGCGGCGGTGCCGCGATGCCGAAAGAACGATTGCCGAGACTGCCGGCGAAGAACTCGCCGTTGCGAATGGCAACCGACAAGGCGGTCAGCTCCGAACGCTCGAAGGCCAGGTAGGCGGTTTGCCGCTGTACGTCCTCGGTGAGTTCGGTCAGCAGGCGTTCGATCAGCACAACCGTCTGGTTGGTCTCGTCCTCCAGAACCGCGAGCTGGCGGTGGTCTTCGTCGATGGCGCCTTGCAGGCCGTAGGTCGCCCGCACCGAGTCGAGCAGGAAAGCGGACAGCGACGCCGTGGCGCCGGTGTTCGCAGCCAGAGCGTTCATGTTGTTGATGGAGGTCGCCACCTGTGCCAACTCGAGCTGGGAGTCGTTCCAGAGCTGCACCAGCTCCGGATTGCCTGGCGTGGTTCCGGTCTGGAGACGCGCGTTGATCGTGCTGACCATGGTGTTGTAGTTGCGTGCGGTCTCCCGCGCGTCGCCGCGGAACTGTTGCAGAAGGCTGTTTTCTTCTCCGACTTGGGACTGGAGGCGCTGCAAGTCGACGCGCAGGCCCTCGACCCTCTGGCCCACTGCCGTGCCGGTAGGTTGTCCCGGGGTGACGCCTGCCGGCTCGAAAACACCGGTATTCAGCTGCAGCGGGCCGCCGGGTTGCGGCTGATTTTGGCTTGTCTGGGCTGCGCCTGCCGGATCGCCAGCCTCCAGCGAGGGCCATAGATCCGCGTCGTCACTCGAGCATCCGGCTAGAATCGTAATGGCTACGGCGACGGCGGTCAGGCCTGTAACGCGTTTCATTCGACCATCTCATGCTGTTGCAAGACTCGGCAAAGAATTGCCCGGCCGAGATCCAGGATTTCCTAACGGCTACGAAAAGCCAACGCCGAATCCCCCAAACGCGGCGCTGCGATAGTACTTGAGCGTTCTCAGGGGGACAAGCGGATTTGCTCGTGATTCGCTGCACTTGTCGAGCGCCCTTGCGCGCTCGCGTGAAGCGCGTTTCGGGTCCGGCGGGCCGGCGCGAGGAAGGGCGAGACGGCCGTATCGCAGGTGCCGGAATGGGCGCCGACAGACCCTTGCACCTCGAATTCGATTCGCCTATGTTCCGCGCCTCCTTGCGGCAGCCGATGCACCCAGCGTCGTTCCGTGCTGCCGGGCAAGCGCCCGTAGCTCAACTGGATAGAGCACCTGACTACGGATCAGGAGGTTGGGAGTTCGAATCTTCCCGGGCGCGCCATTTCTTGGGGAGTGGCCGCCCCGCTATCAACAGACAGTTCGAGACTTGTTCTAACGGCGCGCGACTTACTCAGGAACGGCAGACCTGTTCTCCAGAAGGAAGTTCGAACTCTGTTCGAAGGGCTGCGCGGCCCCGGCGAGCCCGGCGGCCATGCCCAGCTCCGCCCGAAGACCCTTTGAGCCGCTCCGCCCCTGAGATGATCCGCCGAGAGCGCGAGGCTGTTACTCCTGGTGGATGTCCTTTCGGTCTGTTTTGTATCAACGAGTATATCGGATACAATGGTCTGGCGGACGCTATTGGCTGGCCCAACGGGCTGGCAGGAACTCCTGAAGCTGAGACGGTACCAGTAGTTTAATGATATCAGACGATGTTCCCGGCACCGACAGTGGTTCGCCGAACCAGCCAGCGCTGCACCCCACCAATCGAGCTTTGCTCGACTATTGGTACAGCAAGCAGAACGGCCGTGTAGCGCCGCGCGAAGCGTCGATCGATCCTACGGAAATCCAAAGTCTTCTGCCCGATCTGATCATCTACGAGCGGATCGAGCCCGATCACTTTCAGGTTCGGGTCGTCGGCCGCCGGGTCGTCTCGCGAATCGGGGTCGATCCGACGGGCGGCAATATCTTCGAGCTGTTCTCGGAGCGCTTCAAATCCGGTGTCATGGCGGCGATGAATCGGATCCTGGACGAGCCTTGCGCTCAGGTCACGACGGTCCGCGATCGTTTCCCGTCCGGCCGCAAAGGTCTGGTCGAGGTGCTCCGCCTGCCGTTGACGGATGACGGCGGCCGGCCGCGCTACATCATCTCCTCGACGGCCGAGTTGCAGCCGCTCGATGACGAGACGTCGCGCGAGATGCCGGAGTTGATCGCAGAACCGGTCGCGAATCGCTTTCTCGCGCTGGAAGCGCCGCAGAGCGCCTGATCGGCGCTTCGCAGCCATCGAGTGCGCCGATGGCTGCCATTGGCGGAATCAAGTTCCCTGACGCCGGCCGCGCGTCTAGACCTCGCTGCGAACTCTTCCGTTTCAAGCGATTGCAAGGAGACGCAGTATGACCGCCACGCCAATCACCGTTGCGCACGGCGACGGCATCGGCCCGGAGATCATGGAGGCCAGCCTGCGCATTCTGCAGGCCGCCGGCGCAGAGTTGGACATCGAGACGATCGAGATCGGCGAGGCGGTCTACAATCGCGGCAACTCTGCGGGTATCGAGCCGAGCGCTTGGGACTCCTTGCGCCGCACCCGCGTCTTCTACAAGGCGCCGATCACCACGCCTCAGGGCGGCGGCTTCAAGAGCCTGAACGTGACCGTGCGCAAATCGCTCGGTCTGTTTGCCAACGTCCGCCCCTGCGTCTCCTACCATCCCTTCGTCGAAACCAAGCATCCGAATATGGATGTCGTCGTGGTGCGGGAGAACGAAGAGGATCTCTATGCCGGCATCGAGCATCGCCAGACCGACGAGGTGGTGCAGTGCCTGAAGCTGATTTCGCGCCCAGGCTCCGAGCGCATCTCGCGCTACGCCTTCGAGTATGCGCGGGCCAATGGCCGGAAGAAGGTGACCTGCTTCACCAAAGACAACATCATGAAGCTGACCGACGGCCTGTTCCATAAGGTCTTCGAGGAGGTTGCGGCCGACTATCCCGAGATCGAGAACGAGCACTGGATCATCGATATCGGCGCTGCCAAGCTCGCCGATACGCCGGGCGCCTTCGACGTCGTCGTGATGCCGAACCTCTACGGCGATGTGCTGTCGGATGTGGGTGCCCAGATCGCCGGG
>JANQPZ010000227.1 GCA_028285215.1 Rhodovibrionaceae bacterium | reverse complement strand
ACTCCAGCACCGCCTGGGCGCTGCCCAGCACGTGGCCGGCCGGCGCGAAAGAGACTTTGACGCCGTTCACCTCGCGGCCTTCGCCATAGGCCAGCGGCTCCAAGCTGCCGCCTGCGGCCTCGCGGTAGCGGCTGCGCATGATGGCCAGCGTCTCGGGCGTCGCCAGCACGGCGGCGTTGTTCGGCCGCGCGTGGTCGGCATGGCCGTGGGTCACCACCGCCCGCTCCACCGGCCGCGCCGGATCGACGTAGAAGTCGCCGGGGATGCAGTAGAGCCCGGCGGGGCGAACCTCCAGCCAGGTCTCGGGATGCGGGGCGGTCGAAGCGCGTGCCATGGCGCCTGATATGGCGCACAGGCGGGCCGGTCTCAAACCCCGCCGTTTCTTCGCGACCCGCGATGCGTTAGTTTGATGCTCATGTCTGACACCTTCGCGCTGCACCCCGACTTCGCCAAGCTGCCTGTCGTGGAGGATTGGGACCTCTGCCGGGTGCTGCTGATGGAAGACGGAACCTATCCCTGGCTGGTGCTGGTGCCCCGACGCGAAGGGCTGCGCGACTTCCACGACCTGGAGGGCGCCGACCTGGCCGGCGCCACGGCGGAGATCGTCCGGGCCTCGAAGGTGCTGGTGAGCTGCTTCCGGCCGGACAAGATGAACGTCGCCGCGCTCGGCAACCAGACGCCGCAACTGCATATCCACGTGATCGCCCGCTTTCAGACCGACCCCGCCTGGCCCGGCCCGGTCTGGGGCAAGGTCCCGGCCCGGCCTTACGACGCCGGCGAGCGCGAGGACCTGCTGGTCCGCCTGCGCGGCGCCATCGTTGAGGTGGAAAATGCCGAAGGCTAACTTTTTCAATAATATGTTTTATTATCAGTGCTATAAGAGATTTTTCTAATCTTCTTTATTAATGTCCATGGCCTGCAGGTGAAGCGCCGTCTGAGGTGTTGCGGTTGGCGCGGCCCGACCAGGCAGACGAAGGTTAGAACCGCCCGGCGCTTCCGCCTATCTTGTCCGGCATGGATGCCGCACGCCTGCCCGACTCTGCACTTCCCGAACCCTTCACCGGATGGTTCGCGCAGCGTGGCTGGGCGCCGCACGCGCATCAGCTCGAGATGTGGGCGGCGGCGGAGCGCCGGCAGTCGGCGCTGCTGATCGCGCCGACCGGCGCGGGCAAGACCCTGGCCGGCTTCCTGCCCACGCTGATCGATCTGGCGGCCAACCCGCGCGAGGGGCTGCACACGCTCTACGTCAGCCCGCTGAAGGCGCTGGCCGTCGACATCGAGCGCAACCTCACGGCCCCCCTGACGGAGATGGGCCTGGACGTCGCGGTCGAGACGCGCACCGGCGACACGCCCCAGGCCAAGCGCACACGCCAGCGCAAGAAGCCGCCGCAAGTCCTTCTGACAACACCGGAATCCCTGGCGCTTCTGCTGAGTTATCACGACGCGACCAAGATCTTCGCCGGGCTCGACAGCGTCGTGATCGACGAGCTGCACGCACTAGCCTTCGGCAAGCGCGGCGACCTGCTGGCCCTGGGTCTGGCGCGGCTCTCGTCCCTGGCGCCGGGGGCGCGGCGGGTCGGCCTCTCGGCCACGGTGCACGATCCGGACTTCCTGCGCGCCTGGCTCTCCACCGGCGGCAGGGCCGAGGATCCGGCGGTGCGCACGGTGCTGGGCCGCGACGGCGCCGACCCGGAGGTCGAGATTCTGACCACGCGGGAGCGCCTGCCCTGGTCCGGGCATATGGCCGTGCACGCCCTGGGCGAGGTCTACGAGCGGATCAAGCAGGCCGGCACCACCCTGGTCTTCGTCAACACCCGGGCCCAGGCCGAACTCTGCTTTCAGGAACTGTGGCGGCTGAACGACGCCGGCCTGCCGATCGCGCTGCATCACGGCTCCCTGGCGGTCGAGCAGCGCCGCCGGGTGGAGACGGCCATGGCGGCCGGCAAACTGCGCGCGGTGGTCGCCACCTCCTCCCTCGACCTGGGCGTCGACTGGGCCAGCGTCGATCTGGTGGTGCAGGTCGGGGCGCCCAAGGGCGTCTCGCGCCTGCTGCAGCGCCTGGGCCGCGCCAACCACCGCCTCGACCAGCCTTCCAGGGCGCTGCTGATCCCGGCCAACCGCTTCGAGGTCCTGGAGTGCCGTGCCGCCAAGGAGGGCGTGCGCCAGCGCAGCCTGGACGGCGACCCGCCGCGTCGCGGCGGCCTGGACGTGCTGGCCCAGCACATCCTGGGCGTGGCCTGCGCCGGGCCGTTCGATGCCGACCGGCTTTATGCCGAAGTACGCGGAGCCGCCCCCTACCGCGACCTCGAGCGCCGGGATTTCGACGACTGCCTGAACCTGGTAGCGAACGGCGGCTACGCGCTCAAGACCTACGAGCGCTTCCGCCGCCTGCTGCGCGACCCCCAGGGCCTCTGGCGCGTCGCCAGCCCAGCGCATGTGCGGCGCTACCGCATGAACCTGGGCGTCATCGTCGATGCCCCCACCCTGAAGGTGCGCCTGCAGAACGGCCGCAGCCTGGGCGAGGTGGAGGAATACTTCGTCCAGACGCTGGTGCCGGGCGACAGCTTCGTCTTCGCCGGAGAGCTGCTGACCTACCTGGGGATCAAGGAGACCAGCGTGGTGGTGGCGCGCGCCAGCGGCGGCGGGGAGCCCAAGGTGCCCAGCTACATCGGCGGACGCCTGCCGCTCTCCACCCACCTGGCCGAGCGGGTCCGGGCGATGCTCGAGGACCCGACCAACGCGGAAGGCGGCTGGGAGGCCTTTCCGCCGGCGGTGGCGGAGTGGCTGAGGCTGCAACACTGGCGGTCGGTCCTGCCGCCGCGCGACGGGCTGCTGGTCGAGAGCTTCCCGCGCGGCGGCAAGGAGTTCCTGGTCGCCTACTGCTTCGAGGGACGCAACGCGCATCAGACTCTCGGCATGCTGCTGACCCGCCGAATGGAGCGGTTCGGCCTCTCGCCGCTCGGTTTCGTGGCGACCGACTACGTCATCGCGGTCTGGTCCTTGAAGCCGCTGCAGGACGTCGACGCGCTGTTCGACCAGGACATGCTGGGCGACGACCTGGAGGAGTGGATGGCCGAGAGCTCTCTGCTGCGCCGCACCTTCCGCAACGTCGCGGTGATCGCCGGGCTGATCGAGCGGCGCACCCCCGGCCAGGAAAAGACCGGCAAGCAGGTGACCTTCAACGCCGACCTGATCTACGACGTGCTGCGCAAGCACGAGCCCGACCACGTGCTGCTGCGCGCCACACGCGCCGACGCCGCCAGCGGGCTGACCGACATCGGCCGCCTGGCCCAGATGCTGGCCCGGGTGCAGGGCCGCATCCTCCACCGCGCGCTGGACCGCGTCTCCCCGCTCGCCGTGCCGGTGCTGCTGGAGATCGGGCGCGAGCAGGTCTACGGGGAGGCCCTGGACGAGCTGCTGGACGAAGGCGCCCAGGCGCTGATCGACGAGGCGACGGCACCGGCCCTGGATCAGTCCAGTCTGCCGCTGTAGAGCAGGGTCGCCTCAAGGGGAAACCGCGCTCCGGCGCCGCGTCCGGGTGCCGCGCCTCGCGCTGCGATACTGAACGACTCTGCCCAAGCGGCTAAGCTCGGACCATGCCGGATGCATCTACAGTCTCGCCCGCGCCCGACGCGACCCTGCAGGTCAATGGCCAGGTTCTGGTGCCGGACCTGAGCGGCGCGCTCTGGTGGCCGGCAAAGGCCACGCTGATCGTCGCCGATTTGCACTTCGAGAAGGGCTCGAGCTTCGCGGCGCGCGGCCAGTTCCTGCCGCCCTACGACACCGCCGCAACCCTGGAGAAGCTTGAGAAAGTCGTTGAAGAGTTTCAGCCAACCGCACTCATTGCGCTGGGGGATTCCTTTCACGATCGCGCCGCGGCGGAGCGGGTGGCACCTGAAGACCGGGCGCGCATCCGCGGACTGACAGCAGCCCTCGACTGGCTCTGGATCGCGGGCAACCACGATCCCGAACCGCCGGCCGACTGGGGCGGGCATGTCGCGACGGAGGCGGCGGTCGAGAGCCTTGTGTTCCGGCACGAGGCCGAGCCGGGCCGACCCGACGGCGAGATCAGCGGCCACTTCCACCCCAAGGCCTGCGTCCGGGTCCGCAACAAACGCGTCTCGGCGCGCTGCTTCGTCACCGACGGCCGGCGGCTGATCCTGCCGTCGTTCGGCGCCTACACGGGTGGGCTGGACGTGCTGGACCCGGCGGTCTCCGACCTCTTCCCGCGGGGCTTCACGGCGCAGCTCCTGGGCAAACGCAGGCTGGCCGCCTACCCCGACTCCGCCCTGGTCAGCATCGCCGGATAACGAGAAAGGCCGGCATGCCACGGCATGCCGGCCTCTTTGCGCTCCGCAGATTCGGCAGGGGAAGAGCCGAAGGTGCGGCGTCGCATCACTCCAATCGCAGCGCCGTTACTCGGGCAGCACGACGGTGTCGATCACATGGATGACGCCGTTGGAAGCCTCGATGTCGGCCTGGATGACCTGCGCCTGATCGACCATGACGGCCGGCCCCATCGCCTTGATGTCGAGCGACTGCCCCTGGACGGTCTCGGCCATGGTTTCCTTACCGGCGATGTCGCTGGACATCACCTTGCCCGGCACGACGTGGTAGGTCAGGATGGAGATGAGCTGATCCTGGTTCTCCGGCTGCAGGAGACTTTCGACCGTGCCCTCCGGCAGCTTCGCGAAGGCTTCGTCGGTCGGCGCGAAGACGGTGAAGGGGCCGTCGCCCTTCAAGGTGTCGATCAGGCCGGCCGCCTCGACCGCAGCAACCAGGGTCTCGAAGTCCGCGTTGCCCGCGGCGATCTCCACGATATCGTCGGCCTTGGCCGCCAGTGCGCCGAAGGCGATCGGCAGTGCAACGGCGGCAGCGGTCAAGCTCTTGAGAATGCTCATCGGTCACGGTGCTCCTGTTCGAAGGTTCGTCTGATTGGTCCGCAACGGGATAGGCCCGGCCGGTCGGCGTGGGCGGCCCGTGTCGATGGAGCGGGAGCTAGGCGGCAAAGGCCGCTCGGCAAGCGTCTGTTTTCTATGAAAAAAATTTAATGATCTCGCATGATCCAGCCTTGCGGCGAGGCCGTAATTGAAAGGTTGATGTGTGGCCCGGTCGGTACAGTCTTACCGGTAGTCCCACGACCGAGCCGGAGTTCCATGTCCGCTTCTTCATCCGCTCCGACGCTGGTTTGGTTCCGCCAAGACCTGCGCCTGTCAGACAACCCCGCCCTGACTGCCGCCGTCGCGCGCGGCGGCCCCGTGGTGCCGCTTTACCTGCTGGACGACGAGACGCCCGGCAGCTGGGCGATGGGCGGCGCCTCGCGCTGGTGGCTGCATCACAGCCTGCAAAGCCTCGGGGACGATCTGTCGGCCAAGGGCGCGACGCTGATCCTGCGCCGCGGCAAGGCGACGGAGATCCTTCCGGCGATGGCCGAAGAGATCGGGGCTGCGGCGGTCCTCTGGAACCGCTGCTACGAGCCCTGGGCCGTGCCGCGGGACACCGCCCTGAAAGAGCGCCTGAAGGCCTCGGGTCTGGAGGTCGAGAGCTTTTCGGCCAGTTTGCTGCAAGAGCCCTGGACCGTTCAGACCGGCGCCGGCAAGCCCTACACGGTCTTCAGCCCCTTCTGGCGTGCCATCCGCGACCGCGACGTGCCACGACCCCTGGCAGCCCCGGGCGAAGTGACAGGCGGAGAGGGACTCGCGAGCGACCGCTTGGAAGACTGGCAGCTTCTGCCGCAGCGGCCGGACTGGGCCGGCGGCCTGCGGGAGAGCTGGACACCCGGCGAGCAGGCGGCACAGGAACGTCTGGCCGCCTTCCTGGACGCGCGCGTTGCGCGCTACGCCGATAAGCGCAACCGCCCGGACATCGACGGCACCTCGGGGCTATCGCCCTACCTGCACTGGGGCGAGATTTCGCCGCGACAGATCTGGCATGCGACGCAGCACCGCCTCTCGGCGGACGACACCGCCGACAAGGGCGCCTGGTCGTTCCTCAGCGAGCTGGGGTGGCGCGACTTCTCCTACCACCTGCTGTTTCACTGGCCGTCCTTGATGGAGGAAACCTGGAAGGACAACTTCAAGGCCTTCCCCTGGCGCGAGAACCCAGAGGGCCTGCGCGCCTGGTGCCGTGGCCGGACCGGCTTTCCCATCGTCGACGCCGGCATGCGGCAGCTCTGGCACACGGGATGGATGCACAACCGCGTCCGGATGATTGTAGGATCCTTCCTGATCAAGGACCTGATGGTGCATTGGCAGGAAGGAGAGCGCTGGTTCTGGGACACCCTTGTGGATGCCGATGCCGCCAGCAACGGCGCCAGCTGGCAATGGGTCGCAGGCTGCGGCGCCGACGCGGCCCCCTACTTCCGGATCTTCAACCCCATGACCCAGGGCGAAAAATTCGATCCATCGGGCGACTACACTCGTAAGTGGGTACCGGAAGTGGCTGGATTGCCGGATCGCTATCTGCACAGGCCCTGGGAGGCGCCCGACGAGGTGCTTGCCGAAGCGGGCGTACGGCTGGGCGAGACCTATCCGAAGCCGATCGTCGATCACGGCGAAGCACGCCAGGCCGCACTTGCGGCCTTCGAGAACATCAAGAAGGGCGCCGCATGAAAATCGCAGTTGTCGGATCGGGCGTCGCGGGGCTTGGGGCCGCCTGGCGACTGTCCGCCGAACACGAAGTGATCCTCTACGAAGCCGAAACGCGGCTGGGCGGGCATTCCAATACGGTCGAGGTGGCGACCGGCGACGGCGCGACGCTGGCGGTCGACACCGGCTTCATCGTCTACAACGAACGCACCTACCCCAACCTGATCCGTCTGTTCGAACATCTCGAGGTCGCGACCGAGCCGAGCAACATGTCCTTTGCCGTCTCGGTCGACAAAGGCCGCTTCGAGTATGCCGGCAGCCCGGCCGGGCTCTTCGCGCAGCGGCGCAACCTTGTCCGCCCGCGGCTCTGGCGGCTGCTGCGCGACCTGCGTCGCTTCTACCGCACGGCCCCGGCCTATCTGGAGACGACGGGCGATCTTCCGATCGGCGAGTATCTGCGGCGCGAGGGCTACTCGCCGACCTTCATGGACGACCACCTGCTGCCGATGGCGGCGGCGATCTGGTCCTGCTCCACCGCCGAGATCCAGAGCTTTCCGACAAAGTCCTTCCTGCGGTTCAACCTCAATCACGGCCTGATGCAGTTCGCCAATCGGCCGCAGTGGCGGACTGTCTCCGGCGGCAGCCGGGAGTACGTCAGGCGCCTTTCCGCCCCCTTCGCTGCGCGGGCACGGCTCGGCACGCCGGTCGCGGCACTCAAGCGCGACCGCGACGGCGTGACGGTGATCGACCGGCAGGGACAGAGCGACCGCTTCGACCAGGTCGTGCTGGCCTGTCACGGCGACCAGGCCCGAGCCATCCTGGGCCCGGACGCCACACCGGTCGAAGCGTCGGTGCTGGACGCCTTTCGCTACCAGACGAACCGCGCGCTGCTGCACCGGGATCCCGAGCTGATGCCGCGACGAAAGGGCGTCTGGTCGAGCTGGAACTACCTCAGCGGCAAGACCCGCGACGACGAGCGCGCCGTCTCGGTCACCTACTGGATGAACCGGCTGCAGAACCTGGACCTCGCCGTGCCGCTGTTCGTGTCGCTCAACCCCATCGAGGCGCCGCGCAGCGACCTGGTCGAGGGCGAATTCAGCTACGACCATCCGGTCTTCGACAGCGCCGCCGTTGCCGCCCAGTCTCGCCTGCCGGAGATTCAGGGCCTCGCGCGCACCTGGTTCTGCGGCAGCTACTGCGGTTACGGCTTCCACGAGGACGCCCTGCAGGCCGGCCTCGCCGTGGCGGAGGCGCTCGGCTGTCCGGCACCCTGGGTCGACGAAGTCGTCCCGGCGAGCCCTGCCGCCAAGATCGTGGCGCCGGAGCGCAGCGTGCCCGTCTTGGATCCGAGGATCGCCGCGGAGTAGGATCAGAGCAGGATCCGTAAGCGATATGAATTCGGCACTCTACTTCGGGGAGGTGATGCACAAGCGGCTGCGGCCCTTCGTGCAGCGCTTCGTCTACCGGGTCTTTTCGCTCTGGCTCGATCTCGACGAGCTTCCGCGCCTGCAGCGCGAGCTGCGCCTGTTCAGCCATAACCGCTTCAACCTCTTCAGCTTCTTCGACCGCGACCATGGCGCCCGCGACGGCTCCGCGCTGCGGCCCTGGATCGAGGCCCAGCTTCGGGCCGCCGGGCGGGACATCGGCGGCGGGCCGGTTCGGCTGCTCTGCTTCCCGCGGGTGCTGGGCTACGTCTTCAATCCGCTGACCGTGTGGTACTGCCACCAGCCGGACGGCCGCCTGGATTCCATTCTCTACGAGGTGCGCAACACCTTCGGCGAGAAGCACGGCTACCTTATCCCCATAGATCGGTCCGTTCCGCGCGGCGCCGTCATTCGGCAAACCTGCGCGAAGGGCTTCTACGTCTCGCCCTTCATCGGCATGCAGGCGCGCTACCGCTTCAAGCTGAGCGAGCCCGACGAGCGTCTTTTCGTGGCCATTCTGGAGGAGGTTCCGGAGGGCCCGCAGCTGATCGCGACGCAGACCGGCGTGCGCCGGCGGCTGAGCGACGGGATGCTGCTGCGCGCCTGCCTGGGCCGGCCCTTGCTGACCCTGAAAGTGATGGCCGGCATCCACTGGGAGGCCCTGAAACTCTGGCGCCGCGGCGCGGCCTTTCACAAGCGACCGGCGCCACCCGCGGCGGCCGTCACCGTTCTCCCGCCGCAGCCCGCCAACCTGCCGGAGGCGGCAGAGTAGCCTTGCAACAAGAGAGTCCCCGCATGACCGTCAGCGACCTTGCCCAAGACCTCCCGCAGAGCGCGCACCTGCCGCGACCCTATGGCCTGCTCGGCTTCTTCGGGCGCCGCCTGGTCTGCGGCAGCGCGACGCTGGTGCTGCCGGACGGCAGCCGGCGACTCTACCAGGGCAGCGAACCGGGACCTCACGCCGAACTCCACATTCTCAGCCCGCGCGCCGTCCGCAGACTGATCTCCGGCGGCTCGACAGGCTTCGCCGAAGCCTACATGGCCGGCGAGGTGGACTCTCCCGATCTCGCCGCCTTCCTCCGCATCGCCGCCCTCAACTTCGAGTCCTGGGAAGAACGTCTGGAAGGCAGCGCGGCCTATCGCATGATGCGGCGGCTCTGGCACCTGATGCGGCCGAACAGCCGCACTGGCGCCAAGCGCAACATCGCCTTCCACTACGACCTGGGGAACGATTTCTACGAAGCCTGGCTGGACGAGACCATGACCTACTCGTCGGCCGTGTTCGAGCACGACGCGATGGACCTGACTGCCGCCCAACAGGTCAAGTACCGGCGGATCGCCGCCGCGGCACAGCTTGCGCCCGGCCATCACCTGCTGGAGATCGGCTGCGGCTGGGGCGGCTTCGCGGAGTTCGCCGCCAAGGAGATGGGCGCCCGCGTGACCGCCGTCACGATCTCGGACGAGCAGTTCGCCTTCGCCCGCCGGCGCATTCACGAGGCGGGCCTGGCGGAGAAGGTGGAGATCCGGCGGCAGGACTATCGCGATATCCCCGAACGCTTCGACCGCGTGGCCTCGATCGAGATGTTCGAGGCGGTCGGCGAGAAGTATTGGCCCGGCTACTTCACCAAGCTGCGCGACAGCCTGAAGCCGGGCGGCCGGGCCGCCCTTCAGGTCATCACCATCGCCGACGGCTTCTTCGAGCGCTATCGCCGCGGCGCCGACTTCATCCAGCGCTACATCTTCCCAGGCGGCATGCTGCCCTCGCCGACCGTGCTGAAGCGCGAGGTGGAGACGGCAGGTCTGCGCTGGATCGGCGACTGCGACTACGGCCAGCACTACGCGCGCACCCTCGCGGACTGGCACGGCCGCTTCGACGCCGCCTGGCCGCAGCTCACGACGCTCGGGTTCGACAACTATTTCCAGCGGATGTGGAAGTACTACCTGGCGTACTGCGAGGCGGGCTTCGCGACCGGCCGGATCGACGTCAAGCAACTGGCCCTGGCCCGCGACTGAACTCGGGTCCGTCAAGGTCCGTTTTGCAGCCGCGATCCCAGCGCAGCGGAGGCGAGCGAGTGAGCGACAGCGTCGCGAAGGGCGGCCGCGTACCCTGGTCCATGTTGACGGCTTTCGGGCTGCTCGGCCTGCCGATGGCAACCCAGCAGCTGCCGCTTTTCGTCTTCCTGCCGCCCTACTACGCCCAGGATCTGGGGATCGGCCTGACCGCGGTCGGAGCCGCCCTGCTCGGCGCGCGCCTGTGGGACATGGTGACCGATCCGCTGGTCGGCTGGCTGTCCGACCGCACCGGCGGGCGCTTCGGCCGGCGCAAGCCCTTCATCCTGGCCGGCACGCCGATCCTGATCGTCTCGATCTGGTTCCTCTTCGTACCGCCCGACGGGGCCGGGGCGCTGCATCTTCTGCTCTGGACGATGATCGCCTACTTCGGCGGGACGCTCCTGGTGCTGGCGCATCAGGCCTGGGGGGCGGAACTCTCGCCGGACTATCACCAGCGCAGCCGCATCGCCATGAGCCGCGAACTCTTCATGGTGATCGGCACGGTCCTGACCGTCGGCCTGCTGATGGTGACGCGCGGCGACGTGACCGAGGTCATGCGCCTGATCGCCTGGGGCTTCACCCTGACCCTGCCCTTCGCCGTGGCGCTGGCGCTCTGGCGCGTTCCCGACAGTCCGGTCGCCCGCGCGACCGGCACTTTCAGCCTGCGCCAGGGGCTTACGCTGCTGGTCGGCAACAAGCCCTTCGGCCGCCTGATCGCCGCCTACTTCCTGAACGGCATCGCCAACGGCCTGCCGGCCAGCCTGTTCCTGCTTTACATCGGGCATGTGCTGCGGCCGGAGAACGAGGCCTGGCAGGCCGTGCTGCTGCTGACCTACTTCCTCAGTGCCGTCGCGGCGGTGCCGATCTGGCTCCGGCTGTCCTACCGCTTCGGCAAGCACCGCACCTGGATCGTCTCCATCGTCTGGGCCTGCCTCGTCTTCGTCTGGGTGCCCTTTCTGGGCGAAGGCGACGTCTGGTGGTTTCTGGCCGTCACGATCCTGTCGGGTTTCAGCCTGGGCGCGGACCAGGCCCTGCCCTCCTCCATGCAGGCCGACGTGATCGATCTCGACCGCCTGAAATCGGGCCGCCAGCGCGCCGGTCTCTACTTCGCGCTCTGGGGCATGGCCAACAAGCTGTCGCTGGCGCTTGCGGCGGGACTGGCCTTCCCGCTGCTCGATCTCTTCGGGTTCGACCCTCAGGCCGAGGTGAACAGCGCCACCGCCCTCTTCGCCCTGGCGGCGCTCTACGCCCTGCTGCCCGTCGCCTTCAAGCTGGCGAGCATCTGGACGGTGGCGGGCTTTCCCATCGGGCCGGAGACCCAGTCGCGGATTCAACGACTGATCCAACGACGAGAGCCGCAACGTACCTAGAGGCTGAAGATGAGATGCCTTTCGCTGGCCGCCGCCTTCGTGGCAACCGCGGCCGTCACGGGATGTAAGACGATGGACATCGAGGATTTCGAGGGCCGAGAACCGACTCTGGTGCTGGAAGACTACTTTGCCGGCCAGACCCGGGCCTGGGGTATTTTCGAAGATCGCTTCGGCAACCTCCGGCGCCAGTTCACGGTCGATATCGAAGGCACCTGGGACGGCCAGACCCTGACCTTGGTCGAGGACTTCTTCTATGCCGACGGCGAGATCGATCAGCGGATCTGGACGCTGACCAAGACGGGCGAAAACACCTACGAGGGCACGGCCGACGATGTGACCGGGATCGCCCGCGGACAGACGGCCGGCAATGCCTTTACCTGGAGCTACAACCTCGATCTGCAGGTCGGCGACCGCGTCTGGAACGTCCATTTCGAAGACTGGATGTTCCTGCAGGAGGACAACACGCTGGTCAACCGCGCTTATGTCAGCAAGTGGGGCTTTCAGATCGGCTCGGCGACGATCTTCTTTCAGAAAGGCGCTTCCAGCGAGACGCAAGAGAGCGCAACGGAACCGCTTCGCGCGGCCGAATAGCCGGGGATCCCGCTGCCGTGAGCGTTACGAGCGCGCCGTGTCGTCCGCCCTCGCCGTGCGCCAGTGCGGGAGCGTGATGCGGATCGAACAGCCGCTGGCACCCTCGCAATCGTCGAGCCTGAGCGTACCGCTGTGCAACTCGACCAGCCGTTTCGCCAGCGCCAGCCCAAGACCGAGATGACCGGAGTCGCCCCGCGCGATGGGATCCGCGGCACAGCCAAAGGGCGCGATCACGGAGTCCCAGTCTTGCTGCGACAAACCGATGCCGGTGTCGCGGATGACAAAGCTCGCCTGGCCGGCATCGACCTCCCACGTCAGCAAGACGTCGAGCGGCCCATCGGAGCCACCACCACGCCCATGTTCGATTGCGTTGCTGAGCACCTGAAACAAGGCCTGCTCCAGCAATTGCGGATCCACCTTCAGAACCAAGCCCTCGACGAAGGCCGTCATCGGCGCCAGCCGTAGAGCGACACCTGCCGCCTGAGCCCGCGCCGCCACCAGCTCGACGGCCTGTTCCGCCAGAACCCGCGCCTCGATCCGCTGGTTGTGCACCTCGACGTGACCGGAGGCGACTTCGGTATAGCGCAGCATACGTTCGGCAAAGCGCTCCAGACGGCGGCCGCCGTCGCGCATCGACTCCGCATAATCCCGATAGACAGGCGGAATGATCGGCCCCTTCACCTCGTCCGCGATAAGCTCGGCGAAGCCGATGATCGCATTGAGCGGCGTCCGCAGCTCATGGCTGAGCAGGGCCAAGGCTCGCGTGCGTTCGATTTCCTGCTCCGCCTTGCGGATTTGCGAGTCCGCACCGAGGTCGCGGCGCGCCCGCAACAGGCCGGCCGCCAGTTCGGCGAGGTCTTCGAGGTCGGCGCGTTCGTCCGGCGTCAGATGCGGACGCGGGACCGCGTCGACGAGGCAGAGCGTACCGACCGCAGCTCCGTCCACGATGAGCGGCATCCCGGCATAGAAGCGAATGTGCGGCGCGCCCACGACCAGGGGATGGTCGCAAAAGGCCGGATCCAACAGCGTATCGCCGATGATCAGGGGGGCGCTTTCAACGATGGTATGGGCACAGAAAGCCAGGTCGCGAGGGGACTCGCGATCGGTCAAGCCCTCCTGAGCCACAAACCATTGCCGGGCGCTGTCGATCAGGGACACCAGCGCGATCGGGACGGACAGACGGCGGGCGGCAAGGCTGACGATGCGTTGGAGTTCGGGATCGACAGGTCCGTCGAGCAAACCGCAGTCCTCGAGAACGCTGCGGCGATAGCTTTCGTTGAAAGGTACCGGAATTTTGAGTACAGCTGTCGGTATCGTATGCATCGCAACTATTTCGCTACCTAGGCCACAAAAGTACGCATACAGTTTAATAAACAGAAACCTTTAACTTATCATCAATGCGGCGAATCTCTATTATAAATAGAGTTCATCCGAGTAGTTTACTTGAAATAGCAGGGCTACTTCTGGAGGTCGCGGACCATCAGGACGAAGGGTTCGCCGTCCCATAGAAAGCGCTCCTCCACGCACCAGCCGAGCCGGGCGTAGAAGTCCTCGGCGTTGGGGGTGTAGAGATGCAGTCTGGCGAAACCCGCCTTACGCGCCGACCCTTCCACGCTTGCGACCAGCGCAGCACCGACGCCCTGCCGACGCGCCCACGGCTCGACATAGAGACCGGCGAGCCAGGGTGTGACGTCATGCCGGGCCTCGAGTTCCCTTTCGATCAGCAATGCGGTCCCGGCCGGGCGACCGGCCAATCTGGCGAGAAACCCGATCTCCCGCTCCGTTTTCCGAAGGCAGCCTTCCAGCAGCTCCACGCCCTGCTGCAGCGACCAGCCCTCCTCGGCGAAGAAGGCCTCGTGCCGCCACCGGGCGACCAGGGGAACCTCGGGCGCGCCCGGCATCAGTCGTTCGACACGCAGATCGCAGCTCATGATCGACCCTAGAGCGCGACCGTCTTGGGCGGAAGCGCTCTCTAAACCTATAACGAGCGCGGAATCGCTCTGCCAAGCCGCAGCCCGCGGCGCTCATCGGTCCGGCGGAAGCTCCGGTTCCGAAACCGCGGTCTGCGCGTCATAGCCCTGCAGCAGCGCCGCGGCGGCGCGGCCCGGATCTTCGGCACGCATCAGCGGCCCCATGACGGCGGCCCCGGCGGCGCCGGC
>JANQPZ010000224.1 GCA_028285215.1 Rhodovibrionaceae bacterium | reverse complement strand
TCAGGCCCCGGCCGGCTTGGTCTCTTCCGCGGCCGGCGCTTCGCCTGCCGGTGCGGCCGTCTCCGCGACGGCGGCCTCCGGGGCGCTGGCCGTCTCTGCCGCGGGCTCCGGAGCCGGCGCGTCGGCCGCAACGGCCGGCTCATGCGGCACCTCGGCAGACGCGCCGATATCGCCGCCCGAGGCCATCACCTCCTGCTGCAGGCCATCCAGAATCGCCTCGACCGCCAGATCGCAGTAGGTCTGGATCGCCCGGATCGCATCGTCGTTGCCGGGGATCGGATGGGCCACGCCGCTGGGATCGGAATTGGAGTCCAGCACCGCGATGACGGGAATGTTCAGCACGTTGGCTTCGTTGATCGCCAGGTGCTCCTTGTTGGTGTCGATCACGAAGATCGCGTCGGGCAGACCGCCCATGTCGCGGATGCCGCCGAGCGCGCGATCCAGCTTGTCGCGGTCGCGCGTCATGATCAGCAGCTCCTTCTTGGTCAGGCCGCTCTCCTCCTCGGACAGGCGCGCGTCCAGCTCCTTCAGGCGCTTGATCGACTGGGAGATGGTCTTCCAGTTGGTCAGCATGCCGCCCAGCCAGCGGTGGTTGACGTAGTACTGACCGCTGCGGCGCGCGGCATCGGCCACCACGTCGCTGGCCTGCCGCTTGGTGCCGACGAAGAGCACGCGGCCGCCCCCGGCCGCGACCTGGCGCAGGAAGACCAAGGCCTGGTGGAACAGCGGAACGGTCTGCTGCAGGTCCAGGATATGGACGTTGTTGCGCTCGCCGAAGATGTAGGGAGCCATCTTCGGGTTCCAGCGGCGGGTGGTGTGACCGAAATGAACGCCCGCTTCGAGCAGCTGGCGCATGGAGAGATCAGGCAAAGCCATCGTCAGACAGAGTCCTTTTTCGTCCGGTTCGTGCCTCCGCGAGCCGCCGATCCGATCCCGGTTATCTGGCAAAAGCCACCGGACATCGGACACCGGAGAGGCCGAACGGAAGCACTGCGTACCGCCGAACGACCGATGAAGCCCGCGTGTGGGGTTTGGATATGGCGCGGGTGATACCCGCCAGCGGCGCAAATTGCAAGCGCGGGTGCCGGTTTCAAGGGGCAAGGCAAAGGCGCCGCGGCGGCGGCCGCAGGCGCGCTACAGATCCGTGACGTGCAGGCCGGGAATCGCCTTGATCGCCTGACGCGCCGCCTGGGGCAGATTGTACTTCTTCGGCAGGTCGATCTCCGCCTCCTCGCCGCGATTCAAGGAGAGCACCAGGCTGACCGGACTGTGCCCCTGCCCCTCGCGCTCCAGCAGCTTCTGCAGGTGCGGCAGGGGCTCGGGCGTATCGGCGTAGATCCGCAGGCCGGCGGCCGTCTTGGCGAGGGACTCCTCAAGGTCCTCGAAGCGCTGGGCGAGCAGGCGGAGATCGCCCTCTTCGCCGCCGACGGCCCGGTCGTCCAGCGCCGCCTCGACCAGCAGCGGCCGGCCGCTGTCGAGCAGCCCGCGGCTCTGGGCGAGCACCTCGGCGAAGACCATCACCTCGTACTGCCCCGTGCTGTCGGACATCTGCACGAAGGCGAAGCGGCTCCCCTTCTTCGAGGTCCGCTCCTGCTTGCCGACCACGATGCCGGCCAGGCGCTTGCGCGGCTCCCCCTTGAAGGGATCCTTCCTGAGATCGGCGTAGTCGATCACCTGCTTGCGCCGCAGCAGTTTCTCGTAGCCGTCGAGCGGATGGGCGGAGAGGTAGAAGCCGATGGCATCGAACTCCCGCTGCAGCCGCTCCATCCCGGCCCAGTCGATCACCTTCGGCAGCTTCAGTTCGCCGGCCTGGCTGTCGCCGCCGCCGCCGAACAGACTGACCTGGTCGCTGATCCGCTCGTCGGCGGCGGCGGCGGCATGGCGCATGATGGTGTCGGCCGCCTGATAGACGGCATGGCGGTTGGATTCGAGACCGTCGAAGGCGCCGGCCGTGGCCAGGTTCTCGATCGTGCGCTTGTTGATCTGGCGCGGGTCGAGCCGCTGCGCGAAGTCGGACAGCGAGGCGAACGCTCCAGCCTTCTCCCGCTCGGCCGAGAGTTCCGTCATGGCGCCGCGTCCGACGTTCTTCAGGGCAGCCAGGGCGTAGCGGATCGCCTTGCCCTCCGCGTCCGCCTCCACCGCGAAATCGGGCTCGGAGCGGTTCACGTCCGGCGGCAGCAGGCGGATGTCGAGCCGATCCAGCTCCTGCCGGTAGCCGCCCAGCTTGTCCGTGTTGGTCATGTCGTAGGTCATGGAGGCCGCCAGGAACTCCACCGGGTGGTTCGCCTTCATGTAGGCGGTCTGATAGGCGACCAGGGCGTAGGCGGCGGCGTGGGACTTGTTGAAGCCGTAGCCGGCGAACTTGGCGACCAGATCGAAGATCGCCGAGGCCTTCTGCTGGGCGACCCCCTTGGTTCCCGCGCCCTCGACGAAGATCTCGCGCTGGGCGTCCATCTCCGCGGCGATCTTCTTGCCCATCGCCCGGCGCAGCAGGTCGGCGGTGCCCAGGCTGTAGCCGGCCAGCTCCTGGGCGATCTGCATCACCTGTTCCTGGTAGATCATGATCCCGAAGGTCTCGCTCAGGATCGGCTCCAGGGTGGGATAGAGATAGTCGGGCGCCTCCTCGCCGGCCTTGCGCCTGATGTAGCTGGGAATGTTCTCCATCGGACCCGGGCGGTAGAGGGCCACCATGGCGATGACGTCTTCGAAGCGGTCCGGCTTGAGCTTGCGCAAGGCGTCGCGCATGCCCGAGCTTTCCAGCTGGAACACCCCGACGGTGTCGCCCCGCGCCATCACCCGATAGGCGTCGGCATTGTCGAGCGGCAGGGTTTCGAAGTCGAAGCCGGGCTCGCTCTCGCGCACCAGGGCCGCCGCCCGGGTCAGGACCGTCAGCGTCTTGAGGCCCAGGAAGTCGAACTTCACGAGGCCAGCCTGCTCGACGTACTTCATGTTGAACTGCGTGACCGGCATGTCGGAGCGCGGATCGCGGTAGAGCGGAATCAGCTCGTCCAGAGGCCGGTCGCCGATCACCACGCCGGCGGCGTGGGTCGAGGCATGGCGGTAGAGACCCTCGAGCTTGAGGGCGATGTCGATCAGGCGGCCCACGGTCGGGTCGTTGTCGCGCTGGAACTGCAGCTCCGGCTCGCCGGCGATCGCCTGCGCCAGCGTCACCGGGTTGGCCGGATTGTTGGGCACCAGCTTGCAGATACGGTCGACCTGACCGTAGGGCATCTGCAGCACGCGGCCGACGTCGCGCAGGACCGCGCGGGCCTGCAGCTTTCCGAAGGTGATGATCTGCGCCACCCGGTCCCGGCCGTACTTCTGCTGGACGTACTGGATCACCTCGTCCCGGCGGTCCTGGCAGAAGTCGATGTCGAAGTCCGGCATCGACACGCGCTCGGGGTTCAGGAAGCGCTCGAACAGCAGGTTCCAGCGGATCGGGTCGAGGTCGGTGATCTTCAGGGACCAGGCGACCAGGGAGCCGGCGCCGGAGCCGCGGCCCGGACCCACGGGAATAGCGCGGTTCTTGGCCCACTGAATGAAGTCGGCCACGATCAGGAAGTAGCCGGGGAAGCCCATCTGGGCGATCACGCCCAGCTCGTAGGCCAAGCGCTCGGCGTACTGGATCTTTGCGCGCGCCCGCGCCTCCTCGCTATCCAGCAACGGCAGCACGCGGGTTTCCAAGTGCTCGGCCAGCCCCGCTTCCGCCTGGGCGCGCAGCTCTTCGCTCTCGGAGCGCCCGGCGACCGTCTCGTAGGCCGGGAGGATCGGATTGATCGGCTTGGGATAGAAGCTGCAGCGCTGCGCGATCACCAGGGTGTTCTGAACCGCCTCCGGCAGGTCGGCGAACAGCACCGCCATCTCCTCCGCCGACTTGAAGCGATGCTCCGGCGTGACCTTGCGCCGCTCCTGGTGATCGACGGTGACGCCCTCGGCAATGCACAGCAGCGCGTCGTGGGCCTCGTAGAGGTCGGCCGTGGCGAAGAAGGGTTCGTTGGTCGCGACCAGCGGCAGGTCGTGGGCATAGGCCAGCGCGATCAGCCGCTCCTCGATCTGCGCTTCCACCGCCAACCCATGGCGTTGAAGCTCTACATAAAGATTGCCTGGAAATGCCCTGGAAAGGCGCAGCAAAACCTCTTCGGCGAGCGGATCCTGCTGCTCCGCCAGCAGCCGCCCGACCGTGCCCTTCGGCCCGCCCGTCAGGGCGATGAGGCCGGCGCCATGGGCCTCCAGGTCTTCGAGGAGAATGCGGGGGTCGCCGCCGGCTTCCGTCTCCAGGTAGGCCTTGCTGGCCAGCTTCAGGAGATTGCGGTAACCGGCCTCGCTGGCGGCGAGCAGGACGATCTGGTCCGGCGCGGGCGCCGTCGCCCCGTTGCCGCCGGCCGAAGCGTCCGGCCTGGCAACGCCGAGCTGACAGCCGACGATGGGCTGGACGCCCGACGCCGCCGCTTCCAGCGAGAACTCCATCGCGCCGAAGAGGTTGTCGCTGTCGGTCAGGCCGACCGCCGGCATGCTCTGCTCGACGCAGAGCTTGACCAGTGCCTTGACCTTGATCGCCCCTTCCGAGAGCGAGTAGGCGGAGTGGCAGCGCAGGTGAACGAAGCTTGGCTCGGGCATGGCTGAACTTTCCTGCGATTCGCGCCGGAGACCAAGTGTGGATGATGGGGATAGGCTTGATTTAGTTTAACGCTCAACGATATGATAGTTTAACGTTTAACCACTTTTTGCAGGAGAGCAAGATGCCCCTATCCCGCCGCAGCTTTCTGCATATCGCCGGCACAGGCACCGTGATCCTGGCGGCCGGTGCCGCCGGCGGTGCCGGTTTCGTGGCCACCCGACGCCCCGAAAGCGCGCTTGCGCCCTGGGACGAGGCCGGCCGGGGCTACGACGACCCGCGCCTGCGCGCCCTCTCCTACGCCATCCTCGCGCCGAACCCGCACAACCAACAGCCCTGGGTCGTCGACCTGGATCGGCTGGCCGAGGTACGCCTTTACGTCGATCTGGACAGGCGGCTGCCGGAGACCGATCCCTTCGACCGCCAGATCACCATCGGCCTCGGCTGCTTTCTGGAACTGCTGCGGCAGGCTGCTCTCGAGGAGGGTCAGGCGGTTGAGATCGAGCCCTTCCCCGAAGGCGCGCCGGGAGCGCGGCTCGACGAACGTCCGGTGGCGGCCATCCGCTTCCGAGCGGGCAACGCCAAGCCCGATCCGCTCTTCGCACAGGTCTTCGACCGTCGCAGTGCGAAAGACCCCTTCGACATGACTCGCCGGCCCGCTCCGGAGCAGGCAGAAGCGTTGATCGCAGCGGTCAAAACGGCAGAGATCGAGACCGCAGTGACGACGATTCCGGACGAGGTGGCGGGCCTGCGCGCTCTGCTGTGGCAGGCCTGGGAGGTGGAAGCGACCACGCCGTCGGCCTGGAAGGAAAGCGTCGACCTGCTGCGGATCGGCAAGGCGGAGATCGAGGCCAACCCGGACGGCATCGACCTGGGCGGCGCGATGCCGGAGCTGCTCGGTGCCGCCGGCCTGCTGACCCGGGAGGCCGCCCAGGATCCGGACTCGACCGCTTACGCTGAAACCTGGCGGCTCTATCGGGAGATCTTCGACAAGACACCGGCCGCCGTTTGGCAAGTCGGCCGCGACGACAGCCGCACGACGCAGCTTGCCGCCGGGCGGGCCTGGCTGCGGCTCAACATGAAGGCGACCGAGCTGGGGCTGGGTCTGCATCCCGTCAGCCAGGCCTTGCAGGAGTACCCGGAGATGGCGAAGCCCTATCGGCAGCTGCACGCGGAACTGCGGATCGAGGCCCCCAAACGGCTACAGATGCTCGGGCGTCTCGGCTATGGTCCTCCAGTTCCGCCCAGCCCGCGCTGGCCCATCGAGGCGAAAATCCGCACGACGTGACAGATCCCCGCGCCCGTCCCGCCACCCCCAGTCCCCAGGTCTTCGCCGTCTTCAACGAGATCGGCATCATCGAGCAACTGGCCCGCACGAAGCTCGAGCGGCTGTTGCCCGACGGGCTGCGGATCTCCCACTTCACGGTGCTCAACCATTTCATCCGCCGGCCGGGGCAGGAAACGCCCGTGCAGTTGGCGCGGGCCTTTCAGGTCACCAAGGGCGCCATGACCAACACCCTGGGGCGGCTCGAAGGCCGCGGCCTCATCGAGATCGTTCCCGACCCGAGCGACGGCCGCAGCAAGCTGGTGTCGATCAGCGCCGCGGGGCGGCAGGCGCATGCCGACTGCCTGCTGGCCTTGGCGCCGGAGCTGGTCAAGATCGAGGCCGCCTTCGGGAGATCGGCCTTCGCGGAGGCCCTGCCCTTCCTGGCGGAACTGCGCAAATGGCTGGACGCCGAGCGCGACGAGGCGTGACGTCCTACTGCGCCGGCGGGCCCTCGACCAGGACGCCCTCTTCCAGGCGGACGACACGGTCCATGCGGGCGGCCAGCTCGTAGTTGTGCGTGGCCAGCAGGGCGGCCAGCCCGGCACCGCGCACCAGCTTGACCAGCAGGTCGAACACGGCGTCGGCCGTATGGGGATCCAGGTTGCCGGTCGGCTCGTCCGCCAGCAGCAGCCGGGGTGCATTGATCAGCGCGCGCGCGATGGCGACCCTTTGCTGCTCGCCGCCCGACAGGCGGGCCGGACGGTGATCGGTTCGCTCCGACAGGCCCACGGTCTCCAGCAGCTTGAGCGCCCGAACGGTCGCTTCGCGCCGGGACAGGCCGGCGATCATCTGCGGCACCACCAGGTTCTCCAGTGCGGAGAACTCGGGCAGCAGGTGATGGTACTGGTAGACGAAGCCGATGTGCTCGCGCCGCAGCCGCGTGCGCTCGTTGTCTCCGAGGGACTGGGCCTCCTGGCCGGCGATGCGGATCGCACCGCCGTCGGGACGATCGAGCAGGCCGCAGATGTGCAGCAGAGTCGACTTGCCGGACCCCGAGGGCCCCAGCAAGGCGACCATCTCGCCCGGGCGCAGATCGAGGTCGAGCCCGCGCAGCACCGGCAGGTCGCGCCCGGCTTGGGAGAAGCTCTTGACCACGCCGTCGAGCTGCAGGGCCGGCTCACTCATAGCGCAGCGCCTCGACTGGATCGAGGCGGGCCGCCTGCCAAGCCGGCAGCAGCGGCGCGAGGAAGGAAATCGACAGGGCCATGGCGACCACCTGCCAGACTTCGTTCCAATCGACCACAGCGGGGAGCTGGGTGAGGAAGTAGACCTCGGGATTGAAGACCTGGGCGCCGGTCAGGCGCTCGACCCAGCCCTGCAGGGTCTCGATGTTGTCGATGAACAGCAGCCCCAGGCCCAGGCCCGCCAGGGTTCCGAACAGCCCGATGGCGGCGCCGGACATGAAGAAGACGCGCAGGACCAGGCCGCGCGGCGCCCCCATGGTGCGCAGGATGGCGATGTCGCGTCCCTTGCCCTTCACCAGCATGTACTGGCCGGAGAGGATGTTGAAGGCGGCCACCAGGATGATCAGCGAGAGGATCAGGAACATGACGTTCCGCTCGACCTGAACCGCGTTGAAGAAACTGGAGTTCGCGCTCTGCCAGTCGATCACCCGGGCGGGGTCGGTCCGGTTCGCCATGATCTCCTGCAGGATCGCGCCGCCCACCCGGCCGACGCGGTCTGGATCGTCGACCATGACCTCGATGGCGTTGACCCCCTCCGGCTGCCGGAAGAAGACCTGAGCCAGCTCCAGCGGCATATAGATGAAGCTGCTGTCGTACTCGTGCATTCCGACCTCGAAAAAGCCGAGAATCGGATAGGCCTTCATGCGCGGCACCGAGCCCAGCGCCGTGCGGCTCATCTGCGGGCTGATCAGGGTGATGCTGTCGCCCTCGCGCAGTCCCAGAGACCGGGCCATGCCGACGCCGATCAGGAGGCCATCGCCCTGCGCGAACTCCTCGAAGGAGGTCGCCATCAGCCTCCCCGTCATCTTCGGCCGGCTCGCCAGATCCTCGGCCGAAACGCCGCGCACCATGGCGCCGTTCGCCCGGTCGTCGGCCATCACCATGACCTGACCCTGCACCTGGGGCGTCACCACCTCGACGTGATCCAGTTCGCGAAGCTGCCGCGCCAGATCCGGATAGTCCGTGATGCTGCGCTCGGCGCTGGTCAGGATCGTGAGATGGCCGTTGACGCCCAGAATGCGGTCCAGCAGCTCCACCCGGAAGCCGTTCATCACGGCCATCACGATGATCAGGGTCGCCACGCCGAGCGCGATGCCGAGCAGGGAGAAGACCGCGATGACGGAGATAAAGCCCTCCTGCCGGCGCGACCGCAGGTAGCGCAGCGCCATCAGGCGTTCGACGGCTCCGAAGATCATGCCGCCCCGTCGCTCCCTGCCCTAGCCGTCCGTCAGGCGCGCCAGCGCGGAGTCCAGAGAGACCTCCTCGCGGGCGCCGGTGGCACGGCGTTTCAGTTCCACCACGCCGTTCTGCAAGCCGCGCGGTCCGATAACCACCTGCCACGGCAGACCGATCAGGTCCATCTCCGCGAACTTGGCGCCGGCGCGCTCGTCGCTGTCCTCGTAAAGGGGATCGAGCCCGGCCGCCTGCAGTTTGGCATAGGCCTCGTCGCAGGCCGCCGTGCAGGCCGCGTCGGAGGCCTTCAGGTTGATCAGCGCGACATCGAAGGGCGCCACGGCGTCGGGCCAGACGATGCCGGCCTCGTCGTGGCTGGCCTCGATGATCGCGCCGGCCAGGCGCGACACGCCGACCCCGTAGGAGCCCATGTGAACCTCGCTCTCCCCGCCCTCGGGCAGCGCCACCTTGGCGCCGAGCGGCGCCGAGTACTTGGTGCCGAAGTAGAAGATGTGTCCGACCTCGATGCCCCGGCCCTCGTAGCGCCGATCCTCCGGCACCTCGGCCGCGAAGGCGGCGCCGTCGTGCTTCTCGTCGGTGCGGGCATAGAGGCTGGTGAAGCGCTCGACCACGCCGGCCACCGCCGCGTCGTCGCCGTAGTCGACATCCTTGGCCAGCACGTCGGCCTCCAGGAACTCGCGGTCGCAGAAGACGTCGCTCTCCCCGGTGTCGGCCAGGATGATGAACTCGTGACTGAGATTGCCGCCGATCGGCCCGCTCTCGGCCTCCATGGGAATCGCCTTCAGCCCCATGCGCGCGAAGGTCCGCAGATAGGCGACGAAGAACTTGTAGTAGGACCGGCGCGCGCTCTCGAAGTCCAGGTCGAAGGAATAGGCGTCCTTCATCAGGAACTCGCGCCCGCGCATGACCCCGAAGCGGGGCCGCACCTCGTCCCGGAACTTCCATTGGATGTGGTAGAGCATCTTCGGGACGTCGCGGTAGCTCTTCGCCGAGGCGCGAAAGATCTCGGTGATCTGTTCCTCGTTGGTCGGGCCGTACAGCATGTCGCGGTCGTGCCGGTCC
>JANQPZ010000223.1 GCA_028285215.1 Rhodovibrionaceae bacterium | reverse complement strand
TGGTGTCGCAGTCCATCACCAGGCCGATCGTGCCGGTCGGGGCGATGACGGTCGCCTGCGCGTTGCGGAAGCCGTGCCCCGAGCCCAGCTCCACGGCCTCGTCCCAGGCCGTCGCGGCGGCCACGGCCACCGGCCGGTCGGGGCAGTTCGCAAGGTCGAGCGGAACCGGCGTGACCGAGAGGGCTTCGTAGCCCGCGCTGCGGCCATGGGCGGCCAGGCGATGGTTGCGGATCACCCGCAGCATCGCGTCGCGGTTTTCCTCGTAGCCGGGGAAGGCCCCCAGCTCCCGGGCCATCTCGGCCGAAGTGACGTAGGACTGGCCGGTCATCAGCGCCGTGATGGCGCCGCCCAGGGCGCGGCCTTCCTCGCTGTCGTAGGACAGACCGAGCGACATCAGCAGTCCGCCGAGGTTGGCGTAGCCGAGGCCCAGCGTGCGGTACCTGTAGGAGCGCTCCGCGATCTCCCGGCTCGGGAACTGCGCCATCAGGACGGAGATTTCCAGCACGACCGTCCAGATCGTGACGGCATGGCGGAAGGCTTCGACGTCGAAGCTGCCGTCCGCCTGCCGGAAGGTCATGAGGTTCAGCGACGCCAGATTGCAGGCCGTGTCGTCGAGGAACATGTACTCGGAGCAGGGGTTGGAGGCATTGATGCGCCCGCCGGCGGGGCAGGTGTGCCAGTCGTTGATCGTGGTGTCGAACTGCACGCCGGGATCGGCGCAGGCCCAGGCCGCTTCGGCAATGCGGCTCCAGAGTTCGCGGGCGTCCAGCCGCTCGGCCACTGCGCCGTCGGTGCGCCGGATCAGATCCCAGCCGTCTCCGCGCTCCGCCGCCTCGATGAAGGCGTTCGGCACCCGCACCGAGTTGTTGGAGTTCTGGCCCGAGACCGTCAGATAGGCTTCCGAATCCCAGTCGGTGTCGTAGGTGCGGAACTCGATCTTCTCGTAGCCCTGCTGCGCGAACTGGATCACCCGGCGCACGTAGTTTTCGGGGATCATCGCCTTGCGGGCGGCGCGGATGGCCTGCTTCAGAGGCTTGTTTACCTTGGGGTCGAAGCGGTCTGCGCCGCTGCCCAGCTGACAGGCCTGCATCACGGCGTTGAGGTGGGTGTTGCAGAGCTTCGAGCCGGCGACCAGCGCGGCGACCTTCTGCTCTTCCGACACCTTCCAGTCGATGTAGTCGAGGATGTCCGGGTGATCGAGGCCGACGGCCACCATCTTGGCGGCGCGCCGCGTGGTGCCGCCCGACTTGATGGCGCCGGCCGCCCGGTCGCCGATCCTCAGGAAGGACATGAGGCCGGACGAGCGGCCGCCGCCGGCCAAGGGTTCCTCGGCGCCGCGCAGTTTCGAGAAGTTGGAGCCGGTGCCGGGGCCGTACTTGAACAGCCGCGCCTCGCGGGTCCAGGGGGCCATGATGCCGCCGTCGTTCACCAGGTCGTCGGACACCGACTGGATGAAGCAGGCATGCGGCTGCGGATGCTCGTAGGCGCCGGCGGCCTTGGTCAGCTTGCCGCTGCGGTAGTCCACGTAGTGGTGGCCCTGGCTGGGGCCGTCGATGCCGTAGGCCCAGTGCAGACCGGTGTTGAACCACTGCGGCGAGTTGGGCGCGCACATCTGCCGCGCCAGCATCACGCAGAGTTCCTCGTAGAAGCTGCGGGCATCCTCCTCGGTATCGAAGTAGCCGCCCTTCCAGCCCCAGTAGGTCCAGGTGCCGGCCAAGCGGTGGAAGACCTGCTTGGCCGAACTCTCGCCGCCGTAGCGCTCCTCTTCCGGCAGCTCGGCCAGCGCCTCCTGGTCGGGCTGCGAGCGCCAGAGAAAGGCCGGAACGTCGGCTTCCTCGACCGTCTTCAGCCGCTTCGGCACGCCGCGCTTGCGGAAGTACTTTTGAGCCAGGATGTCGCTCGCGACCTGCGACCAGCTTTCCGGAACCTCGACGCGCTCGTTCTGGAACACCAGCGATCCGTCGGGGTTGCGGATCTCGCTGCTGGTCGTCTTGAAGGCGATCTCGGCGTAAACATCCTGGTCTGAAGACGTGAATCGGCGTGCGACCCGCATGGCTGTTTGGACCCCCTTAGCGGTTTTTCGATAACGCGGACAAAGAATGCTCGATCCCGAAACGGACCCGATCGACGTCTGCCCCGCCTCCCCCAAAAGCGAGTGAACCACCAGATCTCGTTCAGGAACGGCATCTAACCACAAGATCGAGCAGGGGTCACCAGAATTTGTGTTGCGGCCGCTGCGACCCGCTAACGCTGGTGCAAGCAAGGCTGCGGGGCACGGGCGGCCGTCCCGGCGGCGGTCGTTCGTTTGCCTTGGAACCGCCACATCCGCTGGCCTAAGGTGCCGGCCTTTCCAATCCCTCTCGATAATCGGACGCGATCATGTCGCTGCCTCTTTCGCTGCTCCTGCTTGCCCTGCTCCTGGTTGCCGCCGCACCGGCCGTCCAGGCTCAGTCCGAAAGCCCGTCGCCCGAGGCGACGGCGGGGCTCGACCGAGGTCTTGCGGCGCTGAAGGCCGGCGGGTCGGAGTTCTATCTCTATCCTTTGCCCCAAGGCTGGACGTGGCAGGCGGTCGATCGCGAGACGCCTTACTACGCCATGACCTTTCTGCCCGACGGACAGCCCCAGCGGGGCTGGGACGATGCCCTGATCCTCAGCATCCACCGTGGCGAGGCGATGGAACCGCGAGACCTGCTGGGCTGGGCGGAGCGGCGGCTCGCGACGGCCTGCCGCGACCTGCGCCGCAGCGGGGTGGAGCAGGGGGCCGGCGCCGACGACTGGCCGGAGGCCTGGAGGCTGTTCGTCTGCCGGGAGCGGTTGGACAACAGTCGCGGCGAGGTGCGGCTGCTGCGGGCGGTGCAGGGCGAGAGCGCCAGCTATCTGGCCGCGCGGGTTTGGCGGATGCCGGTCTTCGCGTCGGGGAGTCCGGTGGGTCAAAGCGAGGTCCAACAGGCCCGGGATCTCCTGGCGGAGGGCGGCCCCTGCTTGCGGGACAGCGCCCGCAGTGCCTGTCCCCTCTACAGCGCGATGGGCCTCGGCGCCCTCGAGGACGCCGTACCCTACGGCGTGTTCAACGTCCGCAGCCGGTGACCGCCGTCTGTTCGGCGAGATTGTTGCCGCCTCTGTCGGCCAAGCCGACCTGAATCCCACCCGACGCAATTGACCAATCGGTCCGCTTCGTGCCTTAAAGCCGGCTTGCCGAGAAAGGCCGGTTTCCGATGAGTGCTTCGATCCGCGAGAGCAGGCGCGTCTACCTGTTCGATTCAACGCTGCGCGACGGCGCACAGACCCAGGGGGTCGACTTCACGGCGGCCGACAAGCTCGCCCTTGCTGGCGCCCTGGACAGGCTGGGCGTCGACTATGTCGAGGGCGGCTGGCCGGGCGCCAATCCGACCGACGACGCCTTCTTCGCCGAGCCGCCGCACCTGGAGACGGCGAAGCTGGTGGCCTTCGGCATGACCCGGCGGCCTGGCCGGTCCGTGCAGAACGACCCCGGCCTGGCCGCGCTGGTCCAGGCCAAGGCGCCGGTGGCCTGCATCGTCGGCAAGACCTGGGACTTCCATGTCGACGTTGCGCTGGAGATCCCGCGCGCCGAGAACCTGGCGCTGATCGGCGACAGCTTGGCCTACATGGCGTCGCAGAAGTCCGAAGCGCACTTCGATGCCGAGCATTTCTTCGACGGCTTCAAGGCGAACCGCGACTACGCGCTCGCCTGTCTGGCGGCGGCGCAGGAGGCGGGCGCGCGCTGGCTGGTGCTCTGCGACACCAACGGCGGCACGCTGCCCCACGAGGTGTCCGAGATCGTGACCGCCGTCCAGGCGGCGCTGCCCGAGGCCGCGCTCGGCATCCATTGCCACGACGACACGGACAACGCCGTCGCCAACTCCCTGGCGGCCGTCCGGGCCGGGGCGCGGCAGGTACAGGGCACGCTCA
>JANQPZ010000221.1 GCA_028285215.1 Rhodovibrionaceae bacterium | reverse complement strand
AGGCCTTTGACGGTTTCGTGTCGAGTATGCCGTAAATGATAATCATTCTCAACGATGATCGTTCGGTCCTGCGCGATTGTCGGCTTCCGGAGGGGCTGCCTCGGGAAGACCGGCGACGGCCGCGGCGGCGCGGGCCCGCCAGACGCCGGCCAACTGGGGTTCTGGCGGCGTGCCGAAGGCGCCGTAATGGAGCTTTTCGGCAAGCGCCCGCATGGCGCCGACATGCCCCGCTTCGGCCGCGCGCTCGTACCAGCGCCGGGCTTCGCCTTGGTCCGGCTCGACGCCGCGTCCTTGCGCGAAGTCCCGCGCCAGGTCGAACAAGCCGGTCGGGACGCCGGCTACCGCCAGCACCCGGTTGGCCGCGTGGGCCGCAGCCCAGTCGCCGGTGTGAACGAAGAGGATTGCGGCAAGGCGCTGATGTTCCAGCAGGTCCGGCGCCAGGTCCAAGGCCCTTTGAAGGTGGGGCACGGCTTGCGGATACATGCGCAGGCCGGTCATCACCGAGGCAGCATCGAAATGAGCCTGCGGGTCGGCGGGCCGCCGGCGCGCGATCGTAAGGAAGCGCTCGACGGCCTCGGTCTCGCGATAGGTCGCAAGCAGACCCCAGGCGAGGCGGCGTTCGGCCTCGATGTCGTCGGGCCGGGCGCTCAGCGCACGTTCGCAGGGCTCCACCGCTGCAACCCGCGGCGCGGCGCGGCAGGCTTCCGCCCATGCCGAGGCGACCTCCGCCGACAGATGACCGGGCTCACCCACGCCGGCATAGAGCGGCAGCAGCAAGGCCGGCAGGACCCTTGCGGCCCTCATTCCGGTTCCTCCCTGCGATAGGGGCTCCAATCGCCCAATGCGGCGATCTCGGAACGTACGGCCTGTGTCTCGCGCTCCAGAAAATGGGCGACCGCATCGCGGAAACCCGGGTCCGGGATCAGATGCGCGGAGTAGGTCTCGACAGGCCGATAGCCGCGTTGGATCTTATGCTCGCCCTGCGCGCCGGCCTCGACTCGCCCAAGGCCTTCGGCGATGGCGAAGTCGATGGCCTGATAGTAGCAGGCTTCGAAATGCAGGAAGCGATGATCGGCGGAACAGCCCCAATTGCGGCCGTAGAGCGCATCTTCGCCACGCAGATTCAGAGCGCCCGCCACGACCTCGCTGCCCTGTTCGGCAACGATCAGCACGACCTGCCGACCGAGGCGCTCGCCGAGCAGGAGGAAAAACTCCCGCGTCAGGTACGGCCGCGACCATTTCTTGTCGATGGTATCCAGATAGAAGCGGTGGAAAGCGTCCCAATGGCGTTCCTCGATGTCGCTGCCGACCAGCGCACGCAGCCGAAGTCCGCTCTCCTGCACCTTGCGGCGCTCCTTCTTGATCGCCTTGCGCTTGCGGCTGACCAGACTGTCGAGAAAATCCTCGAAAGTGCCGTAGCCGGCATTGTGCCAGTGGTACTGCAGGCCGATGCGGGTCAACAGCCCGGCCTCGTCCAGGCGCGTCCACTCCTCCCGCTCGGGAAAGGTGACGTGGAGCGACGAGACCTGGTGCCGCTTGCTCACCTCCGCGAGCCCGGCGATCAGGGTGCGGCAGACGCTGTTCCGATCGCTGCCCGGGCGCGTCAGCAGGCGGGGGCCGGTGACCGGCGTGAAGGGCACGGAGGACTGGAGCTTCGGGTAGTATCGCCCGCCTGCCCGTTCGTAGGCGTCGGCCCAGCCCCAATCGAAGACGTACTCCCCGTAGGAGTGGTTCTTCAGATAAAGCGGTACGGCACCGAGCAGGGTTCCGTCCGGCCGCTCCAGCAGCAGATGTTGACCGAGCCATCCGCGTTCGGCGGTGGCGGAGCCGGAGTCCTCGAGGGTGCTCAGAAAAGCATGGGAGACGAAGGGATTGGCACTGCCGGCACAGGCATCCCATTGATCGGCTGCGACCTCCTTGAGAGAGGAGACGGTGCGCAGGGTCAGGCTGTCGGCTCCATCGGGCATGCTTCGAGTTTAGGTGCCGCTGTCGGCCTGGCAAGACAAGGCCGAACCCTGCCGACAGATCTCGAGCAGCTTCGGCCGACCGCGGAGCGACGAACCTGCCTATCCGGCGGCACGCCGCTCGCCGCCGCGGCTCTGTTCCGCCGGGCGCCAAACCCAAACGGCGATCTGGCTTTCGCGCCCACGCAGGGAGACCTCGCCATGCCGGTGGAAGCCGAGCGGGATGCGTCCGGAAACGCCGGCTTGTTCGATGGTCGCTTCCGACGCGACGATCGCGACACCCAGGTCCCGGGTCAGGCCTTCCAGGCGACTCGCTACGTTGACGCTGTCGCCCAGTACCGTGAACTCGAAACGGCTCTCGCCGCCGATGTCGCCGACGATGACGGGGCCGTGGTGAATGCCGATGGCGGCCTCCAGACGCGGCAGGCCGCGGGCGACCAGGTCGTCCGACCAGCCGGACAGGGCGGCCTGCAGATCCACGGCGGCCGCCAAGGCGCAGGCGGCTTCTTCGGGCAGCGGATCGGGGACGCCGAAGACAGCGAGCGCCCCGTCTCCCAGATACTTGTCCAGGGTTCCGCCATGGGCGAAGACGGCACGCTCGACCTGTGCGTGGAAGCCGCGCAGTAGGTCGATGGCCTGCTCGCCCGACAGGCGCTCGCAAAGGCCTGTGAAGCCGATGATGTCGATGAAGACCACTGTGGCCGACTGGCTACCGCTCAGGCTGTAGGGTTCGCTCTGCTGCGCCAACCGCTCGGCGACGGCCGGCGAGAAATAGCGTGAGAGGTTCTGGCGCTCGCGGGCGACGGCTTCGCGCCGGCGCTGTTCGGCCCGGCTGTGCACCAGTGCGCCGGTGCCGGCGGCCAGTGCCATGACAGCGAGCGGCAAGGCGACTGCCAGCCAAAGACTCCACCAGACGAAGGCGAGGTAGGCCA
>JANQPZ010000214.1 GCA_028285215.1 Rhodovibrionaceae bacterium | reverse complement strand
TTCGAGACCAACCGGATCGTCTGGCACCTCGACCTGGTGATCGCCCTGGGCTGGCTGGTGCTGGGGCTCTCGGTCGGCGCCGTCAGCCTGCTGATGGTGCTGATCCGTCTGGGCGAGGCCTCCCACGTCGCCAGTCTCTTCTATCTGGTGCCGCCGGTCACCGCGCTCGTCGCCTTCTTCCTCTTCGACGAGCGCTTGGGGCCGCTGGCACTCGCCGGGATGGTCGTGGCGGTCCTGGGCGTCGCCCTGGTGGTGACAGAACGCAGGAGCTAGCCGGCGGACCTGCCGGCTTCGCGCGGTCCGGGGCCGCACGTTAAGTGCAATGCAACAGAGTGGCGGCTAGACTGTGCCCGACTCTTCCGGTGCCGAGTCCGACTGGCGCCACCGCAGCCTCGAGCCGACATGCACGAGCACGATCTCAGCTACCTGCACGACATTCTCTATTTCCTGCTCGCCGCCGTGGTGATCGTGCCGCTGGCGCGCCAGCTCCGCTCGAGTCCGGTGCTCGGCTACCTGGCGGCCGGCGTGGTGATCGGCCCCTCGCTGCTCAGCCTGATCGAAGAGACGGAGTCGATCCTGATCCTCGCCGAGTTCGGGATCGTCTTCCTGCTCTTCGCCATCGGTCTGGAGCTCTCGGTCGAGCGCCTGAAGGTTCTGCAGCGCTACGTTTTCGGGCTCGGCACGCTGCAGGTGGTGAGCACCGCGGCGGTGATCGCCCTGGTCCTGATCGCACTGGGTCAGCCCCCCGCGGCCGCCCTGGTGATCGGCGGCGGCCTGGCGCTCTCCTCGACGGCCTTCGTGCTGCAGATGCTGGTGGAGCGGGGCGAGCTGGCGGCCCGCTTCGGCCGTGTCGCCTTCTCCATCCTGCTGCTGCAGGACCTGGCGATCGTCCCCTTGCTGGCCTTAGTGCCGCTCCTGGGCGCCGAAGGCTCCAGTCTTCTGCTGGCGCTGGGGCTGGCGGCTCTGAAGGCGACGGCCGCCGTGGGCCTGACGTTGCTGGCCGGCCGCTTTCTGCTGCGGCCGGTCTACCGCGTGGTCGCCAAGACCCGCAGCACGGAGCTGTTCGTCGCCACCACCCTGCTCGTTCTGCTGGGCACCGGCTATCTCATGGTGCTGGCCGGCGTCTCCATGGCGCTGGGCGCCTTCCTGGCCGGGCTGCTGCTGTCGGGCACCGAGTACCGGCATCAGGTCGAGGCCGACATCCGGCCCTTCCGCGGCCTGCTGCTCGGGCTCTTCTTCATGTCCGTCGGGCTGCAGATCGATCTCGGACTGATCGGGGAGTATGCCGCGACGGTGGCGCTGGCCGTTCTCGCGCTGATGCTGGGCAAGGCCCTGCTGATCTACGGTCTCTGCCGGGCCTTCGGCTTGCCGAACGAGATCGCGGCGCGGGTCGGCCCCCTGCTGGCCCAGGGCGGCGAGTTCGGTTTCGTGCTGGTCGGTGGCGGCATGGTGGTGGGCGTCGTGCCCATGGTGACCGGCCAGCTGACTCTGGCGGTGGTCGCGGTGACCATGGTGCTGACGCCGCTGTCCGCCTGGGCCGGGCAGCGTCTGTCGCAGCACTTCGCCCGGCGCCAGGCGGCCGCGGGCGGCCTGCCGGACATCGCGGAGGACATCGAGGATCTGCAGGACCATGTGGTCATAGCCGGCTTCGGCCGGGTCGGCCAGACCGTTGCGCAGGTCCTGGCCGAGGCCCACGTGCCCTACGTCGGCCTGGACCTGGACCACGACCGTGTGCGCCGCTGCCGCGGTCTCGACCTGCCGGTCTACTTCGGCGACGCCAGCCAGGTGGACGTCCTGCACACGGCCGGCCTGGAGCGGGCCAAGGCCGCCGTGATCACCCTGGACAACCCCGAGGCGGCAAGCCATACGGTGTCGGCCTTGCGCGAGCGTGCGCCGGAGATCCCGATCTTCGTCAGGGCGCGCGACCTGCGCCATCGCAACGAACTGGAGGCGCATGGTGCCACGGCCGTGGTGCCGGAGACCATCGAGGCCTCGCTGCAGCTGGGCGGCGTGGTGCTGGGGGCCTTGGGGGCAGGCGACAGCGCGACCACCATCATGGAGGAGTACCGGCGCGAGAATTATGCCAAGCTGGGCGAGATCATCACGCCGCGCGGACGCCGCTCGGTTGAAGACTAGAGCGCGATCGTCCTAGGTGGACGCTAAGCGATTCCGCCTCAGGCGATCCTGCTCCAAAGAAAGTAGGATCGCCTGAGACGATCGCGCTTCGGAAAACGATAAGAACAGGCTTTTCAGGGAGTTGAGATGTTCGGGTCGCTGCTGATCGCCAACCGCGGCGAGATCGCCTGCCGGATCATACGCACGGCGCGCCGCATGGGGCTGCGCTGCATTGCGGTCTACTCCGACGCCGACGCCCGGGCGCCGCATGTGCTGCTGGCCGACGAGGCCCACCGCCTGGGACCGGCGCCGGCGCGCGAGAGCTACCTGAATGTACAGGCCTTGCTGGAGGCGGCCGCGCGCAGCGGTGCCGAGGCGATCCATCCGGGTTACGGCTTCCTTTCCGAGAATGCCGATTTTGCCGAGGCCTGCGGACATGCCGGCCTCGCCTTCGTCGGTCCGCCGCCGGCGGCGATCCGGGCCATGGGGTCCAAGTCGGAAGCCAAGGCGATCATGGAAAAGGCCGGCGTGCCGCTGGTGCCGGGTTACCACGGCAGCGACCAGGCGCAGGATCTGCTGGCGTCTGAGGCGCAGCGCATCGGCTATCCGGTGCTGATCAAGGCTTCGGCCGGGGGCGGCGGCAAGGGCATGCGCGTGGTCGAGCGGCCGGAGGATTTCGAGGCGGCGCTCGGCTCGGCCAAGCGCGAGGCGGCGGCCTCCTTCTCCGACGACCGGGTGTTGGTCGAGAAGTATCTCACGAAGCCGCGCCATATCGAGCTGCAGGTCTTCGCCGACAGCCAGGGCAACGTGCTGCATCTCGGCGAGCGCGACTGTTCCATTCAGCGCCGCCATCAGAAGGTCATCGAGGAGGCGCCGGCCCCCGGCATGACGCCCGAGCGCCGGCTGGAGATGGGCGAGTCGGCCAAGGCCGCGGCGGCGGCGATCGGCTACCTCGGCGCCGGAACCGTGGAGTTCATCGCCGAGGGCGACGCCTTCTACTTCATGGAGATGAACACCCGACTGCAGGTCGAGCATCCGGTCACCGAGATGATCACCGGCCAGGATCTGGTGGAGTGGCAGCTAAAGGTGGCGGCCGGCGAGCCTCTGCCGTTGCGGCAGGAGGAGGTGCGCCTGACGGGCCATGCCTTCGAGGTCCGGCTCTATGCCGAGGACCCGGCACGCGACTTCCTGCCCGCCACCGGCCGTCTGGCGCATCTGCGCTTCCCCGAGGAGTCGCCGCACCTGCGCGTCGACGCCGGCGTGCGCGAGGGCGACGAGATTTCGGTGCACTACGACCCCATGATCGCCAAGCTGATCGTCTGGGACCTGACGCGCGCTGCGGCGCTGCGGCGCCTCGCCGGCGCCTTGGCGCTGACCGAGGTGGTCGGCACGACCACCAACCTGGCCTTCCTGCAGCGGCTGGCCGCTCATCCGGCCTTCGCCGCGGCCACGTTCGACACCGGCTTCATCGCCAGGCATGGCGCCGAGCTGCAGCCGGAGGCGGGCGTGGCCTCCGACGATGTCCTGGCTCTGGCCTGCCTGGCAGAGCTGCTGGCCCGCGATGAGGAAGCCCGCCGCGCCGCGGCCGCTTCCAGCGACCCTTATTCGCCCTGGTGGGCGACCGACGGCTGGCGTCTCAACGCCGGCACCCATCGGCGCCTGATCTTCGACGACGGTGCCGGCGAGCGGGCGGCCGTCGTTCATTATCTCCCCGACGGTCTCTATGAGATCGAGGTGGAGGGGCGCAGCATCGAGGCCCGCGCGCAGTTGCGCGATACGCGGGAAGGCGGCGGCGGATCGTTCGTCGGAGGCAGGATCGAAGCCGATCTCGCCGGGCGCCGGCTCGTCGCCACCGCCGTTTGGCAGGGGCGGCAGTTGACGCTGATGAGCGACGGTCAGGCGCGTCGTCTCACGCTCTTCGATCAACTGGCGGCCGGCGAGGCCGACGAGACGAAGGACGACCGCCTGGTCGCGCCGATGCCGGGCAAGGTGGTGCAGGTCCTGGTGGAGGCGGGCGCCGAGGTAACGGCCGGCCAGCCGCTGATAGTGCTCGAAGCCATGAAGATGGAACACACCCTCTCGGCCCCGGCAGAGGGCCGCATTGCGGCCCTGCGCTATGCCGCCGGC
>JANQPZ010000213.1 GCA_028285215.1 Rhodovibrionaceae bacterium | reverse complement strand
ACAGACCCCGGGAAACACGGCCGGACTTCACCGAAGAAACCGAAGACTGCGTGCGCATGGCGGAGGTCCCTTGCTTTAGATGGGGCGTTGGGTGACGGTGCGGGCATTGGGCGAGGCGGTTTCGGAGCGGAATGAGACGGCAAGCCTCAAGCGGCGGGCGCCTCGGCCGGCGCATCCGCCTTCGCCGCCTGCGTCCCATTTGCACCGGCCTCCGCCGAGGCCGCGGCAGCCAGCTTGGGGACCTCCTCGCGCAGATAGGCGAGGAACTGCTGCACCAGACGATCCCAAATCTCGATCTGCGCCCGCAGGTAGTCGCTGGTCACCCCGCCCAGAACGCTGGTGTCCATGTTCAGCAGCAGCGCGCGCGGCAGGACGTAGAGCCGCCCGAAACGGCGCGTCACGTTCCACTTGTTGATCAGTTCCAGGGGCAGCTCCCCCTCGACCTGGAAGACCGCCTGGAAGACGGCATCGGCATAGGCGCCGCTCTGATCGGTCACCTGATTCGCGAAGCGGACCTCGAAGGTCAAACCGCCGGTCGCGGAGCGCAGGCAGACCACCTCCTCCGGCAGCTTCACCCGCTCGACGCGGTAGCCGGCCTCCGACATGATATCGCGCAGGGCTTCGGGGATCAGGGCGTGGTGGATCGTGGTGTCGTTCATGGTTCTCTTCCTTACTGGTCTTCGGTTTCGGCAATCAGTTTCGAGACGGCGAGTTCGTTGATGGCGACAGGGTTCTGCTGCAGCAGCTCGGCGAGGTAGGCTTGGCGCAGCTCGAGCGCCCGCTGCTGGCGCAGACGCTCGGTCAGCAGCCCGGCGACCTCGGAGAGCGGAAGCGCGCCGGCCGGCCTCGTCTCCAGCAGCTTGACCAGGTGCCAGCCGGCCTCCAGCCGGATCGGGTCCGAGACCTCGCCTTCCCCGAGCCCGATGGCGGCCTCCCGGATTTCCGGGACGATGTCCGGCTCGGCGAGCCAGCCGACGATCCCGCCCCGCTGAGCTTCGTCGGCATTGTCCGAATAGGTCATGGCGAGGTTGGCGAAGGTCTCCTCGCCCTCGTCGAGCTTCCGAAGCACCTGCGCCAGCCGCGCCGCGCCGCGCAGCTCCGTCTCGCCTTCCGGGCTGTCGCCGTCCCCGCTTCCGGCGTCGGCGATGAAGATCTGCGCCAGACGGTAGCGGCGCGGCTCCAGGAACGCGGAGATGTTGGCATCGTAGGCCGCCTGCAGATCCGCTTGCGAAGGGTAGCCGCTGGGCGGCTCGGCGACGGACTGCAGATAGAGTTCGATCAAGGCTTCGTCGCGCAGCCGCTCCAGCTCCGCCGATACCTCGGCCTGCTGATCGAACGCCTGAGACTCCGCCTCCTGCAGCACCATCTGGCGCACCAGGTAGGAGCGCACCGCCCTGAACATCAGAGCCGAGTCCTCGTTCAGGACGGCACGCTCCTCCCGGGGGAGCCTGGCAAGATAGTGAGACAGGTCGGCGACCCCGATCTCCCGGTCGCCGAGCCGTGCCACCGTCTCCTCAGCGGCCGCCGAAGCGGTCGACAAGCAGAGGGCGAGCAGAAGCGGCAGCGACACCGGCCGTAAGGCCGCGCGACACCTCCCCATGAGGCGCAGGACCGCCGTCAAGCGGCCGAGCGCCCTCGCGTCCCGGTGCGCCTGTGCCGCAGGGACCGGCGGCGCACACGAAGACGGCATCGCGTTCGGAAACCCGACGGCGGTCCTGCGCCTCATGGGGTCACTCGCTGGTCGAGCAGCTTGTCCTGGTAGTCCTGCACCAGGTTCTGCAATTCGACCCGCTTGAAGCCGACGAAGGGTTCGCGGATCGCCAGCGTGTCCGCCAGACTGACGCCGGAGTAGCGGTCCAGGATCTCGTTGCCGACGTTGAAGAGTTCGGCGTTCTTCACTTCGCAGCTCGTCGCCCGCTCGGTCAGAACCACGTTCTGCGCTTCGAGCTGAGCTCTGGCGGCCTCTGTCGTACGTGCGATGTTGGCAGCTTCCTCGTAGGCAGCCTTCCAGTTTTCGAGATTTTCGCTGAGTTGGCCGAGATTTCCGCGGAGCTGGTCGAGATGCCCGCCGAGTTGAGAGATCGCCTCGGTCTTGGTTTCCAGGCGGCTGTTGAAGTCCGCCTCCATAGCGGCGACCGCGGCGGGATCCGGCCGCGCCGCGACCTCCGCCTGCAGGGCCTGGATCAATCGCTCGTACTCGGCATTCTGCGCCTGCAGGCGGGTTCGTTCATCCTCGAGGGCGCGCTGCTGAATCGTCGCCGAGCGCAGGGCCTCGCGCAGACGCTCCTCGGTGCTTTCCTGTGCGACGGCATGAGCCGGGGCAAGCGTAATCAGCGCCACGGCCACAAGCGTGGGAAAGGACAGCAGACGCATGGCTAGAACCTCGCCGAAAGGTTGGCTTGGAAGGTATCTGCGGAGAAGTTGTTGCCGTTGATGTTGTCCGCCGAGATCCAGCGGGCATCGGCCCAGACATTCGGCGCCAGTACCACACCGCCGCCGACGATGAAGCCCTCCAGGTTCGTGCCGCCCAGACCGAAATCGGAGTCGGTGAAGGCATCGACTACGGCGTCGGTCTCCAGGTACTTGTAGGTAAAGTTGGCGGTCCAATCCCAGCGCTCGGCAAACTCCTGGCTGCCCACCGTGACCCCGAGCTGATAGCCGATGTTCCCGCCTTCGTATTCCGGCTCGGCGCCGTTGATCGCCGGACCGAAGTTGTTGACCGCCTCTTCGGCGTTTTCACTTTCGTCGAACGCGAGGTTGGTGACGAACTCGCCCGAGAAGGAGACGCTGAGCGGATCGAAGCCGTCGTAGTCGACGCGCGTCGTCAGCGCCAGTTCCTGGAAGTCGGAGGCAAGACCGAAGAACTGGAAGGCCGGATTTCCGAGGTCGGTGACGGGGGTGACGTCGCGCAGAGCCATATAGGTGTTGCCCGTCTGCGCAAAGGAGGGACGCAGTTCGTCAGTATCGCAGGACCCTCCGGAAAACTGAGAGTCGGGACAGGGGCTCGAACGACGGCCCTCGACGTTGTCGAAATAGTAGAAGGCCGCTCCGAACTTGATGCCGAGATCCTCCATCGGCGACCAGTCGGCGCCGCCTTGAATCCCGTAAAGGTACTTGTTGTTGCTGGCCGTCTTCACGGCATCGGCCGAGGAGAAGTTGAAGTTGCCGTTGAAGATCGGGAAGGCACCCAGCGTCAGGAAGGGTCGAAAGCCTTCGACCACCTCGTAGCTGCCGGAAATGGCGGCGCCGTCGAAATTGAGATCGCTGTCCCAGATCAGATCGGTGGCGAAAAAGGGATTTTCGAAGCGGCCGACCGTGAGACTGAGGGCGATGTCCTCGCGGTCGAAGGCTTCCTCGTCGAAGGCATCCCAGCGGATGAACGCGCGGTCGAGCCAGATCTCGTAGTTCGAGAAGTTGCCGCCCGAACTGCCCAGGGACTGATTCGTGGAGACCGGGGCGTTGCTGCTGCCCGTCGCCAGCCGGAGGCCCGTCGAAAAACCCTCCGGCAGCCGGGCGTCGAGCCCCAGCCGTGCCCGGATGCGGGCGCGATGGCGGTCCTGGTTGACGTTGCGCTCCGGCGCGAAGGCATCGAGCAGGAAGTCATCGTTGCCAGCACCGGTGCCGAAGACTCGTACGCCACTGCTGCTCTGATTGATGGCATTGAAGTCGGGAAAGAGAGGCACGGGATTGCCCAGAGCGTCGAAAACCACGTTGCCGTCGTCCAGATCGATCACTTCGTAGCGGGCGCGAACATCGCCACTGATCGTGATCCGTTCGCTCCATTCCGGATGAGTGTTGGGCGCGGCCCAGTTCTCCCTTTCCGCCTCGGCCAGGACCTCTTCCTTGATCTCCTCGCGCAGCTCCTGCTTGACGATCTCGGGTACGTAGACGACCCGCTTCGCCCCCTCCGGCAGCGGCGGCGGCGCGCTCGCCGCCGCGCGGGCGGCGTCCCGGGCCCTGGCATCGACCAGAATGGCGTCGGCCTGCTCCTGGGACAGCACGCCGCTGGCGACCATCGCCTCGAGAATGGCCAAGGCACTGGGGTCCGACTGGTTCGCATGGCTCGGCAGGGCCGTCGCCAGGGTGGCGATAAAGACGGTCGACAGGCAAGCGCGGCGGAGGGTTCTGGGCAGTCTCTGCATCGGTCTCTCTAGCTTTCTTTCCTTGGTCCCAATCATCCCGGGATCCCAATCATCCCGGTCGCCGCGCCGTGACGCGGGCGACGATCGGCATCGGCATGTCCAGTGGCGGCGGCTCCCGAAGCTGAAGCCCGGCGAGAATCTCGTTCTTGATGGCGTCATCGATGGCGCTGTTGCCCGTCGAGGGGTTCAGCACGACCCGGGTGACCCGCCCGCTCTCGTCCGCCCAGAGGCGGATCTCGATCTGCGTGCGTGCGGTCCGCGTGCGCCGGTGCGCCCGCAGCGCCTGCTCGAGCTGCTGCTGCACGATGTAGGCGTACCAGCCCCAGCGGGAGCCGCCCCCGCCGCCGCCGCCCAGCAGACCATTGCCGCCGGGGCGGCCCGCCAGGTTGAAGGCATCGCCCGGCCCCTCCGCCACGGCATCGAGACCGAGCGGGCCGAGCGGTGGTTCGTCGCTGGCGACCTCCGGCGGAGGCTCGTCCGACGGCTCCGGAGGCTCCTCAGTAATTTCCTCCTGCTCGATCTCGGGCTGGACGACCTCCGGCTGCTCCACCATCTCGGGCTCCACGACCTCGGGCGGCGGCGGAGGCGGCGGCGGCTCCACCAGCGTGACGACGGTCAGGTCCGGCGCCTTCCGGATGGGCGGCTGACGGTCGTCGGCCAGGAAGATCGCGATGGCCACCGCCAGGCCGCCTACCGCTACCGTTCCTGCCGCCAGCGGAAAGCCATGGCTGCGCAGGAATTCCCGCCGTCGCGCTTGCCTCTTCTGCTCGGGCGTCATGGCGTCATCTCACCAGCGGACTGGTCGCCAGTCCCACCTGGGTGATGTTGATGCGGCCGAGCAGGTCGAGCACGTCCATCACGCCCTGGTACTGCGCCTGACCGTCGCCCCGCACCACGACGGGAAACTCCGGCGTCAAAGCCTGCTGACTGAGCAAGCGCCGCTCCAGCTCGACCAGCGTCACCGGCAGGGTGTCGAGAAAGATGCGCCCCTCGCCGGTGACCGTGATCGCCTTGCTCTGCGGTTGAGACAGGCTGGGCGTCTGGCTGGCCTTGGGAAGGTTCACCTTCATGCCCTGCACCGCCGCCGTCGTCATGATGATGAAGATCACCAGCAGGACGTAGGCGAGATCGAGCATCGGCGTGATGTTGAGGTCGTCGTAGAGCTTGTTATCGGTGCTGTCCATCGGCTCACTCCGCTGGCATGGAGACGGGAAAGCGCGCCGGAGACTGCGTATCGTCGCTCTGATGCTCGGCCAGACGCGTCACCAGTTCGTCGACGAAGACGTTCATGGTGGCGGTGCTGTTTCTGATGCGGGTGAGCAGCCAGTTATAGCCGAACAGCGCCGGGATCGCGACGCCGAGCCCGACCACCGTCGTCATCAGGGCAGCGGAGATACCCGGCGCGATCGCGTTGACGTTGACGTCGCCCGCCGCGGCGATGGCCGCGAAGGTGATCATCACGCCCACCACGGTTCCGAGCAGGCCGAAGAAGGGACCGCCGGAGATCGCGATCGTCAGAATGACGAGCAGGCGGTTCATCTTCTGAGACTCTCGGACCTGTCCGGCGTTCAAGGACGCCCGGATGGCGGTGAGGGATTCGGCCGTCAAGGCCTGCGTCCGTCCGCGGGCCCTTCGCTTCCGAACCTCCTCAGCCGCGATGTGATAGATCCGGTAGAGGGACGAGGAGCGGATCATCTCCTGATCCTCCTTCGGCAGCCGATCGTCCGGCTCGATGTCCTCGGCGGAGCCGCGGTCGAGCGCGGTGAAGTCGTCCGGAAGCTGCTTGAAGTGGGCTAGGAACCGACGGTTGGCCCGCTCCAGGCGGCGGAGGTAGATCGCCTTGTCCGCCATCACGACCCAGCTGATCACGGCGATCACCATCAGCACCGCGATGATCGACCAGCCGTCGATGGTCAGCGACCCCATGATCACGGCGATATAGCCGCTGAACCAGCGGGCCTCTTCCTCGTCCAGCCCCAGAGTCAGGAGCGTTGCGAACTCGGGACCTTGACTGATGGCGCTCGCCAGGATGTAGCCGGCAGGGCGGAGGGTGTTCGCGATCCGCAGCTCGTCCATTTCACCGACGAAACCCGGGCGCGCAAGCGCCGGCGGCGGCGCCCCCGCCAGGCCCGGCTGCGCCTCCGGACCGAGTTCCGCCACTACTCCGCCGGGAGCCTCAGTCCCCTCTTCACCGGCGGGTGCCGCCGGGACTTCCTCGACCGCCTCACCCTCGGCTGTCGCGGCCGCCTCTAGATCCGTTACGGTATCGGTTCCGGGCAATGCCCCTTCTGCGGCAGCCGGCGCTGCAACGGACACCGGAGCGCTGCCGCCGATCAAGGCGGACCCGGAGAGACCGGGGAGACTGGCGCCCAGGGTCGCGGTGGGCGTGCCGTCGAGATACAGCGTGATCTCTCCGGCGGCGGCCGTGACCGCAAGATGATGCCAGCCGCCAAGGTTCATCGGCGACCGCGCGAAGGCACGGCGCAAACCGGTCGGATCCTGGACCTCGACGAATGGCAAGCCCTCGTTGACGCCGATCACGAAAGCGTTCTGCCCTTCCTGACGGGAGAAGACCACCGCATCGGACTGCAGCTGCTCCGGCCTGATCCAGGCCGACCAGGTGACTTCGCTCGTGTCGCTCCAATTCAGCGAGGGAGAGGCCGGCAGTGCCACCGTCGTCTGCCCGTCCAGCCGCAGCCCCTGGCCGATCAGGGCGCCGTCGCCGGGGGCTCCGGCATCCAGGGCGGCGTTGTTCCAGACCGACCAGTCGCGGACCGGACGATTGCGCTCCGCGAAGTGGTAGGCCAGCACGGTGTCGCCGTCGAAGGCAGCGCCGCCGCTACCGCTCGGCAGTGCCAGGGGGTTGCCGTAGTACATCCAGAAGTCGACGCTGCTGCCCGGCGCGAGCTGAGGCACCTGCACCCAGACGAAGGCCTCGCCGAGCAGCGCATCCCACTGCTCGACGTGGTGATTGAGCGGCGTCAGATCGTCGCTTGAGATGAAACGCAGATCCGAACCGTCGTCGTTCGCCGCTTCGAAATTGAAGTTCCCCGTGTGCAGGCGCACCAGCAGGGGCAGGGTCCCGATCGGATCCGCGATGTTGGCGCCTGCCGGTCCCGTATCTATCGTCAAGGGCTTGCGCAGCGGCCAGTCGTCGTTCCACCAGGCCTGCGCGGCGGACGGCAGCAGGAGCAGGCACAGCGCCAAGCCACCGAGAAAACCCCTCATCAGACTTCTTTGCATCACCTTGGACCCTCGTACTTTTCTTGCCCCCGGGCCGCAGACCCCCTGCGGTCGCGCGGCCGGAAAGGTGTGGAAGCGGCTCGACGTCAGAACTCCAACCACGCGCGAAAGAGCGCGCGAGGGTCTCCCTGCTCCGTGTCCCCCTGTTCGACCATTGGCACTGCGACATCGAAGGAGCCGTTGACGTAGTCGAGGAGCTGGATGCGCGTCCCGACACCGAAGCTCCAGAGCTCGAAGGACTCGATCTGTTCCTCCAACGGCTCGTTGATCGTGACGTGACCGCCCTCGATGAAGGCGTGCAGCCGCCAGTCGTTCAGGATGTCGTCGCCGAAGTAGTTGGTAACGGACGGGCTCCTCAGCTCCAGACTTCCGAGCGCCGCCCTGTCGCCCAAGACTTCCGATTCCAGGTATCCGCGAACGGTGTCCTGACCGCCGGCGCTGAACTGCTCGGAGCTGATAAGCGCATCGTTGGAAAACTGTCCCTGGACCTCGCCGAAGACCTGAGCACCGAAGGGAAGTTCCTGCAAATGAGACGCGTCCCCGCGGAAGTAGAGGAAGCTGCCGGTCGCGTCGGAGCGTCGATTATCGAAGTCGTCGCGCTCACTGCCGGCGCCGCGGAAGCTGCCCGTTATGCCGACGTTGAGCTGAGTGGTGGACTCCTCCCCCAACCAGGTCGCCGCATAGCTGGCCGTGATCGGATAGTAGGTGATCGGGGACGAGAAGCCCTCCTCGCCGTCCAGCGTCACCCTCTCCTGAAACGACTTGTAGTCGAGGCCGAGCGACAGGGTGTGGAAGAACCCTTCCTTGCGCGGCAACGTCAGGAGCGCACGCCCCCCGATGATCTCGCCCTGGCCAGCCACGTTTACGTCGCCGAGCGTCGAAACGTCGCTGTCCTGCTTGACCCCGTAAACCAACCCGGAAAACCACGGGACCGACTGAAAGCGGGCCAGATAGGAGCCGGAGAAAACCTCGCTATCGCTGCGACGCTGAGGCGCCACCTGGTAGCCTAGGTTGATGGAGTGACCCAGCTGCCAAAGATTGTCGTAGCGCAGCGAGGCGTTGAGCCTCAGCTTGGTGGTATCCTGACTGTAGCGGTTGTTGAGCTCCACGCTGCCGTGCAGCGGGAAGGTATCTTCGACGTTGAGATCGACATCGACGGTGCCGGGCGCGACGCCCGCCCTCAGTGTCGGGGTCACCCGGCGGTCGGGGATCTGATTGAGGGCGATGATGTCTTCGGTTACCTCCTGCAGGTTGGGAACCGTGCCCTCGGCCAAGGACGGCGCAGCCTCCTTGATCGCGTCGAGAT
>JANQPZ010000177.1 GCA_028285215.1 Rhodovibrionaceae bacterium | reverse complement strand
ACAGGCGTCAGTTCGCCGTCGCGGTAGATGAAGAGCCCTCTGTCGGCTGCGACCAGGCGCCCGCCGTCGATCTCCTTGGGCCCGAACTCGTCTACATAGCCGGTCTGGCTCAGAGCGCCACCCGGCACGCGCTCCAGTTCGCCGCCTCGGTAGACGAAGAGCCCTTCCTCCGTTCCAACCAGGCGCGCGCCGTCGACCTCTTCGGGGCCGAAGATGTGGGAAACAAAGTGTTCAGTAATGGAAGTGCCTGGTACCGGCACGAGGCATTCGAGTGCTTCAGCTGGAGAGACAAAAAATCCGCAGGTCCAGGGAAGAAGCAACAAAAGTGCAACGCACTTTCGGCACCACCGACGCATTCTTGGAAGACGGACTCGAGGTTCTACGGAAGTCAACGGCCGCTGTGCTCGAGTGCCCATCTCGATGCGCCTCTGCCTCTCGGATCGCTGTCCTCCGTTACCGCTTCAGGCTTGGCGAGGTCTAAGACACGCCCCTAGCCACGGTTATCCAGACGAACGATCTCGGTTTGCGCGAATTCCTAGCTCAAAGGCTGAAACTTAGTTCTGCACGCCCCCGACCTCTGAAACTAGACCTTAGACTATCAATAGTCCTCTGTCCGTTTGTGTTCAATTCCAAATCGTGTTGCTGGCTAAGCTTTGATCTCCCGCTACAAGACCTTTCGCGCGAGTAGCGCTAGGCGAAGAGGAAGAAGTCAGTTGTTGGAAAGTTTGACGTCCTAGTCAACCATGACCCCGGACTACTTGCCCTGCCGTCACCAAGGCGATCGAATCTCGACGCCATCGTCGAGAAAGCGCCCGGGTCTGAGATCGCGGTTCCGATCAGTGTCGTTGAAGAAGTCCGAAAAGGAACCGGGTGGGGCCATGGGAACGATCGGACTGTCTACAGGATCACCGGTACGTTGGAGCAGAACCTTTGGCGGCCAGGTGGTTTGCGGTGTGGGCGCATCGGTTGAATGCAGAAATCCGATAGGCGCGAACAGTGTATTTCATCACTGCAGCTAATGTTCCCGCGTTTAGATTCAAACCGTTACCATCCTTCACGACCTGCGGTTTCGAGAGCACGCGTATGATCCGCGCGTTACCCTCAAACACCAGGAAATCCTCCTGGAGTTCCTCCGTCATACGGCGAGCATCCTTCTTTGCACACTCTCGTTGTTGTTGATTGAGCCCCTTGCCAAATCCTTTGTACTCAGCCTCGAAAAGCTGCTTCCGATTTCGCTGAAACCAGGTACGGATTGCGTTCTCGCCTTGATGGCCAAAAGCGGTGGCGTTGCGTCCGTTCTCGTCGTGGGCGCCGGTTCGGCATCCCGGATCTCGGTCTCCCCCGGGCATAGGCTGAGGATCAGTTTCGACGTGGGCCCGACACAGGCCGGGACTGTGATTGCCGGTCCGGTGAGCTGGTTCTCGGTACGCGCTCTGAGTTGACCACGGCCGGGTCAGAACCGGCCGCTCCGACGCTCGATATCGTCGAGGAGGCTGAACAGAGGGCCGGGCCAGACGACACCCTCGTCGGCCGCTTGTTCGCACGTCCCGCGCACGTGTCGCGCAGAGACTGGTCCTGGTGACGACAGCTGTCGGTAACATCTCAGCATCGCTTCGAACAGTGAGGTAATCTGGCCACGTTGGCGCTCCCGCCGGCGCCACTCCAGCGGTGTGTGCACCAAGATTGCCACGATCCAGACCAAGCAGGCGACCACGACTAAGCCTCCGGCCACCAGAGCCCAGCCGCTCCCACTCCAAGCGGTTACCAAGAAGGTCCCGAATCCAACAATAGCAGCGATCAAGATTCGCTTGGCAGAGGGCCAAAAAACTCCCTTCTGCACGAACGGAGAATCACTGAGTTCCGGGTACTTCCAGGCGTCGATGAGCATTTTTTGTGCGTAGTCGGAGACCTCTACGGCGATCAAGAGATCAGCAAGAACGCGGTCGATCTCCGGCACTCGCCAAGACAAGTTCAAGTAAAACGCCGTTGCCTCTTCGACCTGAGCTCGGTTGATCTGAGGGATCTCCCCGCGACGGATCTCGTCCGAGAGGTCGTTGCGGTGCGTCCAGAGGTCCTGCCGTGCCCCGCGCAGCTTTCTGTCGTCAACGGGTCTGACGATCCAGGAGATCTCGCGTACCAAGTCGTCTGCCTCTGGCAGGACGGTATCTTCGATGTCCTCGAGACTCCTACCGGACTCGAGAGCAGTTGCGACGGCTGCGCGTGTCGCGACGTCGAGCAGGGCTCTGTACTGACCCTCACTCGGTCCGTCTGGGAATAGCTCGACGATCACGCGGGCGACGTAGCCCCGACGCAACTGCTCCGCACTCTGATCGTCACGCTCGGTCGCGCTCTGCATTGCCCCCACCTGACATGCAATTCTACCGCGAGGCTTCACCGAGCTGCAACCGGCGCGCGCCGGTTGTGGCTCGGTGAGTTATGCGAGCTCCACGGCTACATATGGCGCATAACAATCATAGAGCCACACCGTGTCGATTTTCTCAGAGTTGCCTGATGTTCAGGACGCGACAGCGGCGATTTGCGACTCGAGCGGACAGTCGACGCACGTACCCGTGCACGGCTTGTCGGTGGGCGACCTGATCGCGGATCGGCAGACGTCACCCAGCCCTCGTCTCAGCTCTCTGGGACCTGGTACAAGGCAAGGGCGACGCCGCCAGTTTGACGGCCGAGACTGAGATCGCCCTTGTGGCTGCTGAAGTCGGGGAGCTGTTTGAATCCAAGGCGGATCGCACCGCTTATCCGCCCCATCTCGATAACGGCGCGCTCGATCGATCCTGCTCGTCCAAGTGCCCCGGCAATCGCCTCCGGCACACTTTCTACTGTCTCGGTGCGAACCTTCTTGCCGGTCTCATCGACGACGCAGACCGTCGTCGTTTCCATCGAAAGTCTAGTCCGGCATACTGCTTCATACGAGCATCACCGCACATACATCAGCGGCGTTGAGCGCGGCATCGGTAACCCGACCGTGGTCATCCTTGAGAGGATTGCGACCGCGCGGGGGATTCCCGCCTGGCAGCTGCTCGAAGACGGAGCTTCAGAGGGCCGAGACGTAGAAGCCATGTCAAAACACCGCACGACGACGTCCAGCAACCGCTTCGCGTGCATGGACATCGACTATCTGGCCGATCTCCCCAGTCGTATCGCGGAGGGGGAGTACATCGACGGTCCCGAACTCGCCGAACGGCTGCGCGGCCATGGGGCGAAGCCGATACCGGAACCGGTGTTGGACTATTTGTGCCGCTATCTCGAGGGGACAATCGCGAAGCCCAGGGGTCGCAAGCCCGCCTCCCAGTCCGAGAGACGCCGGCTCCACATGATCGTCGGCGGCGCTTACCGCGTTTACCTCGCCTTTCTCGCGGAGCGCAAGCGTCGCTACGGTCATCCTGTCGGCTGGCTGAAGAAATGTAATACCCCCTCTTCGCCACTTCTCGATCGTCCGCCGGGTGAGATCGCCGCTCGGCTCGTCGCCAGGGAGTTCCTCCATGGGGAAGAGTCCTGGCGCACGGTCCAGAATATCTCATCGCGAAAGTAGCGATTCCATAGCGTGGCAGCGGTAAGCCGCGTCATTGAGAGGCCGATGGTCAGACGCTCACTGACTCGACGGCGCTTCGGTCCAAGGCAGCTTCTGCACAGCAATACCCCTGCGATAAAGTGAATGCGCGTTAGCGAGGTGCGTTCATTTTGGTGACCGAACCCGATAGCAAGGAGGTCACCCATGCGCACGATCGACACGTCCGAGATGACGTTCCTGCACCCAAACGTGTTCGGCTACGGCAATGCCAACGGCGGCGTTGTCGCGGTTCGTCTGACCGTGTGGCAGGATAAGAACGGTGCCATCCACTACGTCGCGAACGATCCCGCCGAGCAGCCGATCCTGGAAAAGCTGCTGCGGAGGGAGGTGCCCGATGTCTAAAGTTATCCGCGATCTGGGGGTCGAGACCCGGCCGGTCTCGGCCCTCGAGCTCTACGCGCGCAACCCGCGCACCCACACGAAGCAGCAGATCCGGCAGATCGCCAAGTCGATCGAGACCTTCGGCTGGACCAACCCGATCCTGATCGACGGATCGGGCGGCGTGATCGCCGGGCACGGCCGGCTGGCCGCGGCCAAGCTGCTCGGGATCGGGCGCGTGCCGACCATTCGGCTCGACGATATGAGCGAGGCGCAGAAGCGCGCCTACGTCATCGCCGACAACCGGCTGGCCGAGCTCGCCGGCTGGGACGACGAGCTTCTGGCAATCGAGCTGCAAGCGCTCGCCGAGATCGACCTCGACTTCGATATCGAGATTACCGGTTTCGAGACGGCCGAGATCGACATGCTGATCGCCAGCTCCAAGGGCCCGACCGACGACGATGGAGCCGACCGGCAGCCCGAGATCGACGGAACAGCGCCGCCAATAACCCAGCCCGGCGACCTCTGGCTGCTGGGGCGGCACCGCCTGCTGTGCGCGGATGCCACCAAGGCGGAGTTCTATACGCGCCTGATGGCCGACGAAGCGGCGCAGATGGTCTTCACCGATCCGCCCTACAACGTACCCATCGACGGCCACGTCTGCGGCCTGGGTTCGGTCAAGCACGCCGCCTTCGCCATGGCCTCGGGCGAGATGTCGGAGGCCGAGTTCATCGCTTTCCTGCAGACGGTGCTGGACCACTTGGCGGCGCACAGCAGCGACGGTGCGATCCACTTCGTTTGCATGGATTGGCGCCATCTCTTCGAGCTGCTGACGGCCGGGCGCTGGGTCTTCACGGACCTCAAGAACCTTTGCGTCTGGAACAAGACCAACGGCGGCATGGGCTCGCTCTACCGCTCGAAGCACGAACTGGTCGCCGTCTTCAAGGCGGGAAGCGGGCCGCACGTCAACAACGTCGAGCTCGGTGTCCATGGCCGCTACCGCACCAACGTGTGGGACTACGCGGGCATCAACAGCTTCGGCAAGGAGCGCAACGCCGAGCTGGCCATGCACCCGACGGTCAAGCCGGTGGCGCTGGTCGAGGACGCCATCCTCGACTGCTCGCGCCGGGGCGACATCGTGCTCGACGCCTTCGCCGGCTCGGGCACCACCCTCATCGCGGCCGAACGCTCCGGACGGCGCGGCTACGGGCTGGAGCTCGATCCTCGCTACGTCGACGCCGCACTGCGGCGCTTCCGTAACTTCACTGGCGAGGAGCCGGTGCACGCGGCGAGCGGCTTCACCTTCGGCGAGCTGGAATAGGAGGAGACCGATGACCAAGGACTACGAGGTCGGCTACCGGAAGCCACCGAAACACACGCGGTTCAAGAAGGGACAATCCGGCAATCCGAAGGGCCGGCCGAAAGGACACAAGAACATCTCGACCATCATGAAGGACCTGATGGATCGCCCCGTGACGATCAAGCAGAACGGTCAGGAACGGCGCGTGCCCTTCAGTGAGGCGTTCGTGCACAGGCTGGCCGGCCGGTCGCTGGAAGGCAGCCCTCGGGACATGATCGCTCTGATGAAAGCCATTCACGACTACATGCCGGAAGTACTCGCGGCGGACGAGCTGCCAAAGACGATCCAGATCGAGTTCGTCGACTCCGATGGCCAGGGAAGGCCAGCCGACAAATCCCGCTGGAAGGACTGCCCGCCGGGAAGCCATGCATACGAGTCCTACCTGCAGGAGCGAAAGGAACGCGAAGACAAACCAGAGGTGATTGCGGCTTGGAAGGCGTCCGGGCTCGCCGACAAGGACGACGAGACGCCGACCTCGTAGGCCCTGCAGGAATTGTCTGGACTGCTCCCGCCCCAGCAAGCGTCCATGGCCGGCCAAAAGGAGGCCGGCCATGGACGCGGATCGTAATGATCTTGTTCGGACTCTCCTCACACTGGCGACCGAGAAGGCCGGGCTCGGCCTCAATTTAGTGCAGGACCTGAGCGCCAGCGTGCCACCTGGCTTTCCCAATCCCCTCGGCATCGTGCCGGAGCGCGACAAGCTCGCTCGTCTGGAGGCGGCCAGTGCCTGGATCGAGACCGGTCAGGTCTTCTTGCCGCGCGAGGCCCCCCTGGCTCGATGTCTTCTTGACCGAGCGGCGCGCCGTGACGCACAGACCCCGCGGCTTGCCATCGTGCCGCCGGAACTCTTCGTTTACGAAGACGACTGAGCCCGCGAGGCGATCCCAGCGACGTCGCGGCCAGGCTTCCCTCCGCAGCAGCCGAATTCGACTGGACTGCAGCGCCTGCGGCAGGCTTGCATGGCCTGCATTCGGGATAGCAGGGGGCGATGGAGGAAGACGACCGCGAGCTGCTGCGCCGGCTTTTCGTGCTGGCGACCGAAGTCCTGGAGGCCGCACAGGACGAGGCCATCGAAGGGCAGTCGCCCTGGCTCGAGACGGCCGGCTATGCCGCCTGCGCCGAGACGCTGGCCGAGGCCGCGAGCGATCTCGCGCATGTCGCCGCGACCATCCGCATCGCGGCCGAACGGCGGCGCCCATCTCAGCCGCCGAGGTCCTAACCCAAGCGTTGTCGAAAGGACTAGACTTCCGTCACACAGCAGGCGTTCCTGCTCCCTAGCGCAGCCGAGGCTGCCTCCGGCTCGATCCGAAAGCCTCAGGGGATCGAGCGCCCTGCTGTGGCGACCGGCGGGACTCTAGGCGGTGGGAGGCACCGGAAGGGTTCCGGTGCCAACGTGACGTGTCAATGCCGTCGAAAGAACCCGAGACGGCTCACTCCTCCATCGCGTCGATCCGCTGAATGATGTTTGGATCCCGGCCTTCCTTGTGCAGGAACCAGATGAGTTCGGAGATGATATCCGTCGCCTTGTGCAGCCGGTTGCTCGAGGCCACTAAGGCCTGGCGGTTGCGACCTTGGGCCCGGGCGGCCCGACTACGAAAGTCCGGAGTCAACTGCGCTATCCGGTTCTCGGCGGCGACCAGCAGCCCCTCGAGCGTCCGGGCGGCGCGATTATCGGGGTCGAGGAAATCCGGCTGCGTGCGTCGCCGCCTCAGTAACGACGCGAGCATCAGCAGTGCATACTTGAATTTCCGCTTGTAGGCGTCGTCCTTAGGCGCGTGATTCTGCTCGTGGATCAAAGTCTGGGTGGCTTGCAGGAAGCGGTTGGCCTGTTCTGCGCTGAGCCAGTCCGCCGCCGCATCGACCCCACCAAGGAGCCGCGTCAATGCGGCAAGCTCCGAATTTCGAATCGGTTGGCCGTCGATGAGACGGCGCTCGATCGCGCGATAGAACCGCCACGCCTCTTGCTCGCTATGGACGACCCGGCCGAGGCCCTCCAACCGGACAATGAGGTCACCACCTTTGCCGGCGCCGCCGGCCTCGTACCAACGCAGAAGCTCCTCAACGATTGGCAGAGGACAGCGGCGATAGCACCAAGTCGCGAAGCCGATCACCGCCCGCAAGGCTTCATCCGCTCCTGCAACGCTCTGCAGGCGTTCGTAGTCCGAAGCAGCCTTTCTCAGCGCGTAGTTGAGGAAAGAGCTGGCCTCTTCTGGTACAGGCAGATGAGGCTTGACCTCAGGTAAACCGCCGTCTGTGTTTAGAAACCTGGCCGGAGCGGCTTCGTCGATTGCAATTCCGAGGTGATCTCCCTCGAAGGACGGCTTTACCGACTTCGACGCGATGCGTCGAACCAGCTTGAGCGCCTCGAGTCCTGCCGCGTTCAACACGCCCCTCTCGACCAGCGGGATCTCGGTATATGCGCGCAAAGCCTCGATCAGGTCTCCGTGGCGCGAATCCGGCCTCCAAAGAACAGCGTGACCGGGATAGACTTGCGTGTTCGGATAGGCTCCGCCTTTGTCGCTTTGCAACGCGGCGAGGATCTGGTCGGGGGTCTCCTCCACGACCTCCATTCGCGTCCAGTCGAGCTCGATCGGACGCGCGGCGAGCGGGGTGAAGCTGTCGGAGCCGATCCGAACCCTGGCGAAGCCCTGGCCAGGCGACTGCTCAACGGAAACGAAGATGCGGTGTTGTCGCTCCGCGGTTTCCGGTAACGCGGCCGTCGATTTCCGCGCTCGCTGGAAGTCCTCCTTAATCAGATAGAATTCCAGTTGATGCGCGCCCTTGCCGATAGCGAAGTCGCCCTCCGCTGCGGCGCGATAGACCTGCCCCCCGCGCAGGCGTTTGTTCGCCGGGATCAGGGATACGAAGCGCGCCTCACCATCCGCCAGCGCATTGATCTGCAGCTGCGGCAGGAAATCGTAGTAGGCGGGCTCGCCGCGGCGCAGGCGCCGGCTCGCCTCGAGGGCACCGCGGGCCGCCGCGCACGGGTCGAGCGTCGTCAGGCGTGGATCGTCGGGAGACAAGCTCAGCGCCGTTACGACGCCTAGCCAGATCGCCGGCGCCTGGGCGCCCGGCCCTTCGAGGAGAACTAGATCGGCCGCTCCCAAACGGTCAATCACCTCGGCCGGCGGCGCGCACTCTGGATCGAGTCGCCGCGGTGGCCCCGGTGGGGTCAGGTCCAGCCAGCTTCTGTTGGTCATGCGGAAGAGTTCGGGCGGAGCGTCTTGCCCGACCGCCAGCGTCCAGGGGGTCCGCGAGCTCGCTAGAATCTCAGCCGCCTTGAGATTGCTCGCTCGGGCGAGTCGGTCCGCCGCCCACCGTGCCAAGCTCACGCCCCCAAAATCCGACCAGATCAGCGCCCCCGCCCGCCGCCTTTCCGGCACGATCAATCGACCCAGCCGGCCCTCTTCCCCGACCAGCGACAGTTCACCGAAATGAACCCGATCGCGCAGGATAGACACGACGGCGACGCGCAGGCCGTGCGCTGCCGCCAAGGGGTTCATGCAGGGCGCCGCCCAGTCCAGAGTTGCCGCCACCGAGCGCCAAAGCAAGGTTGGGCGCGCGGTGTTTGAACGGCGGAGAGCTTGCAACAGGCGCTCCCGCGCCGCTTCGTCGAAACTGTCGTCGTCCGGTACAGGGACGACGACCGCGCGGGCACGCTCCGTCAGGGTTCGAAACAGCGTCTGGAGAAGCTGCTCCACGCCGTGCGTAGCATTCTCCGTGTGTGGAGCGGCGATCGCCTGAAGCATGGCCGCGTGGGAGAGACGCAACCGCTCGTGTCCCAAGGCGGCCCAGCCCGGGCCGCGGCCGTGAGGGGCAAGCGCGGTCTGCGGGCCGACCACGATTGCCTCCTCTTCTCTCGCCAAGCGAACGCCGGCGGCGTTAACCCCGAGATCCTTGAGCGCTTCCTCGCCGCCCTCTTCTCCTTGAATTGCTGCCCAATCCCACAGGCCGTTCAGGTCGAGGCCGACAAGCGCCGTCATAGGTTTTGCTCGACCAGCGCCAGGATCTCCTCGCTGAGCGTTGTCAGAGCGGCACTGAGATGACCATCCGCGGGTCCGAAACTGAGACCCGTCACGTGCTGCCCCGCCTCTAACTGTGCCGGAGCGGTCGGATCGGTCTCACCCTGCAGGACGAGACCGCCCAGAAGCCGCGCCTGTTTATGAACTTGCTTGAAGAACCTTGTTGCCTTGTCTGCGGAGTCGACCAGTGACCGCAGCGGTGGCTGGGGCCCCATGCCCAGCGTCGTCCAAACGGCAACATACTTGTCCATGCCGCCACTCAAGTCGGATAGCCTGAGCCAGGCGGACGCGCCAAGTTCCGGCAGCGCGAGTGCGAGATCTTTGGAGCAGCCGTCGAGTACTTCCACCACGAAGCCATTGCTTCGGAACCCGATGACGACGAGCGGGTCGTCATGCTCCAGCCACTGGCCGCGGCGATGCTCCATGCGAAAGAACAGCGGCGACGCGATCTCGATCTCACCGCCATGGGCGGCATGCAACGCGACGCCGCAGGCGGCCTTCGCGAACTCGCCCCAAGCTCGGCGCTGCCAGCGCCAGAGATCGTCGTAGACGCGCTCACGCCGGACGATCTCCGTCCAGGCGCTCCAGACATGACGATAGCGCTCGTCTTGGATCAGCACAAAGTTTGGCTGCACCGCCCCGTCGAGCTTCGACACGCCCATCGCCTCAAGCTCTCGCGCGAAGCTTCGGCACTCGCGCGCGTACTGCTCAACGATCCGATAGCGGCTGGTGCGACCGCGCACACCGGCGTCTCGGCGCCGCCCCGCATTCAGCCGTAGATAGTCGCGCGCCGCTGCATCCGTCCGCTCCATCAAATCACGAAAGACTCGGTTTTCCAGCGTGTCCAAATTTTCGTAGCGGGCCAGCGCGAGGATGCGTTGCCGCGGACCGGCACGCTCTGGCATCGTCCGCCCCGGTTGGCGAGACAGCCAAGCCATGCATTGGGTGTCTAGCTCCTCCACCCGATTAAGCCCGACCAGTTCGCGGGTTCTGTTCAGCAGCCGGCGAGGCCGTTCCACGATCTCCACCCAGCGCGCGCGGTGATGCATAGCGTGCCGCACCACGACATCCATGGTTGGATCCTGGTTTGCCTCCGGCTCCAGCCAACGATGAAAGACGGCCTCCCAAGGCAGGAAGCGTACATCTTCCGACAGCGCGGCGTCAAAATCCTGCATCCGACCCACCAGCCGCATCAGGAATTGGAACTGCCGGACGTTTGGCTCATCGGCATCCGCATCGGGGTCCTTTCCGTAGGGTCGCGAAAGCAGGTCGGACCAGCCGATCCTCGCGCTCTCGCGCCAAACGGGCTTGCGCAGCCGCTGAACGGTGTCGGCACGCAAGGGCAACGGAATGTCGAAAAAGCCCTGGTACTCGACGCGTCCGCGCAGCTTCGCCCGTCGTTCCAACGCGTCCGGCTGATCCTCGAACCAGGGGATCTGCGGAGCATCGGCGAAGAGCAGCGGATGCCCGCCGCTTTGCACGACCGGCACTGCGTCGGGCCCCTTCAGTTCGACCCGCTCCGCCGGATCGCGCGACACCAAGCCCCAAGGGGTCGTCGTGATGATGAAGTCGGGCATTGCGCGCGGTCAGGTCTTGATACGCTGGAAGCCGCGCCAGTTGAAGATCCCGATCGAGCGGTTGGCCCGGTCGACCGCCTCTTCGATCGCTGCCCCTAGCTGCAGATCGTCCAGACGATCGCGCGCGATCTCCGCCAAATTCATCAAAGCTGCCCGGTCGGCGCTGGCGTCAACACCGCGCAGCTTCGGCATGATCCGTTGCTCCAACTGGTCTGCAAGCGCGTAATCGACATGGCGCGCATTGTCGAATTTGTCCTGCGACGCCGGATAGTTCGCCACATAGTGCAGCATTGCTTGGCTCATTCTATGACCGAACGGGCGGCCAAGCTCGTCCATGACGCCATTGATCTCCGCGATCACGCGACCGGCACGATCCCGAGCGGTGGCGTCCAGGTTTTCGGCTTCGCGCATCCAACTCTCGATCCAGCGCGTTTTCGGCAGGTAACCTTTCGCTCTGGCCGTCGGTGCGGCGTCCGGCAGTTCCTTCCGCAATTCGGCCGGCCGGGGGAACCGCATGATGTTCGCGCGGTCCATCACCTTGTCGGATAGCGAAAGCGTCGACTCGTCCTCGTTCATCGTGCCGGCAAAAAGCACATTCTGCCCAGCATAGACGCGCATGGGCTGGCCCTTGCGGCTGACTTCTATGGCAACCTCGGCCGGCGCGCGTTCGCCCTTGTCAACGGCGCGCTCGTCCATCGGCCGGCCTTCGAGGCGGCTGAGGAATTCGGAGAAATAGTACTCAACCCGCGCCAAATTCATCTCGTCCAGCAGGATCAGTAACATGCGGTCCTCGTATGGCGCCGCCTCCTCCGGCCAGTTGTAGGAATCGAGATGGACCAGGGCCCGAGCGAGGTCCGTCGCCTTGTAGCGCTTCTCGATGTAGTTGTAGAAGCCGAATAGATCCTGCGGCCCGTCCCATCGCGGCTGCACCGGGATCTTCAGGAAGTGCATACCCATGGCGTCGGCGTAGCGTCGCGGCAGTTGGCTCTTGCCTGTGCCGCTGATGCCGGCCAAGACGGTGATCGGCGAAATCACCGCCGTTTTCAGGCTCGTGTGGAAGGCGTTGATGGTGCGCCGAGGGAACTCGAGGCCGGTCTCCTTCAGCAGTCTCTCGACTCGCGCCAGCGCGTCCAATTCGGTCTCGACCGCTTGTTCCGTTGGCCAGACCGCTTGGCCGGTCGCCTCGTCGTAGAGACAAGACGGGACGGTGCGCAGATCTTCTAACACACGGGCCTCTTGATCGGCACCGTCGACCTGGACGTTGGCCTCTTCTTGCAGCCGCGCGATGCGGGCTTCCAGACGGTCCTTGCGCCCCTCCAGCTTCGAGCAGTCTTCCTCCAGCGTGCCGGTCTTCACCTTTAGCTCGTCCCGCGTCCGGATTAGATCACTCACTTCTACGCGCAGAGGCTGCAGCTGTTCGGCCTCCTGCCGGATATTCGCCACCTGCTCCGCTAGACGTTCCTTAAGGTCGGCGAGGCGCGCCGTCTCGCGGTTGAGGTCCTCCTCCTGCGACCGAAGCATGCTCATCTCCTGGCGCTTGGCGTCGACCTCGCCGGCCACCTCAGCTCGCGCGGCGCGCAGAGCCTCCAACCGCTCGTCTAGCTCAGCCGCCTCCTTTTCTTTCTCGGAGATCGCCGCCAGACGCTTTTCTGCCTCCTTGACGCGAGCCTCTGCGGCCTCGCGCTCCTCGCGGACAGCCTCGATCTCCTGCGCGACGCGACGCAGCTCCGTCTCCTTTGCCGCGTGAGCCTCGACCGCCTGGCGGTGCTCTTCGCGCACCTCCTCGATTTCGGCGCGTTGACTATCGAGATTTGCGTATTCGGCGCGATGCGTTTCGGCCTGGGTGCGCCAGTACTCGGCTTCAGCCTCCGCCTGGTCGCGCTCGGCCAAAGTCACTTCGCGCTCTCGGATCTGCTGCTCAAGATGCTGGAGGCGATCCTCGTTCACCCCGACGCGGCTCAGCAGCTCCGCGTCACGGACCGCCGCTGGAAGCCGGGACGAGTCGATGATGAAACGGGTTCCAACATAGGCGACGATGACAACAGCCGCGCCGCTCGCAACCGCCGCGACAACCACAGCGAAGCTGGTGGGATCGAGAAACGGGATCATGACTTCCGTCCTTGCAGGGTTTTAAAGGGCATCGTGCAAGTTCGCTCTATTCCGCCACCGGCTCGCCTGTCGGCAAGCCGTCCGCTTCCCCCGCACTCAAGGATTGCCGCCGCTCCTCAAGCCGAGCGATCTGCCCCGTCAACTCGGCGAGGCGCGCCCGTCGATCATCGAGTTGCAGCGACGTCGTCTGGAGCTCCGCCTGCACCTGGGAGAGCGCCTCCCGCGCGGCGGCGACCCCGGCTTGGATCTCGCCGCGCTGCGCAAGTAATGAGTCTAGCGTCTCCTCCTGGCTGGCGATCTCGGCCGCGAGGGCGTTCGCATCGACTTGAAGATCCGTGACGCGGTCCTGCAGCGCCTCGCGCACGCGGCGGCTCTCTTCCTCCGCCGCCACGGCTCGCCCCCGCGCGCTCTGAGCCGCCAGCAGCTCTTGCTCTGCGATTGAGAGCTCCTGACGGCTCGCCTGAAGATCCTCTTCTACTTGCGAGAGGCGACCTCGGCTCGCCTCCAGATCCGCCACCTCTGCCTGCAACGCATCGCGGCGACCAGTGAGGGCACTCGCTTCCGCCTCGACCCGATTTCGCTCCGCGACAGCTTGGTCGAGGGAATCCTGAGCCTGCTCGATCTCCGCCCGGAGCACGTCTTGTTGCGCGCGCAATTCGTTCAACGTGGCGCGGACTTGCTCGACCCGGTTCTCGTCCAACTCAAGGGACTCGCTCGCCGCGCGCAGGTCAGCCAGGCGTGCCTCGAGGTTGTCTGCCTGCTCCTGTAGTCGCTTGGCGCGACGGATCGCCTCGTTGGCCACCGTTTCAGCCTGCGCCGCGCGCTGTTGCGCGACCTCGAAATCGTCGCGAGCTCCTTGCTGATCCGCCTGCAGGCGCTGCACGCGCGCCGACTCGCTCTCGATGGTCTCCTCCAAGCTCACAAGCCGTCCTTCCGCGCCGCCGATCTCCTCCTCGAGCCGGCTGACCTCCGCGCGCACCTCCGAGGCGCGGTCTTGCGCCTCGGTCAAGCGCTCGTGCGCGGCGTCACGTTGCTGCGTCAGTCGGTCGACCGCTTGCACCAAATTGGCTTGTTGACCCTCGAGCCCTTCGATCAACGGCTCGAGGGAATCGCGGCGCTCCTCCGCCTCGCGCACGGAAGCGCGGATGCTGTCGAGCTCGCGTTGCGCGGCGTCACGCCGGTCGCCAATTCTCGCGAGCTCCTCACGCGCCTGCTCCGCCCGCTCGATCGTCTTTCGCGCCTGATCGAGGCCGCTTGCCGCGCGGTCGCGCTCGCTTTCAAGAGCCATGACCTCCAACTGAAGTTGGGTCCGCTGCTCTTCGACAGTCGCGATGTCCTGTGTCACAGCGTTCAGCCGCGCGCGTCGTATCGCCAAGTTTTCGTCAAGCTGTGCCAGCTCTTGCTCTTTGACGCTAAGCTGGATGGCGTTCGTCGCTACAGCGATCGACAGATAGATCAGCGCCAGCACCGCGACGACGGCGGAAGCCGCCAACGCGAACATGGCACCCCGCCCGGTTCCAACCGGCCCTTGTTCCTGCAGTCGTTCTGCGTAGCTAGCGCCGTTCGATTTCTCGTCGGACTCGCTCAACACATCCCTCCATGTCGTCCCGAAGCTCGTAGACCCAGAACCTTGAAATCCGCCACCCCAGCCCGCGCAACGTGTGATCGCGCCAGAGATCGCTGGACAAGCGATCGCCGTCGGCGTCTCGGTGATAGGCCTCGCCGTCGACCTCGATGTCGAGCTTCAGCGGCGGGTCGCGGTTCTCGTCCACCACCGCCAAATCCAGAAACCGGCCGCCCACCGAGTATTGCGGAATCGTATCGACGCCCGCCTTGCAGAGCGCCTCGTAGAACCTGCGCTCCCAGACGCTGTCGAACCGGTCATCCTGCTCGCCGTCATCGACACTGCGATTGCGCGCCCGCTTCACCCGGCGCGCTAAGGTTTCGAGATGCGGCACGCCGCTGCTTTCCGCGTAGCCGAGGTCGCCCACGATGTGGCAAACCGCCCGCGCCCGCGAGACGGCGACGTTCAAAAGCCGCTTCTCCCGCCGGATGAAGCCCAATGCACCCCCCGGCATGTCGGGCCCGATGCACAGCGACAGCAGCATGACGTCGCGCTCGTCGCCCTGGAACTTGTTCGCGGTGAACACCTTGATCCTATGGCGGTCGCGCACCGCCTGCGGAATCGCGCGAGCGAGGCACGTATTGATCTCCTTCGCCTGATAATCGAAGAAACTGACGATGCCGATGGTCCCCTCGTAGCCGGCCTCGCAAAGCTTGCGCGCCTCCGCGACGGCGACGTCGGCCTCGGCAGGCGAAGCGGCGGAGGCCGAAACGTTCGGGCCGCGCGTGCGAGAGACGACGCCACTTCGCACGTCCGTCCAATGCAGGCCGGCCGGCATGCCCCTCGGGACTTTCAAGCGTTCGCGATCGGTGAGTGCGTGCAAACGCCGGCCGTAGAAGGCCTCGTTGATGTAGCCGACGATATCCGGATGGCAGCGGAAATGCTCGGTCAGCATGAAGCGCCGAGCCTGGTCGGCCGAGGCGGTCAGGTCAAAAAGCGTGGTCTGCCCTTGGGCGAAGCGGCCGACTCCCGAGCGAAAGAGCCCGTGCGTCTCCAGAAGCGCCCGCTCCTCGCGCGGATCCAGGTTGCTGATCATCGCTAACTGATTGGGATCGCCGACGATCACCGCCTTCTTCGCGCGATATAGCAAGGGAACCGCAGAGGCGATGTCGGTCTGCGCCGCTTCGTCGAAGATGACGTAGTCGAAGAGGCCGGCCTCAAGCGGGATACGCGAGCCGGCGGCCAGCGTGGTGACGGCCCAAACCGGCTGATGGGCAAGCACGATCTTCTGCGCCTCTATCGGCAGCGCCTTGTCGCCGCCGAGCGCTGCTTCGGCCCGCAGGCTGGTCAGCGCCTGACGGTCCTCCGCCGAGAGCGTCTCGAGACGGTCCAACATGTCCGGCGCGAGCTTCAGGGCGCGCTGCTGGATCTCTCGCGACAGCTCCACCGGGTCGTCGCGGTGCGCCCCCACCTGTTCGCGGCGTTGGTGCAGCGCCGTCTCCGCCTCCGCTACAGCCGCCTGAGCCCCTCGCAACGCCGCCTCAGTCCGCGTCAACGCTCTTCGTGTGCCGATCTCGGGCCGCGCGCGGCGTCCGAACGTCGCCAGAAGCCATTCCACCAGACGCAACAACCAGGAGCGCTTCCCCGTCTCCGCCGTAAGCCTCTTGCGCTGGGCCACCTCGCGCGTGCGCTCGAGCAGATTCTGCGCACTCTCTGCGGCGAGACGCGCCCCGGCCGCAGCATTCGCCGCCTCAGCGATGGCCCGGTGCGCATCGATGACTGTCCAGCGCCGCCGATCCAACTCGCGGATTGCGCGTAGCCCCGCCTGATAGCGATGCTCGGAGGCGTCGACATCGCCACGGGCGAGCAGGCCCTTTAGTGCTTCCCGAAACGAGAAGCTATCGCCGAGGTCCGGCGCGTTCGCGCGCACCATCAGGGTGCGCTCACCGGTCAGATCCTGCAGGCGCTCCTGCACGGCATCGAGCGCGCGGTGCTGGCGCGCGGCGAACAGCACGCTCTTGCCCTCCAGCACCGCGCTGAAGAGCAGACCAGCGATCACCTGCGACTTGCCTGTGCCCGGCGGCCCCGTGACGACGGTGAGCGGCCCCTCCAGCCCAGCACGGGCGGCCAACAGCTGCGACTCGCCGAGCTCGATCGGCGGCGCGACGGTGGGTGGCGGCTCGACATCGGCTCGCGGCGCGCCGAAGAGAGCGCCCAAAGCCGTCTCCTGTACGCCGTCGGCCGGCTGGTCGATCAGCCGCTCGTAGTCCTTGATCGCCGATCGGACGTACTTGCCCGCCCCCTCGCAGGAGAGTGAGAGGACGTTGTATAAGCCGGTGTCCGGCTTGGCCGGGATGAATCGTTGGACGGTGCCCGGATCCATCGCACCGCGCACCGCCTTGTTGATTGCCGACTCGATACGCGCGGCGAAGGCCGTGACCTCGAGGAAGCCCGGCGCCGAGGCCTCGTCCTCCTCAGCCAGATCGAGGTCCGCCTCCTCGTAGAGCAGATAGCTCCGCAGCCGGGCAGGATCCCACCGGCTGAACCGCCGCTGATCGCGCAGCCACTCGTAGTTTAGGTTGGGCGCGATGGCGGGAACCTCGAAGGACAGCCCCTCCTCGTTGACAGAAAAGCGGCAGGGATAGACCGCGACCGGGCGCAAGAAGGGATCGGCCTCCGAATCCCGCGGCGTCACCAGGAGATTGGGATAGCCTAGTAGCAGCTTGCCGCCGCTCGCCTTAGCAAGGCTCTCCTGGAAGGGGCCGGGAATGGCGCTGCGGGCGATCCGGAGACGCCGCCCGTGGCCTTCGGTCGGCCACCACGGCGCGTCCGGCTGAATCAGCACGAAGCTCTGATTCGCCTTGCTCAAGCTTTCGATCGGCGCGCCGCCGTCGCCAGCACGTAGACAAGACTGATAATAGGGCAGCAGCTTAACGAGCAGTTTGATGTCGGGTTGCAGCGCGCCCTCTGGTAGGGATTCGGGGGGGCCTTCGGCCGCGGAGCCGGCCAGTACATGGGCTGGGATCGCATGGATGCGGTCTCGTCCGGCCAGACCCGGGGTTTCAGAAGAGCCGTCAGGGCTTCCGGGGTGTTGACGTTGCAACGTCCAACGCCGGCCGCCGCCGAACTCGGCGACGCCCCGCGCGCTCATACCGCTCAGAGTCCGGACGATCTCATCTTTGCGAACAGCTGCGCCGCCCGCCTGAAGCAAAGAGCGCAACCGTTCGACGGAAACACCTTCGCGTGCACCCGACAGCAGCCGAGTCAGCTGCTCCTCGAGCGAGACCTGGCTGCGCGACATTCCCCGCCCCTCGGAGAAACCTTCTTTCTTCAACTAGTTAAATTCCAACGCTCAATAGGGCAATCGACACCCAACAGTGCGTATCATCCGCATACTGAAAGCTTATCCGCAAGTGGCCTGCACCCCGAAAAGTGGTTTTCTGGGTGGTCTGCTCCTC
>JANQPZ010000167.1 GCA_028285215.1 Rhodovibrionaceae bacterium | reverse complement strand
GTTGAAGTCCTCCACCGAGTTGACTTCCACGGCCTCAAGTTCCGCATGCCGGGGGCCGGCGGCGAGGTGCTTCGCCAGCTCGGCGCCGCCGTGGTCAACCTGCCCGGCGGTGAGATCTTCCCGGCCCTGCAGTCCGGGGCCATCGACGCCACCGAGTGGGTCGGCCCCTGGAACGATCTGGCGTTCGGCTTCCACCGCGTCGCCAGCTACTACTACTACCCAGGCTTCCACGAGCCGGGCTCGACGCTGGAGTGCACCTTCAACCTGGACGTCTGGAACTCCTTTAGCGAGAGCGACCAGGCCCTGGTGGCCGCCTGCTGCGCCGCCGAGAACGACATCATGATGGCGGAGTTCAATGCCCGAAACGGCGACGCGCTCAACACGCTGATCAACGAGCACGGCGTCAACCTGCGTCAGTTCAACCAGGACATCTTCGATGCCTTCGCGGCGGCCTCCGCCGACGTTCTGGCCGACATGGCCGCGGAATCGGGCATGGTCGACCGGATCTACACCTCCTATACGGAGTTCAAGGAGAAGGCGATGGCCTGGACGGCGCTGTCGGACCAGAGCTATGCCGACATGCGGCGCGTCGCGACCGAAAACCTTTAAGGTTCGGCACGGATCCAGTCTCGGGCGGCCCGTTCTCTCCAGGGAGAGCGGGCCGTTCCGTTTTTCTCATCACACTCCTGCCCGGTTTCGGCTATACAGACGCCGCTTCACAGCCGAGACGGGATAAACCCGCGAGACACGTGTAAAGAAGCAGACAAGCCGGGGCGAAACGGACCGGGGGTGACAGGCCGAGGCGCGATCGCGTCGCGGCCGGTCGGTGCGTTTCGCAGAATCGGTGCGTTTCGCAGATAACGAAGTACAGGGAACGTTGGGACTCGAAATGTCGGTTTCAGCCCGAAGCGGGTCCGGCGGTGCCGTGACCCGGCCGCCGGTCATTTTGGCCGCGGCGCTCGTCCTGCTGTTTTTTCTGCCATGGGTGCAGTGGACGATCGAAGGCGAGGAGCGCAGCCTCGCCGGCTATGAAGTGCTGATCGAGGGCTTCCGGGCCCCGGCGCTCAGCCGTCAGGCCGCCGAAGCCGCAATCGCCGAGCAGGAGGCCCAGTTGGGCGCCGCCATCGCCCGGGCGCAGGAGCGCGCCGACGAGGCGCGCGCCGAGGCCGACGAGGCCGAAGCCGAGGCGGCCGCCGAGCCCGGCGACGAGCGCCTGCGCAGCCGTGCCGAGCGCCGCGTCGACAGCGCCGAGCGGGCCGAGGAGCGGATCGCCCAGGCCGAAGCCCAGCTCGAGGCCTATCGCCAGACGGATCACCAGCTCTGGACCCATAGCCTGTTCTTCATCTATCCGCTGCTGATGCTGCTGCTCCCCCTCGGGGCCCTGGGCACCGTGGCGCTGGGGGCCGGAGGACGCCTCGATGCGCTGCCGGCCATAGCCGCGGCGGCCGGCGGGGTCTGGGCCTTGCTGGCCCCGCATCTCTGGTTCGGAATGGGCGTGATCTTCGCGCTCACCCCCTTCGGCATCCTGATGTTCCTGATCTCGCTGGCCCTGGTGCCCGCCGCCATCGGCCTGGAACGCACGGCCGAGGCCATCGACCGCGTCAATCACCGGATCGGCGTCACCGTCGCCTGGCTGGCGCTCTTCATGGTGCTGGTGCAGTTCGCGCTGGTGCTGATGCGCTACGTCTTCGGCATCGGCTCGATCATGACCCAGGAATCCCTGATCTACGCCCACGGCGCCCTCTTCATGATCGCCGCCGGCTATACCCTGCTGGTGGGCGGCCACGTGCGCGTCGACGTCTTCTATCGCGAGGCCCCGGCGCGCAAGAAGGCCTGGATCGACCTGCTCGGCGTCACCTTCCTGCTGATCCCCGTCTGCCTGCTGATCTGGCGCTATTCCCTGCCCTACGTGCTGAGCTCCTGGGCGGTGCTGGAGGGCTCGCGCGAGACCAGCGGCATTCAGGGCGTCTACCTGCTGAAGAGCTGCATTCTGGTGTTCGTCGTGCTGATGATCCTTCAAGGCCTCTCGCTGGCCTTCCGCTCCGCCCTGGTGATTGCCGGGCTGCGCCAGAGCGCCGGCCGCGCCACGGCCGGAGGGCACTGAGCCATGGCCGAGACCCTCGACATCCTGATGTTCATCACCGTCTGCGCGGTGCTGCTGTCGGGCTTTCCCGTCGCCTTCACGCTGGCCGGCACGGCGCTGATCTTCGGCATGCTGGGCTTTGCCTTCGGCGTCTTCGAGCCGAACACCTTCTTCGGCGCGATGCCCCAGCGCATCTTCGGGGTCATGACCAACGTAGTGCTGCTCGCCGTCCCGCTCTTCGTCTTCATGGGAGTGATGCTGGAGCGCTCCAAGGTCGCCGAGGAGCTGCTGGAGAACATGGGGCGGCTGTTCGGGACGCTGCGCGGCGGCCTCGGCATCTCGGTCTCCATCGTCGGCATGCTGCTGGCCGCCTCCACCGGGATCGTGGGGGCGACGGTGGTCACCATGGGCCTGCTGAGCCTGCCGACCATGCTGCGCAACGGCTACGATCCGAAACTGGCCTGCGGCTCGATCTGCGCGGCCGGCACGCTGGGACAGATCATCCCGCCCTCCATCGTGCTGGTGCTGCTGGGCGACGTGATCTCCAACGCCTATCAGCAAACCCAGCTGTCGATGGGCAACTTCTCGCCGGACACCGTGTCGGTCGGCGACCTCTTCGCCGGCGCGCTGCTGCCGGGGCTGATGCTGGTCGGGCTCTACATCTCCTACCAGCTCGTCAAGGCGCTGATCCATCCGGCCTCCTCCCCGGCCCTGCCCTACGACGAGCGACGGGACGACATGGGTCGGATTCAGATCCTGGGCCAGGTGCTGCATGCCCTGCTGCCGCCGGTCATCCTGATCGTCGCCGTTCTGGGCTCCATCCTGGCCGGCATCGCCAGCCCGACCGAGGCCGCCGGCGTCGGCGCCGTTGGCGCCCTGATGCTCGCCGGCCTGCGCCTGGACGAGAAACACGGCATGGCGATCTATCTGTCGGGCGGCTGCCTGGTCGCCCTGCTGGTGCTGACCGGCTACGCGGATCTGCGGGTGACGCGCCAGGTAATCTCGACCCAGGACCAGATTCTGATCGGCCTGGCGGTGCTGCTGACCCTGGGGCTGGCCTACGGCGTGATCGTCAGCCTGGGGCGCGTCTGGCGCACCGGCATCCTCAACGAGGTGATGCAGGGCACGACTCAGGTCTCCGCCATGGTCTTCGTGATCCTGATCGGCGCCGCGCTCTTCAGCCTGGTGTTCCGCGGCCTGGGCGGCGAGGAGATGGTGCACGAGTTCCTTACCGGCATGCCGGGCGGCGTCTGGGGCGCCATCGTCACCGTGATGATCGTGATGTTCATCATGGGCTTCTTCCTCGACTTCATCGAGATCACCTTCGTGGTGGTCCCGATCGTCGCGCCCGTGCTCTTCACCTTCGGCGTGGACCCGGTGTGGCTCGGCGTGCTGATCGCCGTGAACCTCCAGACCTCCTTCCTGACGCCGCCCTTCGGCTTCGCGCTCTTCTACCTGCGCGGCGTCGCCCCGCCCGAGATTCAGACCATGGAGATCTACCGCGGCGTGATCCCCTTCGTGGCGATCCAGATCGTCGCGCTCTTCATCCTGGCCAGCTTCCCGCAGCTCGCGACCTGGTTCCCGGGCGTGGTGTTCGGGTAGCGGGTGTCGGCCGCCGGATCAAAGCCGGTTCGAAGTCTCCATGTGACACGGCATCGTTCAATCAGGAGGTCGACGGCCGCCTTATTGCGGAAACATCGGCGTTTCCCCGCGCATGGCACGCAGGACCGCCAAAGATGTACAGCTGTGTTCTTGCGCCATCGAGCAAGCTAACCTCGCTGCGATTCGCGGCTAGTCCGCAACGACATGAGCGTTGAGTGTCCCTGACCATGGTAGAGACGCGCGGTAAGAACAAAATGTACGAGGGGGGCTGCTTGTGCGGCGCGGTCCGGTTTCGAGCTATCGGCCAGCCTGAGAGACCGCACACCTGTTCGTGCAGACTGTGCCAGCGCCACACCGGCGCGCTCTCGGCCGCTTGGGTCGAGTTCCCGCGCGAGAA
>JANQPZ010000161.1 GCA_028285215.1 Rhodovibrionaceae bacterium | reverse complement strand
CGCTCGCAAGAGCACGGCCCGCAAGTCGACCGCTCGTCGGTCCACGGCCCGCAAGAGCACGGCCCGCCGCTCCAGCGCCCGCAAGGTCACTGGTCGTCGGTCCACGGCTCGTCGCAGCACGGCCGCGAAGCCGAAGTTTATGATCCAACCCCGTCCGAACGGTTCCTGGACAGCGGTTCACGTCTAAACCGCTGAGGGGCAACCCTCGGACGTCTACAGCTGCAGCGCCGCGCGCCGGAGACTCTCCGGCGCGCGCGCCGCTGTATCTAGACTGTGGCTCTTGTTTCTGTGGGCTGTGGGAACTAGCGCGTAACGGTCGCTGTCGTCAGCGCACTTACCCGCAACGGCAAACCATTGGGTTGTGCGCCCAGCGTCGCCGCCCGTCGCAGCCAGGCGACGGCTTCTTCCGCATCTTCCGCGACGCCGTCGCCACGCAGTAGCATCATACCGTAGTTGTATTGGGCGCTGGCGATGCCCTTGTCCGCAGCCTGCCTGAAGAACCGGGCGGCTTCGATCATGTCAGCCTGCGCACCCGTTCCCGTGGCGTAAAGGACCCCGAGATTGAATTCTGCCTCGGCGACCCCCTGATCCGCCGCGCGCCGCAACCAGCGCACGGCCTCTCTGTTGTCGCGTGGAACGCCGGCACCAGTCGCATAGCGGACGCCCACATTGTTTTGGGCCTGCGCCAAGCCTTGGCTCGCCGCGCTGCGGTACCAGCTGGCCGCTTCAGCCGCACCGCCGCTTGCGCCATTGGCCGCGGCCAGGCGCAGTCCGAGATTGAACTGGGCGCTCGGGTCACCGTTTGCCGCTGCCTGGCGATACAGGGCCACCGCCGCATCCGGGTCTGGCGTCGCGCCGAGGCCGAGCTCGTGCATGTAACCGAGCGTCGCTTGTGCGGCGGCGTCACCCTCCTGCGCCAACGGCGTCAGCAGATCTCTGGCGGTGGCGTAATCCTGCACCTTCAGGGCCTCAATGCCGGCCTGATAGTTCGGCGACGGTCCCCCACGGCCCAGCAACCGCTCGAAGAACGCCACCTCGCCGGCCTGCGCATCCACTAGGGTCGGTGCTGTCTTTTCGATCAGCGTGAGGTCGTAGCCGTCCAGCACCCGTTCGGAGTCCAGTGTCCGCAGGAACCAGTTCGTCGCTTCGGTGATGTCCTGCGTCACCCCGTGACCGCGGGCATACATGACACCCAGATTGTACCGGGCGTTGGCGTCGCCATCCTCCGCCAGCGCCGTGAACTGGGCCAAGGCCGTGTCGAAGTCGCCACTCCGGTAGGCCGTCACGCCGGCCTGAAAGTCTGCCGGTTCCGGCAACAGGTCGCGCAGATTCTGCAGTTCCGGCGGCAGGTCGATTTCATCGGCCAGACGCACCCGCACGGCCGGTCCGGACGGGCGACGCGGCTCGGCCGCTTCTGGTGCTGCCGGTTCCGGCTCAATGGCGGCGGTCTGCACGACATCCGGCGCCGGGGCAAAGCCTTGCGCGGATGCAAGGTCGTAGAGCTGTGAGGCGCGGGCCGGGTCTTGATCGACACCGACTCCGTTCTCATACAGGCGCGCCAGATTGTATTGCGCCTCCGGCAGACCTTTCTCCGCCGCCTGGCCGAATAGCTCGGCGGCAGCGGCGTAGTCGCGCAACACGCCATCGCCACGCGCATGCATGGCGGCCAGATTGTACTGCGCGATGGCCTCGCCCTGCGCCGCGGCGAGGCGATACCAATCGGCAGCTTTGGCCATATCCCGAGGCAGCCCGAGCGCCTGTTCGTAGCGAACCGCCAATTCGGTCTGTGCCGGTGCGTAACCTTGTTCCGCCGCTTGCCGGTACCAAGACGCGGCCAGCGCCTCGTCCCGGCCGACGCCGGTTCCGGTCGCGTAGAGACGTCCCAGATTGAACTGCGCCTCGGCCATGCCCTTCCGCGCGGCCCGATCGTACCACGCGGCTGCCTTGGCCGGGTTCCGCTCCACGCCGACGCCGTTCTCCAGCATCGTGCCAAGATTGTACTGGGAGACCGTGTGGCCTTTGATGCTCGCGCGTTCGTACCATGCCGCCGCGGTGGTCGGATTCTGTGCCACGCCGGAGCCGTCCTGGAACAGGCTTGCCAGCAGATACTCGGCCTCGACGTAACTCTGGGCGGCGGCCCGCTGCAGCCATTTGCGCGCTTCCCCGAAGTCCTGGGGCACGCCGTCGCCACGCAGGTACAGCACGCCCAGATTGCTCTGGCCGCTGAAATAGTCCTGCTCGGCCGACCGCCGGATCCACCGGTGGGCTTCCTTGTTGTCCTGCACGACGCCCAGTCCCTGATGGTACATGACGCCCAGATTGTTCTGTGCCCGGGGGTGGCCGCGCCGCGCCAGACCACGCCAGCTCCGTAGCGCGGCCTCGTAGTCGCCGCGTTCGAACGCCAGCAGACCCGTCTCGAACACTTGTTCGTTACGCGATATCCGCCGCACATTCTGGCCCGCCAGCGTCTTGTCCGCGTTGCCGGTCTCGCGCAGTGCCTCGCGCGCCTCTTTGTGACCCTTCGCCGCCGCTGCGCGATAGAAACGCTCCGAGGCCTCGCGGTTCGGCGTGACTCCAAACCCGAAGGCGTGCATTACCCCGAGATTGTAGAGAGCGTCTGCCTCGCCCTGATCGGCGGCGAGCCGGAACCATTTGAGCGCCTCGCCATAGTCCGGGGCGACACCGCGGCCGGTGTAGTAAATGACGCCAACACCGGTCTGCGCTTTTGGATTACCCCTTTCGGCCAACGTGCGCCAGATCTGCAGGGCGGAGGCGAAATCCCCGTTGCTGAAAGCGGTGACGCCGTCGCTGAAATCGACGTTGCCCCGCAGCACTTCGGGCGCCGGACGGTTGATCGGCTGCTGCGCCTGCGCGGGCGATAGCAGCATCAGACCAAGCGGAATGAGTATGGCAAGACGGGCTAAGCTCATGGCACCAATCTTGGGTACGGGTGGTCAGCGCGCAACGCCGCGGGCGGGTTGGTCCTCCCACGTTAGATCTACCTCTGTTGGTGGCTTACCGTTGGGTAAGCTTGAACTCGATCCGCCGGTTTCGCCGGAAGGCGATCTCATCCTGGCGTGGATCAAGCGGGTGGAACTGCCCGAACCCGGCGGCGACCAGACGCCCCGGCGGAATATCCCGTTCGATCAAGAAGTTAACGACCGAGAGGGCGCGCGCCGCTGACAGCTCCCAGTTCGATGGGAAAGCCTCGGTCCTGATCGGCCGCTCGTCCGTATGCCCATCGACCCGCAGGATCCAGTCGACCCCGGGCGGGATGCTTTGGGAAATGGTCGTCAGGGAGCTCGCCAGCCCCTCAAGCTGGGCTCGCCCGTCCTGGCCGAGTTCTGCACTGCCCGTTTCGAACAGGACTTCCGACTGGATGACGAACCGGTCGCCCACGATCTGCACGTCGCCCCGGCTGCCCAGCACCTCCCTCAGCCGCCCAAAGAACTCCGACCGGTAGCTCGCCAACTCCTGGACCTTGGTCGCCAGCGCCTGGTTCAGCCGGGTGCCCAGGTTAACAATCTGCGCCTGCTGCTCCAGGTTCCGTTCTTCCGACACTTCCAGCGCGTCGTTCAGCGAAATCAGCTGGTTCCTTAACTCGGCCAGTTGTTGGTTCAGCAGCGTCGCCTGGCTGCGGGAGGCGACGGCCGCTTCCTTTTCGGTCTCGGCAAGCTTTGCCGCGGCCGCGACCTCGGCGGACAGCTCAGCGATCCGGATATCCCGCGCCGCGACGTCTTTCTGCGCCAGCACGGTCCGCTCGGCCTCGTCGGCGAGTTGCGCTTCGAGCAGTTTGGACCGGTCACGTATCTGGCCAATTTGGGCCAGCAAGTCCTGATTGCGGCCTTTTTCGCCGTCAAGCGCGGCCCGTTCCTGCTCCAATCGCTCATTGAGCTGCAACACGCTCTCTCGCGAATCCAGCAACTCTTCCCGCCGCGTGCCCAGCGTCTCCGTGAGCGTGACCGAGCGTTTCCGTTCATCCAGCAACGACTCACGGGTGCTCTCCAACTCCAGGGACAGCGCCGCCACCTGACCTTCCAACTCGGTCTTAACCTCTCTCAGGGTTTCGATGTCGCCC
>JANQPZ010000148.1 GCA_028285215.1 Rhodovibrionaceae bacterium | reverse complement strand
AGCAGGTCGCGCCGCCGCGCGAACTCTACGCGCGGCCGGCGACGGAAATGGTCGCCCGTTTCATCGGTCAGGGCCTTCTGCTGCCTGGCCGTCTGCGTGGCGCGGCTTCCGAGGGTCGCGTCCTGGCCGAGATTTTCGGTCTGCGGATTGCCTGTCGCAGCGATGACGGGAGAGGTGACGGGCCGGCGACGATCGTGCTGAGACCCGAGACGCTGGAGCTGGCGCCCTACGAGACGCCCGGCACGCTTCCGGCAAGGGTGACGGCCACGACCTTCCGGGGCGACCACACCAGCGTCGAAGCCGTCCCGCTCGCCGATCCCTCGATCCGTCTGCTGCTGCGCAGCTCCCAGGACCTCGCCGTCGGAGCGTCGGTCGGCCTGCGCATCGGCGACGGCTGGGTGCTGCCGCAGGCCGCCGAACCTCTCTCCGGGTGAGCGCTACTGGGCGGCCTGGAGCTGCGGCTCCAGGTCCGGTTCGGCGCCGCGCTGCGGCTCCGGCGGGCGCGGCCGGCCGACGACCAGGCTGAACATCGGCGGCGTAAAGTAGAAGGAGATGATGCTCGACAGCAGCACGCCGCCCGCGATCGACATGGCGAAGGGCGGCCAGAAGCCGCCGCCTGCGATGATCAGGGGCAGGAAACCCCCGAAGGTCGTGATGGTGGTGGACAGGATGTGACGGCTGGAGCCGGCCACCACTTCGCGCATCTTCACCGGGTCGCCGCGCGCGGCTTCGGGGTCCTGCTGCAGCCCGGTCATGATGATGATCGCCGCGTTGGTCGACACGCCGATGGAGCCGATCACGCCGATCAGGGCCTGAATGCCGAAGGGATAGTCGAAGATGGCGAGGCTGAGCAGGCTGAGGCCGACGGCCAGAAAGCTCACGGCGCCGGCGATCAGCGACAGGCGGAAGGAGCGGAAGGTCAGCACGATGGTCGCCACCGTCAGCACCACGACCAGTCCCAGGGTCGAGACGAGGTTGTTGATGGTGTCGTCGCGCGCGTCGGCGTCGCCGCCGAGCTCCAGGCGGTAGCCGGGCGGCAGCGCGATCGGGGCCTGCTCCAGTTCCTGCAGAACCTGCTGCAGAACTTCCTCCGGTAGGACGCCCAGGCGGATGTAGCCCTGCACGGTGTTGATGCGCTCGCCGTTGCGCCGGGTGATCGGCGTTTCCGACGGCTCCAGGACGGTATGGCCCAGGGCGGAAAGCGGGACGGCGGGGTAGGCGCCTTCGGAGACCCGCTCGGACGCCCGAGGGCCCAGCACCTCCATGTTGGCGATTTCGGCCAGGGACGCGCGTGTCTCCGGTCCGACGCGCACGCGCACCGGAAGCTCCTCGCTGCCCTCCACCAGGGAGCCGCCGAGCGCGCCTTCCAGGCGGTCTTCCAGCTGCTGGGCGACGCTGCCCATCTCCAGCCCGGCCAGACGCACCCTTTCCTCGCTGAGATCGAAGGTCAACTGCGGTGCGCCGCTGGACAGGCTGGTGCGCGTGTGGGTCACGTCCGGCACCCGCACCATCCGCCGTCTGAACTCCTCGCCCAGGGCGCGCAGCTCGCCCAGGTCCGGGCCGAAGAGCCTGAGTTCCACCGGCGCCTCGACCGGCGGTCCCTGAACCAGATCGCGCACCAGGACCTGCGACTGCGGCAGTTCGGAGTCGAAGCGGGCCTGCAGCTCGGGAATGATCGCTACCGCCGCCTCTTCCGAAACCGTCGTGACCAGTGCCTCGGCGAAGGTCGGCTGCCCGTCCTGGTTCATCATCATGTTGTAGTAGAAGGCGGGCGCGCTCTCGCCGATCACCCAGTCCACCTTGGCGATGCGCGGGTCGCTGCGCAGCAAGGCGTCTGCCGCCAGCACCTGCCGCTCGGTCTCGCGGATCGAGGCGAAGTTCGGGGCGTTGAGCTGGACGTAGAACTGGTCGCGCTCGACCCCGGGAAAGAACTGCGCGGTCAGGGTCGGGAAGGCGCCGAAGCCGATCAGCGGCAGGGCGACGGCGGTCAGAATCGCCAAGCCGCGATGCTTGAGCGAAAGGTCGAGCGATCGCTCGAACAGGCGCCGGGCGCGCGGCAGGTCCAGGCCGTGTTGCAGCCAGGCGATGCTGCCCGGCCGCTCCTGGCTCGGCAGCATCCAGCCGGC
>JANQPZ010000144.1 GCA_028285215.1 Rhodovibrionaceae bacterium | reverse complement strand
TGAGACAAGTTATTTGAATGTTCACCGCTTTTTTCGAAATCTGCATATGCAGTTCTTCATCCCCGAAGTTGGTCTCTACCTGGTCTCGGTCTTCGGGGTGACGATGCTGGTCTCGCTGGTTGCGGCGCTGGTCTTCTACAAGCGCTGGTGGCGGCGCTTCTTCAAGCTGCCGCGGGGGCGGGGGCGGGCCTTCTGGAGCGAGACCCACAAGCTGGCGGGGCTCTGGTCCGTCTGGTTCCTGCTGGTGATCGGCGTGACCGGCGTCTGGTATCTCTTCGAGGCGGGGCGGGCGGATTTCGGCGACGGCAAGGTGAGCTTCGCCGGGTCCGGCGACTTCGCGGTCCACAGCATTCCGGCCGCGACCTCCCATCCGGCATTGCCTCTGCTGCCGCTCGACGCCCTGGTGGCGCGGGCGGCGGAGCTGCGGCCGGATCTGGCGCTCCGGCACATCTTTCTCACCGAGGACACGGCGATCTTCCAGGGGCAGGCGGGCTACCTGCTGGTGCGCGACCGGGCCAACCAGCTGCACCTGGACCGGCGCACGGGGGCGCTGCTCTACGACCAGACGCCCCACGACTATTCGCTCTACTGGCGCTGGTCGGATACGGCGGATCCGCTGCACTTCGGGGACTTCGGCGGGCTCTGGAGCAAGGGGATCTGGTTCGTCTTCGGGCTGCTGCTCTCGGGGTTGATCCTGACCGGAACCTGGCTGCATGCCCACCGGCTGGCGCGCGAGGCCGGCAACCGGGCCCGCCACCGCTGGCCGGGCACGGCGGCCGCCCTGGCGGTCTCGCTGCTGGTGCTGGCGGCCAGCGTGCCCTTCGGTCTCGCCGAGGCGCGGGGCTACGGCCCCTCGGTCGGGGATAGCCGGCAGTTTCCCGAGCTGGCGCCCGGCGTGGCGGCGGTGATCGCGGGCTGGATCGCGCTCACCCTGGCCATCCTCGCCGCCTGGGTTTTTCTCCTCTGGCGGCCCCAGGTCCTGCAGACGGCACAGGGGCGCGGCGTTATAGCCTCGTCGAAAGACATGATGGCAGGCGCGCAGCCGCCGCGGGGCAGGGCCTGACTTTTCCACCGAGATCGCGCCAGTCCGCTTTGCAAAATCTTGTGGTCCAAACGCCCGGCGCCTACGATAGCTAGCGGTTAGACACGAGGTTGCCGATGCCCCCCCAATCCACCGCCGAATCCGGCGAGGTGCGCGAAGTGCGCCTGGTCGAGGCGCTGAGCGAGCGCTACCTCTCCTACGCGCTCTCGACCATCATGAGCCGCTCGCTGCCCGACGTGCGCGACGGCCTGAAGCCGGTGCATCGCCGCCTGCTCTATGCCATGCGCGAGCTGCGGCTGAACCCCGACACGCCCTTCAAGAAATCCGCGCGCGTCGTCGGCGACGTCATCGGCAAGTACCACCCGCACGGCGACCAGGCGATCTACGACGCCCTGGTGCGCCTCGCCCAGGACTTCGCGCTGCGCTATCCGCTGATCGACGGGCAAGGCAACTTCGGCAACATCGACGGCGATAACGCCGCGGCCATGCGCTACACCGAGGCGCGGCTGACCGCCGTGGCCGCGCGGCTGCTGGAGGGGATCGACGAGGACGCGGTCGACTTCCGCGCCACCTACGACGGCGAGGCCGAGGAGCCGGTGGTACTGCCGGCCAACTTCCCGAACCTGCTGGCCAACGGCGCCCAGGGCATCGCCGTCGGCATGGCGACCTCGATCCCGCCGCACAACGTGGCGGAACTGGCCGAGGCCTTGATCCACCTGGTCAAGCATCCGGGTGCCGGCGTCGAGACCCTGGTCGACAAGGTGCAGGGGCCCGACTTCCCGACCGGCGGCCTGCTGGTCGAGCCGCGCGAGTCCATCGTCGAGGCCTACCGCAGCGGCCGCGGCAGCTTCCGCCTGCGCGCCCGCTGGGAGGTGGAGCGCCAGAAGGGCGGCACCTATCAGGTGGTGGTGACGGAGATCCCCTATCAGGTCGGCAAGGCCAAGCTGATCGAGCGGATCGCCGAGCTGCTGAACCAGAAGAAGCTGGTGATGCTGGCCGACGTCCGCGACGAGTCGACCGAGGACGTGCGGCTCGTGCTGGAGCCGCGCAGCCGCAACGTCGAGCCCGAGGTGCTGATGGAATCGCTGTTCCGTCAGACCGATCTGGAGGTCCGGGTTCCGCTCAATCTCAACGTGCTCGACGGTGAGCAGACGCCGCGCGTGCTCTCCCTGCGCGAGGCGCTGCAAGCCTACATCGACCACCGTCACGAGGTTCTGCAGCGGCGCAGCCGCCATCGGCTGGAGCGGATCGCCAAGCGGCTGGACGTGCTGGCGGGCTATCTGGTCGCCTACCTCAATCTCGACGAGGTGATCCGCATCATCCGCGAGGAGGACGAGCCCAGGGCGGCGCTGATGCAGCGCTTCGAGCTGACCGAGGCCCAGGCGGAGGCGATCCTCAACATGCGGCTGCGCGCCCTGCGCAAGCTGGAGGAGATGGAGATCCGCAAGGAGCATGCGCAGCTCACCGAGGAGCAGGCGGACCTGATCGCTCTGCTGGACGACGAGCCGCGGCGCCTCAAGCTGCTGGAGCGGGAGTTCAAGGACCTCAAGAGCGACTTCGGGCCGGACACGCCGCTGGGCCGGCGCCGCACGGAGATCGCCGAGCCGCCGACGGCCGTGATCGTGCCGCTGGAGGCCGTGATCGAGCGCGAGCCGGTGACCGTGCTGCTGTCGGCCAAGGGCTGGATCCGCGCCATGAAGGGCCACGGTACGGCGGCGGCCGACGCCAAGTACAAGGAGGGCGACAAGGCGCGCTACGCCGTGCCCTGCCAGACCACCGACAAGCTGCTGGTCTTCGCCACCAACGGCCGCATCTACACGCTGGGCGCCGACAAGCTGCCGGGCGGGCGCGGCTTCGGCGAGCCGCTGCGCCTGATGATCGACCTGCCGAACGACCAGGACCTGCTGGCCGTGCTGGTCCACCGGCCCGGCCGCAAGCTGCTGGTCGCCGCCTCGGACGGGCGCGGCTTCGTGGTGCCGGAAGACGAACTGGTCGCCCAGACCAAGAACGGCAAGCAGGTGCTGAACCTGGGCGAGGGCGCCGAGGCGCAGGTGCTGCGCCCGCTGGCCGAGGAGGCGGACCACCTGGCGGTGATCGGCGAGAACCGCAAGCTGCTGGTCTTCCCGCTGGCCGAGCTGCCGGAGATGACGCGCGGGCGCGGCGTCACCCTGCAGAAGTTCCGCGACGGCGGGCTCAAGGACGCCAAGGCCTTCCGCCTGGAGGACGGCCTGGAGGTGCGCCTGGGGCCGGAGCGCAGCCGGACCTTCGACCTGCGCGACTTCCTCGGCAAGCGCGCCCAGGCCGGCCGCCTGCCGCCGAGCGGCTTCCCCAAGCACGGCCGCTTCGACTGATCGCTAGAGGCCTTCGGGTCGAAGTTCCGTCTGCCGCAGGACTCGATCCCGTATCTTTGCTGGTGGCCGAGCTGCGCTCCGGACCGTGTTCTGCATGGCGCCTCTAACCGCTGCGCGGTTCAACGATCCGATCAGCAACTTCCATGATCGCTTGCGCACGGCCGGCAAGCGCTCAAGAGTGGCGCCGGTCGCGTGCATGCGGAAGCCTGCCGACCATTCTCAAAGCAAGGATTCGCGAAGGACCCTCATGGCGGCGAAACGCCTTCCGCGAACCGAACGTCAACGCCGCTCCGGCAGCTTGGCGTCGACCTGCCACCACTTGGGTCTTGCGGATCTGTAGCTATGGCCGGTGGGCATCAGCTCTTTCGCCGCAGGTTTGTCGAAACTGCCCACCAGGAGCGCCACCACCGGGTCGTCGTCGATCGCGCCGATGGTGCTGCCGCACGTCGGGCAGAACGCCCGGCTCGAAAAGTCGGAGGAGCGGTAGACAGCCGGC
>JANQPZ010000119.1 GCA_028285215.1 Rhodovibrionaceae bacterium | reverse complement strand
GCAGGGCCGAGCCGCCGCCGGACATCAGCGCCAGCAGCAGATCGCCCTCTCCCAGGCCTTCGGCCAGGGAGAGGATGCGCGCCGCCGCGGCGCGCCCGGCGGCATCGGGCACCGGGTGGGACGCCTCCACCACCTCGATGCTGCGGGTGGCGGTGCCGTGGCCGTAACGGGTGACCACCAGCCCCTCGACCGGCCCCTCCCAGGCCGCCTCCACGGCCGCGGCCATGGCGGCGGCGGCCTTGCCGGCCCCGACCACCACCGTCCGCCCGGCCGGTCGCACCGGCAGATGGGCCGCAAGGCTGCGCGCCGGATCGGCGACCGCCAGGGCGGCCTGAAAAACGTCGTTCAACAGTGTACGGGGGTCCAAAGGAGCGTCGGGCCTTTCGATTCGCCTTGTTCTGAGAGCAGGATAGCAGGGACGCCGGAAGACGCTAGCGCCGATGGAGCAATGCCATCCCCGGGGTCGACGGGCCCGATCGCTGAAAGGACTGCAGTGTCATGCCGGAGGTACTTCTGAACTTCGAGCGCAGCGAATACCGGCAGCGCCTCGCCAAGGTGCGCGCGGCCATGGAAAGCCGGAACATCGAGCTGCTGCTGGTCACAGACCCCTCCAACATGCATTGGCTGACCGGCTACGACGGCTGGTCCTTCTACGTGCATCAAGGCGTGCTGCTGTCCCAGGAGGGCGAGCCGCTCTGGTGGGGCCGCGGCCAGGATGCCAAGGGCGCGCTGCGCACCGTCTTCATGGCGGAGGACAGGGTGCTCGCCTACCCCGACGACTACGTGCAGAACGCCGAGAAACATCCGATGGCGCATCTGGCCGGCGTCCTGCGGGCGCGAGGCCTGGACGGCAAGATCATCGGGCTGGAGATGGACAACTACTACTTCTCCGCCGCGGCCCAGGCCGCGCTCGCCGGGGCGCTGCCGAACGCCCGCTGGGTCGATGCGACCGGCCTGGTCAACTGGCAGCGGGCCGTCAAGTCGCCGCAGGAGATCGCCTACATCCGAATCGCGGCGCGCATCGTCGAGGCGATCCATGCCCGCATTCTCGAGCTGATCGCGCCCGGCCTGCCGAAGAACGAACTGGTCGCCGAAATCTACCGCACCGGCATCGCGGGCATCGACGGCCACGGGGGCGACTACCCGGCCATCGCCCCGATGCTGCCGACCGGCCGCGACGCCGCGGCCGCACACCTGACCTGGGACGAGCGGCCCTTCGTCAGCGGCGCCGGGACCTTCTTCGAGGTGGCCGGCTGCCACAAGCGCTACCACTGCCCGCTGTCGCGCACGGTCTATCTGGGATCGCCGCCGGCCAAATTCCGGGAGGCCGAGAAGGCGTCGCTCGAAGGGCTGGAGGACGGACTGGCGGCGGCAAAGCCCGGTGCGACCTGCGCCGAGGTCGATGCCGCCTTCCGCAAGGTCATCGCGCGCTACGGGATCGAGAAGGACAGCCGCAGCGGCTATTCCTTCGGTCTCTCCTACCCGCCCGACTGGGGCGAACGGACCATGAGTCTGCGGCCCGGCGACGACACCCCGCTCGAAGCAGGCATGTGCTTCCACTTCATCCCGGCGCTCTGGTTCGACGACTGGGGCCTGGAGATCACCGAGTCCTTCCTGGTCACGGAGACGGGCGCCGAATGCCTTGCCGAGGTGCCGCGCAAGCTTTTCGTGAAGGCGTGACGAACCGCGTCAGTCGAAGCGCGGGATGCGCAGGACGGCCGCCTGCGCGACCCGCACCACGTCCTTGCTCATGGGCAGCCGCGCAGGATCGAGAGTCGCGACCTCGAACCAGCGGGCGTCCAGCGCGTCTTCGTCGGCCTGCGGCTCTCCGGCCAGCCAGCGGCAGAGCACGGGGATCAGCACGAAGTGATGGCGCGGCCGTCCGCCTGCGTCGGGCCCGATGATGTCCAGCGGGCCGAAGCCTTCCAGGGCTTGCGCCGCAACGCCGGTTTCCTCGCGCAGTTCCCGCACCGCGGCCTCGGCCACCGTCTCGCCCAGTTCCACCTTGCCGCCGGCGAAGCCCCAGAGCCCGGCATCGGGCGGGTTCCGCCGCTGCACCAGCAGCACGGCGGGCCCGCGCAGCGTCACCGCCAGAGCGGCGAGGACGGGGCGTTCGGGCCGCGTTTCCGGGCTCATAGCGTCAGGCGCCCGCGCGCGATTTCGAACAGCATGACCGCCGTGGCGACGGAGAGATTGAGAGAATCGGCCCCGCCGGCCATGGGGATCTTGACCAGGCGATCGCAGGCCGCGGCCAGGGCATCGGTCAGACCGGCCTGCTCGTTCCCCATGATCAGCAGGACCGGCGGGTCGTAGGCGACCGCGCGGTAGTCGGCATCGCCCGAGAGATGCGTCCCCACGACCAGCCCCGGCCAGCCGGCGCGCCAGGCCAGAAACAGCTCCGGCGTCGCGCGCACCAGCGGCACCCGCACGACGGAGCCCATGGAGGCGCGCACCGACTCGGGGCTGTAGGGGTCGCAGGTCTCGCCGATCAGGATGACGCCATCGGCCGCCACCGCGTCGGCGGTGCGCAGAACGGTCCCGAGATTGCCGGGATCGCGCACCGTCTCCAGCGCGATCCAGAGCTTTCCCGGCGCGATCCCCTCCAGGGGCTGCCAGCGCTGCCGCAGGACGCCGACCACCGTCTGCGGATTGTCGCGCTTCGTCATCTTGGCGAGGACCGTCTCGGTCACCTCCAGGCAGAGGCCGCCGGCCGCCGCCGTGGCGGCGCGCGCCTCGGCCACCTTCGGGCGCTGCGCGACATCGGCCCGATAGACCAGGGTCTCCAGCGGCCAGCCGGCCTCTATGGCCTCCATGACATGGCGCAGGCCTTCGGCCACGAACAGCCGCTCCTCCTCGCGCTTCTTGCGCAGGGCCAGGCCGCGGATGCGCTTGATCTCCGGATTGGCCGGGCTGGTGATCAGCCGCGCTTCGGGCATCTCAGTCACGGCGCACCCGCGTGAAGAGCGAGGTGGAGAGCAGGCGCCCGCCGCCCTGCTCCCGCAGCGCCAGCTCGCCGGACTCCAGAGCTGCCTCGGGAAAGGTCTCGGCGCAGAGTTCGTGCAGCGAGAGGAAGGAGGCCCGCACCGCGTATGCCGTCAGAATCAGGAAACCGCGCTCCGGCGCCAGGATGTCCCGGCAGAGCCGCAGCATCTCCGGCAGGTTTTCGAAGAGCTGCCAGGTTTCGCTCTTCGGTCCGCGGCCGAACTTCGGCGGGTCGACCAGGATGCCGTCGTAGCGCCGGCCGCGCCGGCCCTCGCGCGCCGCGAACTTGCGGGCATCGTCGCAGATCCAGCGGATGGGGCGCGTCTCCAGGCCGGCCAGCGCCTGGTTTTCGCGGGCGAAGCCGATGGCCTTCTTGGAGGCGTCTACATGGGTCACCTCGGCACCCGCCGCGGCGGCGAGCAGCGATGCGACGCCGCTGTAGCCGAAGAGGTTGAGCAGGCGCGGCGGCTCCGCGTCGTCTCGTGGCCGGCCCGCCAGGCGCTCCAGCATCCAGTCCCAGTGGGGCGCCTGCTCGGGAAAGAAGCCGACATGCCGGAAGGGGGTGAAGCGCCCGTAGAAGGCGACCTCGCGATAGCCGCTCTTCCAGGTCTCCAAGGCCCCCTCCTTGAAGCGCCAGCGGCCGTCGCCCTCCTCGCTGTCGCCGACGAAGACGGCGTCTGCGGAGCGCCAATCCTTCTCCGGCAGGCGGCGCGCCCACATGGCCTGAGGCTCCGGCCGGTCGACACGGTAGCGGCCGAAGCGCTCCAGCTTGCGGCCGGCGCCGCTGTCCAGCAGGGCATAGCCGTCCCAGCCTTCCGTCACGAGCAGACGGGCGGTCAGCGGGCCATCGCTCGCGACGGGCAGGGAGTCGATGCGGACGGGATCGACGGAAATGACAGGTCTCCGAAAAAAGGGGCGCGAGTCTCTTCATGTCTTGCGCAGCCGCGGACGAAAGTCCACAGCCCCGACGTTGCCGCGCCGCGCCGCTTGCGCATAGTCTGCGCGCCATGAAGAGCGAAACATCCGCCGTCGAAACGCCGTCCGGCAAGGGCTCCGGCGACGAGAACTTTCCCGTCGGCTCGATCCTGATCGCGCCGAAGCTGCGGCCGCACGTGGCCTGCTTCTATGCCTTCGCGCGCGGCGCCGACGACATCGCCGACAACGGCGCGCTGGCGCCGGAGGACAAGCTGCGCCGGCTGGAGGCCTTCCGCCAGACCCTGAAGGGCGAGACTCCGCCCGAAGGCAAGGTCGCGCCGGCCGAGCGGCTGCGAATCAGCCTGGCCGAGACGGAGGTCCCCCTCCAGCACGGCCTGGATCTGCTGGACGCCTTCTCGCGCGACGCGGTGAAGCCGCGCACCGTAGACTGGGCGGACCTGCTGGACTACTGCCGCCTCTCGGCCAATCCGGTGGGGCGCTACCTCCTGGACCTGCACGGCGAGGACCGGGCCGGCTGGCCGGCGAGCGACGCGCTCTGCTCCGCCTTGCAGGTGCTCAATCATCTGCAGGACTGCGCCAAGGACTACCGTGAGCTCGACCGGGTCTACCTGCCGGCCGACTGGCTGGCTGCCGAGGGCGCCACCCTGCAAGATCTCGCCGCACCAGCCGCCACGGCGGGCCTGCGCCGGGTTCTGAACCGCTGCCTGGAGGCGACCGAGGGTCTGCTCCAGCAGGCCGACCAGCTCGCACCGAACCTTAGAAATACCCGCTTGGCGCTTGAATCTGCAGCGATTACCAGGCTTGCCTGGAAGCTCTCCGGCCGGCTCTGGCGGCAGGATCCGGTGGCCCGCCGGGTGGCCTTTGGCCGACCGGCTCTGGGCGGTCACGCCCTCGCCGGCGCCCTGCAGGAACTGCTGCGCCGCGGGCTCCCCGGCGGCCGGCGACCGGCGCCGGCCCGTGAAAGCGGTCGAGCGCCGTGACGGAGGGGACGGCGCGAGTCCATGTCGTCGGTGCGGGCCTCGCGGGGCTCGC
>JANQPZ010000113.1 GCA_028285215.1 Rhodovibrionaceae bacterium | reverse complement strand
GGCGAAGAACCAGAACCCCCCGCGCCAGGAGCCGTACTCCACGAAGAGCCCGCCGATCAGCGGGCCGAGAAAGGACGACAGCCCCCAGAGCGCGGACATGGCGGCCATCACGCGGGCGGTCAGCCTGAGCGGAAAGAACAGGCCCACCGCCACGAAGGCGAGCGCCACCAGCCCGCCGCTGCCCAGCCCCTGGACCAGGCGGCCGGCGAGCAGCACCGGCATGCTGGGCGCCAGGGCCGCCAAGGCGCAGCCCACCGCGAAGGCCAGTGCGGAGACCGTCATCGGCATACGCAGGCCGAAGCGCAGGGCGAGCAGGGCGGCGGTGGCCCCGGCAATGATCGATCCCAGTTCGTAGAAGGCGAGGGTCCAGGCAATCAGGCCGGCGCCGCCGATGTCCGCAACGATGGCCGGCATCATGGTGGCGATGACCAGTTCGTCTGCGGCGTGCAGCCAGATGCCGAGGCAGACCAGCGCCAGAGCCGACGCGTGGCTCCGCACGAGCAGAGCCCGCCAGGGCACGGAGTCGGTCTCGTGCTTGCCCATGGCCTCGATGATCCTTATTTTAACAAGTCAGAGCTTTTTAATAAGTGGAAACTTTTTTAAAGGCAACGCTCATGGCAGGCTCGTCCGAGGAAAGGCTGCTCTACGTGCTGAAGAGTCGGGGCCCCGTGACGGCCCGCGACCTGGGGACGGCGCTGGAGATCACCACCGCCGGCGCGCAGCAGCAGCTTGTCCGCCTCGCCGGTCTCGGCCTCGTCTCCGGCGAGGAGCGGCGCGAAGGACGCGGCCGGCCGCGCAAGTACTGGCAGCTCACCGACCGGGGCCACGCCCGTTTTCCGGACCGCCATTCCGATCTGACGCTGGACATGTTGCGGGCCACGGAAGCGCTGTTCGGTGCGGAGGGACTGGACAAGCTCATCCGCCATCGCGAGGCGGAGATGCTGGCGGCCTATCGCGCCGAGATGGCCGGGGTGAAGGATCTGGGGGCCCGCGTCGCCGCGCTGGCGCGCATCCGCACCCGGGAAGGCTACATGGCCGACTGGCGGCGCACGGACGACGGTGCCTATCTGCTGGTCGAGAACCACTGCCCGATCTGCGCCGCAGCCACCGTCTGCCAGGGCCTCTGCCGCTCCGAACTGGAGATCTTCCGGGCCGTTCTCGGCCCCGACGGACGCGTCGAGCGAACGGAGCACCTTCTCGCCGGCGCCAGGCGCTGCGCCTACCGCGTCAGTCCGGTGCGACGACGCCCGATCAGCTCTTGAGGCGGGCCAGCGCGGCCGGTGTATCCACGTCCAGCAGCACGGCCTCGCCCTCCACGGGCACCTCGGCGACCTGGTCCGCGTGGTCGGCGATCAGCGGCTTGGCGCCGACGTCGCCCGCGATCTCCATGGCTTCGGCGAAGAAGCGGCGGGCGAAGAGCACCGGGTTGCCGCGCTTGCCCTGGCTGGTCGGGATGCAGATGGCGCGGCCCTCCAGCGGGTCGAAGGCGGCGATCAGCTTGTCGATGGTCCTGGCGTCGATCTTCGGCATGTCGCCCAGCAGCACGACGACCCCGTCGACCTCCTCCGGCAGGCCGGCGAGACCGCGGCGCAGGGAGGTGCTGAGGCCCTGGGCGTAGTCGGGGTTGTGCTGGCTCGGCACGCCGGTCGCGGCGACGGCGGCCTCCACCTCCGTGCGGGCGTGGCCCGTGACCAGCAGAACCCGGTCGGCCTGGCTCGCTTGCGCGGCCTCGACCGCGCGCTGCACCAGCGGCTTGCCCTCCAGCTCGACCAGCAGCTTGTTCTCGGCGCCGTAGCGGCGGGACTGCCCGGCGGCCAGCACCAGGGCCGCGATGCGCGGGGCCCGCTTCGCGGCGGTTTTCTCGACCGCCTCGGCGCGGGGCAGGGGCCGGCCGCCGATCTCCTTCAGCAGCCCGCCGACGCCCATGCGCATGACATCCTCGGGCACCACCGCAATGCCTGCCGCGATGCGCTGCAGGACCCAGTCGAAGCCGTTGATCTTCGGCGAGCGCGCGCAGCCGGGCAGGCCCAACACCGGCAAGCCCTCCCAGTCCGCCAGCAGCAGCAGGTTGCCCGGATCGACCGGCATCCCGAAGTGGCGCACCCGCCCGCCGGCCCGCTCGATCCCAGCCGGAACCACGTCGCGGCGGTCGACGATGGCCGAGGCGCCGGAGACCAGCAGGACCTCGCATCCGGCCGCGCGCAGGGAGGCGACGGCCGCCGCCACCTCGGCTTCCTCATGGCCGCAGCGCCGCTCCAGACAGGCGGCGCTGCCGAGGGCGGCCAGGCGGCGATCCAGGACGTCCCGGGTCTTGTCGAACAGGCTCTGCTTCTGGCCCGGCAGGCGGGTCTGCACCAGACCGACCCGCCTGGCAGCGAAGGGCGCGACGCGGACCAGGGGCGGGCCGCCGCCATTGCGGCCGCCATCGCTGCCCCCGTCGCTGCCCCCGTTGCCACCCTGGGCGATCTCCAGGCAGCGTGCCAGGGCCGCGACGGGGGCGGCGAAGGGGATGATCTTGACGGTCGCCAGCATCTGGCGCGGCTCGACCGGCTCCAGGTCCGGCAGGGTGGCGATGGTCAGGGCCTCGTCGACCAGGTTCAGGGCATCCAGACGCTCGGCCTCGATCTGCACCAGCCCCTGGGTCTCGGCGATCAGGTTGCAGCGTCCGGTGAAGGCCTCGCTGACCTTGGCCCCCGGTCCGGCCGCTGCCGCCGCCAGCTGCCGCGCCGCCTCGTCCTCATGCAGATCGCCGTCTTCCAGACGGGCCGCGATCACCTCGTGGATCTGTGCCTCGCGCAGCGACCGCACGTCGTCCGCGGACAGCCGCCGGCCCTTCTTGAAGACGATGTCGCCCTGTTTCAGCGAGTGGGCGAGGATCGCTCCTTCGGCCTGTGAGAGAGGAGTGGGACCGAAGATCATCGTACCGCTGTCATCCTGTCGGGATCGCCTTGCGGGGACTACTGCTTGCGGGGACTACTGCGCGGCCGCCGCCTGCTCCGCCCTCAGCAGAGGCGGGGCGCCGCGCAGCGCGGCGGTCATCTGGGCACAGACCGACAGGGCGATCTCCGCCGGGCTCTTGGCGCCGATGGCGAGCCCGGCCGGTCCCTGGATCCGTGCCAGCGCCGCTTCTCCGAGGCCGGCGGCCCGCAGGCGCTCCAGGCGTTTGGCGTGGGTGCGGGTCGAGCCGAGCGCGCCGATGTAGAAGCTGTCGCTCTTGAGGGCTTCGCTGAGCGCCGGATCGTCCAGCTTGGGATCGTGGGTCAGGGTCACCACCGCCGTGCGCCGATCCGGCTTCAGCAGGGCCATGGCGTCGTCCGGCCACTCGTCCACCAGCCAGACGCCCGGGAAGCGCTGGTCGGTGGCGAAGGCCGGGCGCGGATCGATGATGGCCACGTCGTAGCCCAGGACCTGCGCCATCGGCACCAGCGCCTGCGAGATATGGACGGCGCCGACCACGATCAGCCGCAGGGGCGGATTGAAGACCTGCACGAAGAGCGGCTGGTCGCCGGCGGCCTCCTGCGGCAGGCGGCCCGAGAGGTCGTCGCGCAGGGCCGTCTCCGCCGCGGCCAGGGCGGCCGCCGACAGCTCCAGGTCGCCCTGCAGCCCCTCCGCGTGCAAGAGGGCCTGACGGCCGTCGTCC
>JANQPZ010000105.1 GCA_028285215.1 Rhodovibrionaceae bacterium | reverse complement strand
GCGGAAGCGAAGCGCTTCCGCCTGAGACGATCCTGCTCTAGCTGTCGTTCCCCGCTCCGGCTCCGCCGTCGAACTGATTGCCTCCGCCGCTGCCCGCCGGCGTACGCGGCAGCCTGTCCAGAAAGTCGCCGAGAAAGCCCCCGTCACGGCTCGGCGCCTGTAGACTGGGGGCGAAACCCGTAGCCGATCCGCTGTTGCCATCAGGAGCAAGGCCGGCGGCCGGTGGCGGCACGTAGGTTCGCTCTGGCGGCTGCAGCAGCGTCTGAAGACGGCCCTCCATCGCTTCGGTGCAGACGCGGGCATTATCCCGAAAGTACAGGCGGCACTCTTGCGTAAGCGCCGTCGCCTGCTGTCGGTCGCCTTGGGTGACGGCGGCGTAGATCTTGAAAGGATAGAGACCGGGCGGCTGCTTGAAGCGCACCCAGGCCTGCTCCAGCAAGGCAAAGGCCGAGTTGGAGGCCCCCGCCGTCAGGTCGTGGACGATGGCCTGCTGATAGACTCCGAAGTTGGGTTCCTCGCCCTCGAGCGCATAGGTCAGATTAAGCCTCTCGCGGCGCGCGTCGCCTTGAGCCCCGCGAACCGTCGCGAAGGCCAGGCGCGGCAGGGCGTGCTGCGCCGTCGGACCGGAGATCGCTTGCCGTGCGAAGCTTTCCGCTTCCTGGCTGCCGTCAGCGAGCAGCTTGGCTCTCCAGGCCGCCAGATAGTTGGCGAGTGTCTCTCGAACGACGGCATTCTGGCGCAGGTCGATCAAGTCCCCTTGAGAGACGGTCAGTACCACGCGATCGTCTTCCGCAAAGTGGCGCTCGTAGTAATCCAGCAGCAGTTCGATCCGCTCTTCGGTGGAGGGGTGCGTGTCGCGCAGCGGCGCAAAAGCCTGATCGACTTCGAACATTCCCTTTTCGAACAGGCCAAGCAGAATCTGTGTGCCGTCGCTCTGTTGCAGTCCCGAGGAGAGGCGTTGCTTGGCGCGTGCGTCGATCTGGGCACGTAAGGCCGCCACCCGCTCCTGCTGAGTCGGCATTTCGGCTTCCTGATCGGCCACCTTGTAAAGGAGTTCGAAGTAAGCCTCCGGATTGTAGTCGGCGGCGATCATGAGATCGATCGCCATCATGTCGGCCTCCAGCTCCTGGTCCCGGGTCCAGTCGGGGGTCAGGACGGTGCCCGTCAGGAACATGGTGGCCTGACTGGCGGCATAGCCGATCAGAACTTCCTTCTGCAGATCGCCTTCCTGGATGAGATCCATCGACTGGGCCAGCTCGAACAACAGACCGGCGCCGATTTCGGCGACCGAGACCAGCTGCTGGTTCGTGCGTGACAGCCAATCCGCATCGTGATGATTGAGAATCACATGCGTCAGCTCATGCGCCAGGAGACCGGCGATCTCGTCTTCACTGTCCGCGCCACCCATCAGACCGATGGGAACGGAGATCACTCCGTCGGCATAGGCTGCGGCGAAGCCGAGAAACTGGCTGCCATTGACCCGGACGTCGAAGGGCACGCCGGTCCGCGGCGAGTGTTCAAGCAAGCGTGCGGCGATACCATTCAGATAGTCCGTCATCGCCGCCGAGGGAACGAGGCCGTAGCTGTTCATTCGTGCTGTCGACAGACCATCGCTGTAGGCACTCAGACGTCGGGGTCTATCCACAGTTCCGGTTGTCCTGACGCTCGCGCTTCCCGATGTCTCCGAGTCATCGAGAAAGCGATTTCCGCCAGCCTGCCGGTCGGCCGCCTTTTCGGCTGCGACTTTGCCGTCCACGATCGAGGGCGTCCAAGGTCCGGTTTCGACAGAGTCTATGAAAGGTTCGTCTTCGCCCGGACTGCTCCCGAAGAAGGCAACGGCCGGTGACGCCGGACCCAGCATCACAGCAAGCGATAGGAACACTGTGATGATGCCGGATAACAGCTTCCGAGAGACGCTTGCGGATGCCATCATTTGCACTCCCGACTCATGCTGCGACTGACCGCCGTTCCTTCCGAGCCGCTGCCGGCTACTTGTTCAGGACAAGGGGGAACCACTTCCTTGGAGCGTTTGACGTCCATGGCTCTAAGCCAGACGTTGCCCATGTTCTTCGTATCGATTTTGAGGCGGCGACCTCTCTCATCCATAATTGAGAAAGGGTCTCCAACGTCCGTACTTGAAATCTTGCCAGCCGGTTGGCGGTCATCGGCGCTTGCATAGAAGGGCACGTTGTCGCGGCGCAGGCTTCCTTCATTCTCTGCTTGTGCCCCGGTGATCGAAATCACCATAGCCAGGAGAATAAGAGCTGCGAGACGAGACCCAGGTATCAACGCACCTTGCATAGGCTTCATACTCCTCTTTCTCTCGATCCCGATCTGTCAGGACGCATCTTCCGTCTTAGGGGCGCAGAGCCAGCGGGACAGCAAGCCGCGCTTGACATGCCAGCGGCCGAGGCCGAATCCGTTCGGAGGGATGAACACACCTAGGTTGAAGACTTCCCACACCACGACCAGGCCGATGAGGCCGACAAAGTTCACCGGGGTCAGGTTGAGCAGAGGGTAGCCAACGAGAATCAGACAGAGAACGATGGCGGCGGCAGCCAGAATGAACCCAAGTTCCAGGCACACGACGCGCCCGTAAAAGCGCCAAACGATGCGAGTGCTCTGCCCCTTCGCCAACTTTGCGTATCTCTTCTCAATCGCAAAGGCGGTCTTCCAGAGAGGCACAATGAGAGTCAGCCCGAGAAGAAACAGCAGATCGTCAACGCCGATGTCGAAAAGCCACAGGTCGACGGAAAGGTGGGTGCGCAGGGGCTCTCCGTCGTGCCTCACCAGGTTCTCGTAAGCCATGGCGTGGAGAAACACCCCAGGTAAAGGGTAATGGGTCGGCGGTTCCACGCGATCGCTAACGCCGAGAATATCCGCTCCATAGAAAACAACACGGTCCTTGAGGTGCTCTCTCCGTGTTTCCAGAGGGGCAACCAGCAGGTCGACCAGCGAGTACGTTGGGAAGGGACCACAGGTCTGCCGTGACTGGAGGAAGTCCGCTGCAGCCGAGCGAACTCCGGTTGGCATGTGATCGTAACAGTCGCGAACCAGATTTCGGGTCCGAATCTCGGAGCCCTTCTTCGTGATCCATTGAACACCCATGAGACTTTCCCGACCGGTCTCTTGCTGGCGACCAGACCGGGCATGACACCAGGCAAGACCGCTAGGTTCGCCCGCTTCAGTCAGGCTGGGGTGGAGAAGGGAAAAAACCGCACAGGCCGCGGTCGGACGGCTCACCAAGGCGGCATCATCCGTTCTGCTACCCCGACGATAGGCAATCGTCCCTTCGCTCATAGGACCCATGTAGGGATATTGCTGACCGAAGCGCTCGAAAGCCGCCCCGGGGACGGCAACCGGGGTGGCTTGGAACTGCCGATTCAGCGCCCACTCGTAGCCACTGGTCTCTTCATCGAAGGGAGCGGGATCGGCAATAAAGAGTAGTGGGGGGGTCTTCGGATGCAGAAGAGGATGCTTTCGAAAGGACGAGATCTCCCGAATCAACTCAGGCGCGGTAAAGTCGACTGCGAGACGGTCGTCGACGAAGGCGATATCGACAACAACCGCTTTCGGCTTCGCTTCGCGGATCAGCCTCAGCGCCTCGGCATGATCGCCATAGGGCACAGGCCAAGGCCGCTCCATCTCGATCAAGTCCAGATCGGTCCAAAGGATGACGGCGATGTCGGCGGCTGGGTCCGCATCGTAGTTGAGCGCCGCCATTGCCCTGTGAAAGAGGTCTCCCGAATATCGGTCCGCGTTCGAGAAAACGCCCAGGGGATCTATCAGATTAAAAACGAAAAGCCAGAAGATGGCCCAGCAGCTCGCAACGAGCATCCTCCAGTCTATGGAAAGATGGGTCGGCGCCTGACCGGGCACTCGCAATCGGATCGAACAGGCGGGCAGCCCCTCACAGAGCCTGCGCCAAGCTTCCGGGCGCTCATCGATCTCTCTGTCCGCCCCGCTCCCGGACATGGAGAAGCACCTCTGAATTGTTTGTTTTTTAATTTAATCCACCTAAAGACTACCATAATGGCGTGAAAAATGTCGGAAAAATATCCTATCTTCGTCGCAGTCCCGCTGGGACAAGAGGCCGTTTGTGTGCCTGTGAGGGTGTCAGGTTTGACACGTCCCGGACGAGGGGATGGTCCTTCGATCGTAAGAGGCTTATCTTCTAACCCGGTCTCGATGCTCCGACCTTGGACCGATCCTCAAGGCTGCCCAACCGCTCCCGCCGACGCCCGCTTATGACCCAGTCCGCTGACACGCCGATCGAGCGCTTCAAGCGCGCCACTGCCGCAACCCTGCGCGCCGTGTCGCGCGACGCCGAACTGACGGTGGGGTTCAGCGGCGCGCAGCCGGGTCAGCCGCCGGCGCAGTCCGAAGACAAAGGGGAGGTGCGCCTCCCGCTTCCCAGCCGCGACTTGCCGTTGGAGGAGGTGCTGCTGGCCCGTGGCGAATGCGATGCTGCGGCGCTTCGACGGCGCTATCACAACGATAAGGTCCACAACCGAACGCGACCGCACGAGCAGGTCGCGCGCGAGATCTATGACGCCGTGGAGCAGGCGCGCTGCGAGGCCCTGGGGAGCCGCCGCATGGCCGGCTGCGCGATGAACCTCGATGCCGTGTTGGAGGATCGCTACCGGGCCCGCGGCTACGACCGTATCCGGACGCGCGAGGAGGCGCCGCTGTCGGAAGCCTTGCGGCTGCTGGCGCGCGAAGCCATGACCGGAGAGGCGCCGCCGGCGGCGGCTCGGACCCTGGTCGAGGTCTGGCGCGAGGCCTTGGAGCCGCGCATTCTGCAGGAGCTGCATGGCCTGAAGTCGGTCATCGGTGACCAGGGCGCCTATGCCAAGGCGGTGCGTCAGATGATCGCCGATCTCGATCTGGAAGCGACCAGCGACGAGGAACTTGAGGACGACGACCAGGAGGACGAGGGCGGCGAGGACCAGTCCGAGGAGTCGCCGGATCAGCTGCGCGGCGAGGGCGGCGAACAAGACAGCGGCGAAAGCGCTGCGGCCAGCGATGGAGAGCAGGCCGACCTGTCGGATGCTGAGGCGGCCGACCAGGAGGCAGCCGAAGCCGACGGCGAAATGATGGACGGCGCGGCCGACGAGCAGCCGGGACAGCCCGGACGCCGGCCGGAACACGACCGCCGCAACGCGCCGGACGAGGAGGCTTACCATGCCTTTTCCACAAAGCACGACGAGGTGATCGAGGCGCCAGATCTCTGCGATCCCGACGAGTTGACACGCCTGCGTCAGATGCTGGATCAGCAACTGAATCACCTGCAGGGCGTCATCGCGCGGCTCGCCAACCGGCTGCAGCGGCGTCTGATGGCCAAACAGACGCGGGCCTGGGACTTCGACCTGGAGGAAGGTCTGCTGGACACCGCCCGCCTGGCGCGGATCGTGGCCAACCCCATGCACTCTCTCTCTTACAAGATGGAGAAGCAGACCGACTTTCGCGACACCGTGGTGACGCTGCTGATCGACAATTCGGGGTCCATGCGCGGACGCCCCATCTCGGTCGCCGCCATGTCTGCCGACATCCTGGCCCGGACCTTGGAACGCTGCGGCGTCAAGGTCGAGATCCTGGGCTTCACCACCCGCATGTGGAAGGGCGGTCAGTCGCGCGAGGCCTGGATCGCTGCCGGCAAGCCCCCCTTGCCGGGTCGTCTCAACGACCTGCGCCACATCATCTACAAGGCAGCCGATACGCCCTGGCGGCGGGCGCGGCGCAACCTCGGCCTGATGCTCCGCGAAGGCATTCTGAAAGAGAACATCGACGGCGAAGCGTTGCTCTGGGCCCACAACCGCTTGCTCGCCCGGCCTGAGCAGCGGCGCATCCTGATGGTGATCTCCGATGGGGCGCCCGTCGACGACTCGACGCTCTCGGTCAATCCGGGGAACTATCTGGAAAAGCATCTACGCGATGCGATCGACTACATCGAAGCCCGCAGCCCGGTGGAACTGATCGCAATCGGCATCGGCCACGATGTCACCCGCTACTATCGCCGCGCCGTGACCATCGTCGACGCGGAGCAGCTTGGCGGCACCATGCTGGAGAAGTTGGCCGAACTGTTCGACGAAGAAGGTCCGCAGCTCGGCCGCCATCCCCTGCAACGACGTGCCGGCTGACTCCGCGCTCGGCTGAATCCGCTTCGGAGGCGCAAGGGAGTTCGACCGAGGTGCGGACTGGGGTTGTGGCGAGAAGGCTGTGAGACGCTTTTTTTTCATCTGCTTTTCGATCTTGGTCGTCTCCGCCCTGGGGGCTGTCGAGGCCGCGGATGCGGCCGACCCTATCCCGCTGAAAAGCAGCGAGCTCAGGTTGAACGTCGAAGACCCCGAACAGCGCCGGGTCGGCCGGCTCCTCTGGCGCGGCGGCCTCGAACTGATCAGCAGCGATGGCCGCTTCGGCGGCCTCTCGGGCCTGTGGTTGTCCCCGGATGCCCAAAGAGCGGTCGCTGTCTCCGACGAAGGGCACTGGGTCGCCTTCTCGGTGGAGTACGATCAGGAAGGTGACCTGTTGCGCGCGGGTCAGGCCCGCCTCGGCCCGCTTCTCGAGCCGGACGGCCGCTCGCTCGCCGGCTCGACGGACTGGGGCGATGCGGAAGGCTTGGCCGTGCTCCCGACGGGCGAGGTGCTTGTCTCTTTCGAGCGGCAGCACCGCCTGAATCGCTACCACGGTCTTCCGCCGGCCGGCCGGCCGATACAGAGCGCGCTGCCCGGCGATCATGAGCCGGGGGCCAACGAGGGCATGGAGTCGCTGGCAGTCCTTCCCGATGGCGGTTTGCTCGCCATCAGCGAGGGGCTCGCTGCGGAGATCGACGGCACTGAAGCCTGGCAGGGGTTCGTTGCCGATGATTCCGATGCGCCTGTCTGGCGCAGTTTCTACATCCCGAAGGATGCAGACCTGGCGCCGGTCGATGCCGGAATCGGTCCGGCCGGCCGCTATCTCTATTGGTTGGAGCGCGGCTTCTCGCTGATCGGCGGGCTGCGCGTGAAGCTCAAACGGGCGCCCTTGGATCTCGCTATGGCCGGCGCGCTTTTGCGACCCGAGGAACTGGCTTTTCTCAAATCGCCGCTGACCATGGACAACTTGGAAGGGCTGTGGCTGCGCGAGGGGCCAGGGGGCGAGACGCTGATCACGCTGCTGTCGGACGACAACTTCAATCCGCCACAGCGCACTCTTCTGCTGCAGTTCGAACTGGTCGAGTAGATCAGGCCAGCTCCGCGAAGCGATAGCAGTCGGTGGTGTGGTCCATCACCAACCCGGCCGCCTGCATAAAACTATAGACGATGGTAGGGCCGACGAAGCGGAATCCGGCTGCCTTCAGGCGTTTGGAGAGAGTCCGCGCCGCCGGCGTTTCCGCGGGAACCTCTGACAGACTTTGGAAGCAGTTGATCTGCGGCTGCCCTTCGACCGCTTCCCAAACGAAGCCCGCGAAGCCGCCGGAGTGCGAGGCTTCGAGTTCCAGGAAGGCGCGGGCGTTGTCCAACGTCGCCGCAACCTTCAGCCGGTTACGCACGATCCCGCTGTCGGCCAGCAGCCGGGCCTGCTCGGCCTCGCCCCAGGTTGCCAGAAGTTCCGGGTCGAAGCCGGCGAACGCCCGGCGGAAGTTCTCCCGCTTGTACAGGATGGTGCGCCAGGAGAGGCCGGCCTGAAACCCCTCCAGATTCAAAAGCTCGAAGAGGCCGCGGGCATCGCGCAGCGGCACGCCCCATTCTTCATCGTGATAGCTGCGGTAGAGGGCGTCCCCGACCGGCAGCCAACCGCAACGCGGTTTCCCGTCCTCATGGAGCTTTGCGGTCATTCGGTCGTCGTCCCTTGCGTGGCCAGCGGCAGGTAGGTCTCCGGAGTCAGGCCGGCGCTGCGGCGTGCAGCCTCGTTGAAAGGCGGCTTCAGGGCGCCGCGGAAATGGCGCCGCACCAGGTCCTGCCAGGTGGCTTGCGGTTCCAGACCGCGTTGCGCGCAGAGCCAGAGGTACCAGCGACGGCCGATCGCGACATGGCCGATCTCCTCTTCGTAGATCACGCGGAGAATGGCGGCGGAGGCCGTGTCCCCGGCCCGTTCCAGCTTGTCGATCATTCCAGGGGTGACGTCGAGGCCTCGCGCCTCCAGGACCTGCGGCACCACCGCCAGACGCGCCAGCAGGTCGTGCGCCGTTTCTTCGGCGGCCTGCCAGAGCCCGTCGTGGGCCGGCAGATCGCCGTAGGCCGCTCCCAGCTCGGTCAGGCGATCTGCCAACAGCAGGAAGTGCTTGCCCTCTTCGTCGGCCACCTGCAGCCAATCGTCGAAGAAGGCACTGGGGAGTGCAGGTTCGGCGAAGCGGGCGACCAGATCGACGGCGAGGTCTACCGCATTCAGCTCGATATGGGCCAGGGCGTGAAGCAGTGCCACGCGCCCGGCAGGTGCGCTGTTGACCCGCCGACGGGGAACTTTCGTCGGATGCAGCAGAGTCGGCCGGTCGGGACGTCCCGGCCGGTCGGGCGCGCCACGGGCGCCGAGCGCCGTTAGAGCGCCGCTTTGCCAGTCCGCCGCGAGGCGGCGCGCCGCCCCGGCCTTCGCGACGGCATCGGATGTTGCCAGAACCTGTCGAGCGGACTCGGTGAGGGTGGACTCGGTCATGCCCGGGAGAGAACGCCGTCGCGGCGGCCGAGGCAAGAGCCGAATCGGACTTGGTCAGCGTTGGGCGCCAGACGGCGGCAGGGCTTCAAGTGCCTCTTCGCTCCCGTCGATCTTGCCGCTGAAGATGCCGCGCAGGAAGCCCGGCGCCAGGGCAGACAAGACGTTCACGTCCACATCCGGGTCGTCCAGCGTGCCGGAGACGGAGTAGGTCACGCCCAGCACGCCCTCGCCCTCCCCGCCGGTCAGCAGCGGTCCGAGGATAGGAATGGCCCCCAGCACCTGGTTGATGGCATAGGCCGGCACCAGCGTGCCCTGCAGGTCGATGGCGTCGGCCTGGGTGTCCACGGTGCCTCGTGCCGTAATTCCCAGTGCGGGTCCGTACGCGCGCAGCAAGTCGGTGGAGAGAACGCCGTTCTCGAAGACGATGGCACCGGTGCCCCGTTCGAAGGTGATCCCATTGTCTTCCGCGAGCATGCCGGTCAGCCCGCCGAGCGCAGCAGCGGCGACGATCCGGCCCAGCAACGGCGCCTGCACCAGTGTGTACTGACGCAGTTCGAGTTGCGCTTCGATCGGTGCGGAGAGCAACGGGCCGGGGCTGCTGCCGACGATCCTGGTCTGACCGCCCTCCATCTCGTCCACCAGGCCGAACACGCGCAAGACGGCGCCCAGATCGTCAGCGCCCAGCTCCAGGGCGTAGCCGCCTTCTGCTGGGGAGGGGCCCCAATCGAGGCGGATCAGCTTCTGCGCGATCTCCGCATCGCCCGCGCGCTCCCGGCCGCCGCGCCGCCACCAGCGCCTTGGCACCTCGGCAGAGAGAGCCAGTTTCTCCCACCCCCGCGGCCCGCGCTCGCCTTCCAGGGAAACCGCCTCCAGACTTCGGTCTTCACCCAGATGCACCGACTCTAAACGAGCCACACGCAGGTTCAGCGGCGTGTCGGCCTCGCCCTCGTTCTCGGGCTCGCTTGGTCGATCGGCGGCGTCTTCTTGCCCGTCTCCGTCCTCGTTCTGCAGCCAGGGAGCTGCGTCCAGCCGTCCCGCAGCAATCTGGACGTCCCAACCGTCGCCGGCTGGGGTCTCCATGCGCCTGACCGCGACATCCTCCAGGCTTGTGGCGCCAATCGACAGGTTGCTGAAGTTGGCCAGGATCAGGCTGCCGTCGTCGGGCGAGAAGGTGGCTGCGCCGGTGACTGCGAGATCGCCGGCGTAGACTCTCAGATCGCGCAGGGAGACGAGTCGTCGGCCCCAGATCTGCGCAACGAAGCTCGCTGTGCCCGGGGCTCCGGCCGCCTTGCGCCATTTCAGCGATGGGAGATCGACTTCGGTGTCGATCAGCTGCAGGGCGACTTCGATCTCGGAGGTATCGTCGACGGCGCTCACGAGATTCAGATCGGCCGCCATGGGCCCGCGAAAGGACTCCGCGAGCGGCAAGCCGAGCCGCCTGCGGGCGGCGGCGTCCAGGGCGTCGGTGCGGGCGGTCACCTCGCGTCGCACGCCCTCCTGCGCCTCGAAGTACTCCGTCCACTCGAGTGCGACAGGGAGTCCGGCCAGGCTGATGGGACCGGACAAGGTCATC
>JANQPZ010000099.1 GCA_028285215.1 Rhodovibrionaceae bacterium | reverse complement strand
CCCGGGCCCCCCGCCCAGTCGGCGGGTGGTGGCCTACTGCCGACCGGAGAGGCGAGGCAGCTGCGCCAAGCTCGCCAGATGCCACCGCTATCGATCGATCATTGCGGAACGGGCTGAGCCGGCGCTTGCGGCTGTCGCTCCGGCAAACGCGGCGACGTCTCGCGCTGCCGTTCAACGCGGTCGTGTTGCAACGAAGGTCGCTGCCCGGCCGTGGGAAGCTGAATCGTTGCGCTCGGCAAATCGGTGACCGGCTGCAGGGTCAGTTCAGACGCTGCATCGCCGGCCGGCGCCTGCTGGAAAGCCCCCAGACTGCCCCCGTCCGAACCGCCTATATCGACAGTCGTCTTAGGCAGGCAACGAGCGTTCCACGAGGTGTGGTCGAGGACAACCTGGTTGGTCGGGAAGTATGGCTCATCCTTGTTTTTGTAGGTGACGCGCAGCTGCAGCACGTGCTCCTTGGTTTCCAGCGACTGAGGACCCTCCCACTTGATGTCGTAGGGAAAGTCGAAGCTCCAGGCGCCTTCGGTGTTGTAGAAGGGCAACGGGCCCGAGACGTAGACCGGATCCTGGTTCTCGTTGAAGGCCCAGACCCGCACCTCGCCTTGCCCGGTACCCTGCAGGGTCGCTCGGAAGTCCGCCTGAGCCGGGCAGTGTCCGACATAGGGCGGGTCGAGCGCCGCGATGGTACCGCCGGTGATGTTGATCGGCATGTCCTCGGCTTCGTTGAGCAGGCTGTCGGCGGTGAAGGGAGGGAGTGGTGCGACATCGTCTGCGACATCCGGGTGCTGGACCTCAGGCACGAACTTCATGCAACGCACCTTCAGAGGTAGCTCACTCAGGCCAACCATTCCGCTGGTGTTGACGCCGATGCCGGTCTGCCAGATCAACCCGTCGGCTCCGACATTGTAATGGAGCAAACGGTCCTCGCCGAAGATCTCCTGCTTGCTCAATCCCTGCTCGGCCAAGCTGGCCGCCAGGGCATTGCAGCGGGCGGTCATGAAATCGCCGACCACCCCGGGAACGTAGACCGTCAGCGTAACCGTCTGTTCGAACTCTTTCGGCCTCTGACCGACCGGCCAAGTGTGGGACATGCCAAACTCTTGAAGACTGGGAAACTCGGGTCCCTCCGTGCCTTCGGCGGGAACGAAGCGAGGGTAGAGCGAGAAGCCCTTCACCCTGGTCCAGACAACCAAATCGGAGGTGCCGTACACATTGTAGGTGATGTCGAAATTCAGCGGCGGGACAGCCGGGCCGGTATAGGTCTCGCCGTTGCTTCGGACGTCGATCGGCTGCCCACCGAGGCCAAAGTCGAGCTCAACCGCCTCGGCGTGTCCCCAGAGGATTGGACCTGCAGCCGATGGCGAGGAAGCAACCAACGCACCGGCCCCGATCAGCGCGAAAGCCGAAATCGTTCGAAAGAGGAAACGAGAAGTACGGATCATCATCTTTCTTCTCCCTGTCGTCCCGGACCGCAGCGCGGCGATTCTTCCGTAGGTCGGCGATCCGGCGAAGACGGTTCAAAACAATGGAGATGGAGAGAGAGTATCGAACGGCGGAGCAGCCCGAACCCGAGGGCACTCGGGTCCGGGCCGCCGCCGTCCGGCAGGGGGACTACTGCGGGACGGGTTGGCTGCGGAGCTGCAGGCGGCGCGGCGGAGGCTCCCCGGGGCCGCCGACACGTGGCGCCATCTCTCTGCCGGACGGAGCCGGCTGGCGCTGGAAGGTCGCGGTTGGAGCCTGCGCGGGCCTCGCCGGCTGCAGTTGCAAGCTCCGGCGAGGCTGCAGCACCGGCTGGGGTTGGCCAGCGGACGGCTGGAAAATCGACCCGCCGGGCGCGTTGGCTTGCGGTGCAGCGCCGAAGCTACCCATGCCCGAATCGTCCGCGCCGCCCAGGTCGACCGTCGTCTTCGGCAGACAACGCGATGTCCAGGTGACGTGACCGAGCTCCAGGGTGTTCAAGGGATCGAGAGCCTCGTCCTTGTTCTGCCCGTTCACGAGCAGCTGCAGGGAATGCTCCTTGGTCGCCGTCGGGTTCGGGCCTTCCCATGCAACCGCATAGGAAAAGTCGAACGTCCAGTCGCCGGCCTTGTTGTAGAAGGGCACGCCGGGGCCGGTGATATCATGGAGCTCGCCGACTCCATCACGTAATCCCAGGTGAACGGTTCCCTGCCCCGTCGCCTGCAACACAACCCGAAAGTTGGCGTTGGCCGGGCACTGCCCGACATAGGGGGGATCCAGCGCGACAATGGTTCCACCCATGATCTCAATCGGCATATCGTCGGCCTGATCCAGAATGTCGTCCGCTTCGAAAACGGTCGGATCGATCTGACTCATGCCACCCGGAAGCTGCGGGCCGGTCCAGCGCTCGCAGACCACGGTCCAGGGATGGTAGGCGCCACTTGCAACCCAGAGCGAATTCGATCCTGGCCCGGTCGTCTCTGCGTCGCCGGCGGCGGTGACGTCGAAATGGACCTCGCGATCCACGCCGAAGATCGCCTGATCCGACAAGCCATCGGCGCGAAGTCCGTTCGCCAGCGCGTTGCACATGAAGACCGCGTTGGCTTCGACCGCTGCGTGCGGGATGGACGTCCAACTCGTCTCTTTGACGCTCTTGGGCCGGTCGCCGACCGCATAGTCCCTTGACCTCTTGTAGGGCTCGAGACCCTCGATTTCAGCAGCAATGGTGCTACCATTGACTACCGTCGGCCAGAAACTCCAGCTCTTCACGCGGCCGGCCTTCCCGGTGTCGATATCCACCTGAACATGGAGCTTCGTCCATCCAGAGGGATCCTTCAGCCCGGTGTATTCACTGCCGTTGCTCACCACCACCAGGGCTGCCGGATCGAGACTCTTGGGGAAGAACATTGCACTCTCAAAAGCCAACGCCGGAGAAGCTGTCAGCACCGCCAGGGCCGCGCCGGCGAGAAGACTAGAGATCTTGGACGGCATCGCACTGCTCCTTCAAGACAAGGCGGCCAAGCCGCGGTCTTCCCTTTGGTCGAAAGCGGGTTCGAAAGGGTTCAAGGAAATCGGCAAAGCCAACAAAAAAAGGAAATGCCCGGCGAGTCTCGCCGGGCATTCGTCCGTCACACAGGGATCGTCACAGACGCCTGCCGGATCAATGGCGCAGCACCCGCCAGCCCTCCGCCGTCTTGATCCAGATGCGGGCCTGCGCGAGCGTCTGACCTGCGCTCGGGCTGCCGTCCCTGCCGACGAACTGCAGAGGCCCCTGGCCGCGCGGATCCATCGCCTGATAGGCGCGGCCGCCCAGAACCGGCTTGATCGTAATCTCCTCCGGCTTCACCACGTCGAACTCGCCGCCGGCCAAGAGAACCATGGCCATGTGGTTGAGCATTCCGGCCCGTTCCGGATGACTAAGTCTTGCGTCGTGGAGCAAGGGCTCCTGATAGGCAAGAAAGCCGTCGACATCGCCGGCTTGAGCCAGCTCGCGCAGATGGTCGATTGCCGCGTCGAGACCAGCATTGTCCGTCGGCTCACTATTCACATAAATGTAGTCGGGAACGTCATCATAAGAAAACGTCTCCGACACGCGGCCGGGCGTATCGAGCTCGACAGTTAGCAAGCTGTTCGCGTTCGCCCCCGGCGCCGCCGGAAACGCGCCCCCGCAGCCGCTGAAGACCTCCAGTCTGGCGCTGGCAGCGCCCTCGGGGCCGGTCAGCTCGATCTCCAGCAGGTTCTCACCCGGCAGCAGCAGGTCCGGCGCGACCCAGTTGCCTTCCGGCGCAGCCAGGTGAGGGTGAACGGTCGCTTCGTTCACAAGGATGTGCAACCGCCCTTCGCCGCCCGTCTGGTAGGCGATGGAGAGGGTTTCCTCACAGGCGTGCGCGGACATGGACAAGACTCCCAAGGCGACGAAAGTAGAAAAAGCGAGACGGGTAAACTCTGCGTAACGAACCATGCATCTCCTCCTGAACTGCCGGCCCGGCGACATCTGCTCGAACCCTATCCGCCCCGGCCGCAGGCTCGCGTGCCGCGTCGTGAGATACAGACACGGCCTGCGGATCGGCGACCCGGTGCCCCGATAGCAAAGGCTCCGTCGACGCCTGATGTATCAGCGCCACCTCTGCGGCTAGGGAGCCGTTACCCCTCTTAGTCGAGGACCGGCTGCACGAGGTTCAAACAACTCTTCGCGGCTTGCGCGAAGACAGCCTGTACAACGGCAGCAACAGTGTTGCCGTAAGGCCGTCCACCCGACGCCTTGCGGTCGCAGACTTACAAGCCATATGACAACGGCAGACTGCAGAGATCCGTCCGACCGTAGCGCCAGATCTCGGTTTGTCGGCCTGCCGCCGCGAACGTCCCGGTCAGCCGACGGTGCCGGTCTTCGGCCGGACAGCCAAGAGGATTGACAGCTCCTATGCACCCGTTGTTCGGGAGTGCCCCGCATATCCTGGTTCGAGCGGCCGCCGAAGGCGGCGGGGTTGCACGACGCCGCTGGCCAATGCTGGCGCTGCTTCTCCTCGCAACAGGTCTGCGCTGGCCATTGTCCTTGACGGAGCGCGTGGTTCGAGCGCCGCGGCTGGCTGAAGCTGAAGGAAAGATCCAGCCAATCTTCATCGTCGGCCATTGGCGCAGCGGCACGACACACCTCTACAACACCTTGAGCCACGGCAACTTCGGTTACGTGACGCCCATTGCCGCCGGGTTGCCGTGGGACCAGGCGGGCCTCGCCGCGGGTCTCAGGCCACTGCTGGAGCGCTTGCTGCCGGAAAAGCGCTTCATCGACAACATTCCGGTCACACCGCAGTCGCCGCAGGAAGACGAAGTGCCGCTGGCAAACATGACCACCTTGTCGCTGTACCACGCGCTCTACTTTCCGCGACATTTTGAGACAACTTTTCGGCGCGCGGTGTTCTTCGACGATGCAAAGCCGGAAGAGATCCAGTCGTGGGAATGGGCTCTGGACTATTTTCTGCGGAACGTCTGGCTGCAACAGGGGCGAAAGCAGCTTCTGATCAAGAATCCTGCCTACACGGGCCGTATCGACCGGCTTAAAGCGCTCTACCCCGGCGCCAAGTTCATCCACGCGGTTCGCAGTCCCTTCGAAGTGTTTGTCTCGATGCGCAACTTCTATGCAAAGCTACTCAAGCAGTTTGCCTTGGCCGAGTACGATCACATCGACATCGACAGCTTCGTGCTGGAGACGCACGCCAGACTCATGCAGGACTACCGAATGGCCAGTGCGAGAATCCCGGCGGACGATCTGATCGAAGTGCGCTATGACACGCTGGAGACGGATCCAACCGATGCCATGCGTCAGGTGTACGAGCGACTGGACCTTCCTGGTTTTTCCGAAGCCGAGCCACGCATCGCAGCCTATCTGCAGTCGGTCAGCGGATACCAGAAGAACCGCTTCACGCTCGACGCTCGAACGATCGACCGCGTCGCGGAAGCCTGTGCCGACAGCATCGCCCACTGGAACTTTCCCATCCCGCAGCCGCAGACTGCCGGGGCGACAGCTTGACCGAAGGGTCGGATCGACCCGTGGCGAAGGCGCGACGTCGACTCCGGAGATGGGTCGTTCCCGTCGCTGCTAGCCTTGCGGCCGTCGTGGGCCTAGTCGCGATCCTGGCGCTTCTGCGACCGAACTTCCTGGTCTCGCCTGAAGCTGGCGGCCACTTGGCAGATGTCTGCAGACCACTCCAGGTCACCGACGCGGAAACCGGTCTGCCCCTGCGCGGCATCGAAGACTTGGCGGTTCTGCCGGACGGTTCGTCGATCTTGTCCGCATACGACCGCTGGTCGGTCGAAGACGGCGTGACCGCAGGACAGCGCTCCGCGCCCGGAGGTCTCTACCGCCTGGAGGCGCCCGCCGACCGCTGGACGGCAGACCGAACGACCTCCGCGGAAGCGCAGAACCTGACCGGCGCGGTCCTTCCGGAGATTCGCCCCCACGGAATCGACGTCATCGCCAAGAGTGATGGCGGAGTCCGCATCTTCGCAGTCAACCGCGCCACCGGACCCGCAAGAGACAGGGTCGCGGTGGATGTCTTCGATTTGGCGGACACGGACCTTCGCCACGTCGCACGGATCGCAGATCCAAGGCTCTGCCGAGCAAACGACATCGCCGCCGTCGATGAGCGCCATGCCTTTCTCACCCTCGACACCTCGGCCTGCGGTGGCCCGGCACGCTGGCGCGAACTGGTCCTGGGCCCTCCGGCCGGAGCGGTTCTGCGCCTGACGCTGTCAGACGATGTACTCGAAGGATCCGCCGGCGAGGACAAGCAGACGGCGCAGCTCGTACCCATCGCCCACGGTCTGCGGTTCGCCAACGGCATCGCCGTCGACGGCCAGTGGGTATGGATTGCGGAAACGCGCGGCCAGGCCCTGATGCGCCTGCCGCTCGAAACCGCCTTGCAGGGAAACGCGACCCTTACCGCCGAATCTCTTCCATCACCGCACCGCTACCCCCTTGCGGCTGCGCCCGACAATCTGACGATAGATGCCGACGGCGCTCTTCTCGTCACGCAGCATCCCTCCCTGCTGCGTCTGGCGCTACATCGCCCTGCATGGCTGCGCTTCGGACGGCCAGGCACACGCGTGGACAGAGTAGCGCCTGGAGACGGCGGCGCCATCGAATCGAGACTGGAATGGCTCGATCCGCAAGGTACTCTGTTGCCGGCGGGAACGGTTGCGGCCGAGGTACCGGGCGCTCTGCTGATTGGCTCCGTCACCGCCGACGGTCTGGCTTTCTGTCCGAGCTGAAACGATGCGTGAGAGCGAAGCACCGCAAGGCGCTGCGAACCGCCAAGACAAGAGGGCGGGGGTCGATCTGGTAACCGGGGGGCAGGGCTTCGTCGGCCGGCATCTGGTCCAACAGCTCGAGCGCGACGGCCGAAGCGTCCGTATCCTCGATCTCGTCGCGCCGACGGAACCTCCGGGACCCCGTGTCGAAGCCATAACGGGGTCCGTCACAGATCCGACCGTCGTCGCCCGTGCCATGCAGGGTGTCGAGCGGGTGTTCCACATCGCCGGCGACCCCAACCTCTGGCGCGCCGACAAGGCGGCCTTCGACGAGATCAATCATCGCGGAACTCGGCTGGTTCTGCAGGAAGCGGCCTCCGCGAACGTGCGCGCTTTCGTTCACGTCTCCAGCGCGGCCATCCTCCCGTTCGGTAAGGTTACGACGCTGCAGCCGGACAGCTGCCGCGAAGGGCTGACGGCCGACGCCATGCCGGGGCCTTACGCACGTTCGAAGCTGGCTGCCGAAAAGGCTGCCCTCGCCGCGGCGCAAGGCGGGATGCCGGTCATGATCGTCAGCCCCACCCTGCCGATCGGGGCAGACGACTGGCACCTGACACCGCCGACGGCGATGATCCGCGACTTCGTGAACGGCCGCACACCAGCCTATCTCGACTTCGAGGTCAGCTTCATAGACGTGCGCGATCTGGCACGAGGTCTCATCAGGGCGGCAGACCAGGGCAAGCCCGGCCACCGCTACGTGCTGGGGCGACCGCCCATCCGCTTTTCCGAGTTCCTGGCTCTGCTGGGCGACATCAGCGGTGTAGCCATGCCACGGCGTACCTTACCGTCGGCCTTCGCACTGGTTGTTGCCTGGGTATCGGAGCTGATCGCCGATCATGTCACACGACGGCCGCCGCGTGCCTCACTGGAAGGCGTGCGCATGGCTGCGCAGGCCATTGACTTGCCTTTCGAAGACTCGGCGCGCGCACTTGGACTAGAGCTGCGACCGCTTCAGGAGTCATTGCGAACTGCGGTGGAGTGGCTGCAGGCCAGCGGCCGCCGCCAGGGGCCCGAGACCTCGTCCCGAGCGGCCGAGTAGGCCGGCTCCCCAGTTCTGCCCTCTAGGTCGCTCCCGCTTGTGCGGCCGAGAGTTCTTCGAATTCACCGAAGGCCCAGTCGCGACCGGGCGCAGCTTCGAAGAGACTCTTTGTGTAGGCGTGCTGCGGATCCGCGAAGAGAGCGGCCGTGCGGCCGTACTCCACCACCACACCCCGATGCATCACGGCGACGCTGTCGCAAACCTGTGCCGCCACGCGCAAATCGTGGGTGATGAACAGCATCGCCAGATCGAACTTCGCGCGCACCTCGTCCAGCAGCTCCAGAACCTGGGCCTGCACGGAGACGTCCAGCGCCGACACCGCTTCGTCAGCGACCAGAACCTCGGGCTCCATGGCCAGGGCCCGAGCGATGCAGATCCGCTGACGCTGCCCGCCGGAAAACTGGTGCGGAAAACGATCCACGGCCTTGGGATCCAAACCGACGAGGTTCATCAAGTCCCGCGCTCGCTCCCAGGCCGCCTTCCTGGAAAGCCCGAAGTTCATCGGACCCTCAACGAGGGACTTGCCGATCGTAAGGCGTGGATTGAGCGAGCGATAAGGGTCCTGAAAGACGATCTGTACGCGCCGGCGATGACGGCGCAGCAAGCGTGTGGGCAGCAAAGCGATGTCATCATCGTCGATGAAGATCTGGCCGCCGCTCGGGTCGATCAGCCGAACGATACAGCGTGCGACCGTCGACTTTCCGGAACCCGACTCTCCAACGATACCTAGGGTTTCGCCGCGGCGGATATCGAGAGTCACGTCCTTGGCGGCATGCACCTCGCGCGCTTTCTGGAAGAAACCGCCACCGCCATAGATCTTGTTGAGGTTTCGGGTCGAAAGCACCACCTGGCTGCGTGCCGGCTCTTCCCTGTGACGCGGCGTGAGACTGGGAACGGCGGAAATCAGCATCCGCGTGTAGGCGTGCTGCGGCGACTTGAGCAAGCGCTCCGTCGGCCCCTCTTCGACGACTTTCCCGGTCTGCATCACCACCACGCGGTCTGCGATGTCGGCGACCACGCCGAAATCGTGGGTGATGAAGAGCACGCCGGTGTCATGCTCGCGCTGGATGTCTTTGATCAGCTTAAGGATCTGTGCCTGTGTCGTAACGTCGAGAGCCGTCGTCGGTTCGTCCGCAATCAGGAGAGCCGGCTCCAGCGCCAGCGCCGCTGCGATCATGATCCGCTGGCGCTGTCCGCCCGATAGCTGGTGCGGATAGCTATGCCGCATCTTCTGCGGATCGGGCAGACGCACGGCGTCCATGACTTCCAGGACACGCGCGAGGCGCTGTTTCTCCGACAGATCGGTATGGATGCGCAGCACTTCCTCGATCTGATCGCCGGCCCGGTGCACGGGGTTCAGGGCCGTCATCGGCTCTTGAAAGATCATGGACATGCGCGCGCCGCGCAGGTCCCGAAGCTGTTGCGGCGTCTTCTCCAGCAGGTTCTCGCCCAACAGACGGATCGCGCCCCTGACCGGAGTCAACTGCTTGCGCGGCAACAGCCCCATAACGGTGTGTGCCGTCACCGACTTGCCTGAACCGGACTCGCCGACGACGCAGAGAATCTCTTGCTTGCGGACAGCGAAGGAAACGTCTTCCACCGCATAGGGCCTATCGGCGCCCGCAGGAAGCGTCACCGAGAGCCCCTCCAGCTCCAGGACTGGTTGCTCGTTGCTCACGTCAGCCTCCCTCACATCTTCTTCGCGATGCGGGGATCGAGCGTATCGCGCAAGCCGTCGCCCAGAATGTTGACCGCGAGCACCGTTACAGCCAGAGCGATACCGGGGAAGAAAATGATCCAGGGCGTGATCTGGAAGAAGGCGCGGCCCTCGGCCATGATGTTGCCCCAGCTGGGGACCTCCGGCGGCGTGCCGGCGCCGACGAAGGAGAGCAGGGCCTCCAGCAGCATGGCGGAGGCGCAGACGTAAGTCGCCTGCACGATCAGAGGTGGGACGGTGTTCGGCAAAACGTGGCGGAGCAGAATCTTCGGCAGGGGCGTTCCCATCGAAACCGCCGCCTCGACATAAGGTTCCTCCCTCACCGAGAGCACGATCGCCCGAACCAGTCTCACCACCCTCGGGATCTCGGGAATGGTGATCGCGATGGTGACTGTGACAAGGCTGGCACCCGACAGCGAGACCAAGGCGATCGCCAGCAGGATACCGGGAATCGCCATCAAGCCGTCCATCACCCGCATCAGAATCGCATCGAGCAATCGAATGTAACCGGCGATCAGGCCGATGATGAGCCCGAACAAGACGCTGAGCCCGGCAGCCGACAGCCCGACGATCAGCGAGATGCGCGTCCCGTAGACCGTCCGGCTATAGAGATCGCGGCCGAACATGTCGGTGCCGAACCAGTGATCCGTCCCCGGCGGCTGCAATCGCTCGATCGGATTCAACGCGATCGGGTCGTCCGTCGCCACGACGGGAGCGAAGACGGCAACGAAGATCATCAAGATCAGCAGGCTGCCGCCGATCCCGATGGTGGGATAGCGCTGAAAGGCCTGCCGGCGAAGGGCCGCGACGTTGGCACGGAAACTGCCGGCGAAGGAGTCGCGTTCAACGGAAAGCGTCAATAGCGGATCCTCGGATCAATCAGCGTGTAGAGGATGTCGATCGCCAGATTGATCAGAATGTAGACGAAGCTGAACATCAGGATCAGCCCCTGGATGATCGGATAGTCCCGTTTGAGAATAGCATCCAACACCAGCCGCCCGAGGCCGGGAATGTTATAGACGCTCTCGGTCACCACGACTCCGCCGATCAGAAGGGCGATCCCAATGCCGATGATGGTGACGATCGGTACGGCCGCATTGCGCAAGGCATGAACGATCAGCACCTTCCACTCGAGCTGCCCCTTGGCCCGTGCGGTGCGCACGTAGTCCTCATCGAGAACCTCCAGCATGGAGGCACGGGTGATGCGGGCGATCAACGCGATGTAGATCACGCTGAGGGTCAGAGCCGGAAGCGTGATCGATCTCAGGAACGGGAAGAAGCCCTCCGAAATCGGCCGGTAGCCTTGTACCGGAAGCAGACCGAGTTTCAGCGAGACGAAGTAGATCAGGATGTAGCCGAGCACGAAGACCGGAATCGAGAAACCCACCACGGCGAAGATCATGATCGAGCGGTCGATCCAGGTGCCTGCCTTCCAGGCCGCGATCACGCCCATGGGCACCGCAACGACAACGGTAATGATGAGTGTGGTCAGAGCCAGCAGAAGGGTCGGCTCCAGCCGCTGCCCGATCAACTGCGTGACCGGTAGGTTGGAGAATATCGAGATGCCGAGATCGCCCTGCAGAAGAGACCAGACCCAGGTCCCGAACTGGATATGCAGGGGTTGATCAAGTCCCAGCTTGGCCCGGATACGTTCGATATCGGCCGGGCTGGCGTAGTCGCCCGCGATCACCGTGGCCGGATCGCCGGGACTGAGGTGCAGCATCAAGAAGACGAAGAGGGCCACCACCCCCATGACGGGGATGGTGGCCAGCAGCCGCCGGACGATGAAGCCAAGCATCGCTTAGATCAGCTCTCTCTTCCTGTCGCTTCTATTCCTTCGAGACGTTCCAGAAGAACTGCACCGGCGACTTGATCAGGCCGGAGACATTGGACCTGTAAGCCACCGGATTGAACCAGGTGCCGAAATTCGCATGAGTCACCACCTGCAAGGCACGGGCGTGGATCTCATCAGCCAGAGCCTTTTGTGCCGCCGCGTCGGTCTCCTTGGAGAAAGCGTCGCGGAGTTCCTCCAGCCTCGGATCGTCGGGCCAACCGAACCAGGCCCGCTCGGTTCCGCCTGTCGAAAGACCGGTGTGAGTCACAGGATTGGAGATGTCACCGCCGATCCACCAGGTGTGGAAGACGTTCCAGCCGCCGTCGGCCACGGGATCCTGTACCGCGCGGCGCGAGGTCAGAGTGGCCCAGTCCATCGCCTGCAGCTCGACCTCCATGCCGATATCGCGCAGGGTCTGAGCCGTCACCAGGCTGGCGGCGTTCAGCACCGGGATATCGGTCGCCTGCAGGATGACCACCGGCGTGCCGTCGTACCCGCCCTCTTCCAGCAGTTTTTTCGCCGTTTCCATATTGGGGTTGACCAGCAGGTCGGCCCCCGCGGTCGTCTCGAGCGGCGAGCCACAGGCGTAGAGGGACGTGCAGACGTTGAAGTACTCGGGATCGCCGATCGCCGCCTGCATGTAGGTTTCCTGATTGACCGCAGCCACGACAGCCTGCCGGATCTTCTCGTTGTCGAACGGCGGATGGAGATGGTTCATCCGCAGCATGCCCTGGTTGCCCAGCGGGTCCAGAACCTCGACGACGATGTCGCTGTTCTGCTGCAGGATCGGCACCAGATCGACCGGAGGATTCTCCCAGTAGTCGACCTCGCCGTTCAACAGAGCGTTCAACGCCGTGGTCTGGTCGGGGATGTAGAGCCATTCCACCCGATCGACCTCGGCCAGCTTGCCGCCTGCCGCCGCGCTGGGGGATTCCTCGCGCGGCTGATAGGCCTCGTTGCGGAGATAGACGACCTTGGACCCCGGCACCCACTCCTCTTGAGAGAACATGAAGGGTCCGGATCCGACGATCTCGGGCACCTGCTCGAAGGGGTCCGTCTCAGCCAGTCTCTTGGGCATCATGAAGGGCACGTTGGAGCTGATCTTGCCGATCGACTCCAGCACCAGCCCGTAGGGTTCCGAGAGGGTCATGACGATGGTCTTGTCGTCGGTTGCCTCCAGGGACGCGACCACGTCCATAAGCTTCTGCCCCATGCCGTCGCGTGCGCCCCACCGCTTCAGGGAGGCCACGCAATCCTCGGCGGTCACCGGGGTTCCGTCGTGCCACGTCAAGCCGTCGCGCAGGACGAAGGTCCAGGTCAGCGTATCTTCGCTCACCTCCCAGGTGTCGACCATCTGGGGCTGCGGCTCCAGGTTCTCGTCCATCGCAAAAAGCGTGTCGTAGACCATGTAGCCATGGTTGCGGGTGATGTAGGCCGTGGTCCAAATCGGATCGACGTTCTTCAGGTCGGCATGCGGTATGACCCGCAAGACCGTTTCGGCTTGCGCCGCCTGGACGTTCAATCCAATCGCTGCGCCCAGCGCCACCGCCGCAGCGGTCAAGACGCCGAGGCGTCGCCTTGTGATACTCACCATCGATAGCCTCCTTGTTATCTCTTGGGACCGTGTTGCGGCGGCCCGCACGACGTATCGGAGAGATACGTTGCACCATCGACGTCGCTTTCGGTCCTGAGTTCGACTTTCAAATCCTGTGCCAGCCTGCCATGGGATGCGAGTCCGAACTCCCAGATCGACCGGAAAAGCCCGCATACCGGGATCCACAAGCAGGAACTGTCATACTGAAGTTTAACCAGGGGCATCCAACGAACCCAGACAGTGTGATGAAAAATCGGACAAACTGTCTACTGCGTGCCTAATCTGCCTGCATTGTATCCAATGAGCAGGCCTGCGCTGCGTGTCTTCGGCCACTCCCTCGAGCGTTGACCGGACGGCAGGAATGCTGCTTGGCTCTACCGGTCGGTCATCTGCAGCCTTCCGAAACGGTTCCTCACCGCCATGACAGAGTCACGAAGCGTCAGCTTGAAAGCGCTTGCCGCAGAGCCGCTGGAGATCGAGCTTAACTCCAAATCCGACCCGGCTCGGCACTATGGAGATCGTCAAACCGCTGTTCTGAACCGGACCGCCTTCAAGGCGGCTCGGGACGAGATCTCGAGCTGGCCCGGATACCGGCCGACGCCCCTGATCCGGCTTTCAGGCTTGGCACACCGGCTGGGTCTTGCGGAGATCGCCTACAAGGACGAAAGCGGCCGCTTCGGGCTCGGCAGCTTCAAGGCTCTTGGCGGCGCCTATGCCGTGCTGCGCCTCTTGAAACGCCGCATCGCAGAGGCGACCGGCCAGGTACCCTCGACCGCGGATGTCCTGAAGGGCACCCACGCCGACCTGATGGCGGGTCTAACGGTCTGCTGTGCAACGGACGGCAACCACGGCCGCTCGGTCGCCTGGGGCGCGCAGACCTTCGGCTGCCGTTGCGTGATCTTCGTGCATGCCACCGTCAGCCAGGGCCGGGTCTCGGCGATCGCGCGATTCGGCGCCGACGTACGCCGTGTGCCCGGTACCTACGACGACGCGGTTCGCGAAGCCGCGCGCCAGGCCGATGCGCAAGGCTGGACCGTCGTGTCCGACACCTCCTACCCCGGCTATCTGGATATCCCGCGCGATGTCATGCAGGGCTACAGCCTGATGGCCGAGGAGGCCGTGATGCAGTTCGGCGAGAGCCCGCCGACCCACGTGCTGGTACAGGCAGGCGTCGGCGGCATGGCCGCGGCGATCTGTGGTCACCTCTGGGAGACGCTGGACAGCCATCGCCCGCGTTTCATCGTCGTCGAACCGGATCAGGCCGCCTGCCTTCTCGCCAGCGCGCGCAACGGTGGCGCCAGCCATGTCGACGGCGAGCTGGACACCATCATGGCCGGCCTCGCCTGTGGCGAAACCTCACTGCTTGCCTGGGAGATCCTGGACGAAGGGGCAGACGCCTTCATGACCGTCACCGACACCGCGGCAGGTCATGCCATGCGCTGTCTCGCCCAGGGCTGTGACGGAGACCCGCCTTTGGTCGCCGGAGAGTCCGCCGTTGCCGGGCTTTGTGCCCTGGTCGGAGCGCTGTCCAATCCGGGTATCCGAGAGGGTTTGGGACTTGGACCGGACAGCCGGGTGATGCTGTTCGGAAGCGAAGGCGATACCGATCCGGTGCTCTATCGGAAGATCGTCGGCCGCTCCGGCGAGGAGGTGCGGATCGGGAGGCCCGCGGGGTGACGGACACGGATCAGACGACCGGGCCGTACCGGCCACGATGCCCAGAAGCTTGACGTGAAGCGAAGGAAGGACGGCTGCATGCCCCGCATCCTCACCGTCGGTGCCGCCCAACTCGGCCCGATCGCCCTGACGGAGACCCGCGCCCAGGTTGTCGAGCGCCTGATCGCCCACTTGCGCGAAGCCGCAGGGCGCGGCTGCGATCTGGTGGTCTTTCCGGAACTCGCGCTGACCACCTTCTTCCCACGCTGGTTCATGGAAGATCAGGCCAAGGTCGACAGCTTCTTCGAGCGCGAAATGCCAGGACCGGACACTCAACCCCTGTTCGCCGAAGCGAAGCGGCTCCACCTCGCCTTCTACCTCGGTTATGCCGAGCTCACTGTGGAGAAGGGACAGACCCGCCGCTTCAACACCTCCGTTCTGGTCGACAAGCAAGGCGCTATCCTGGGCAAGTACCGCAAGATCCATCTCCCCGGTCACGCGGAGAACGAACCTTGGCGCGCCTTCCAGCACCTGGAGAAGCGCTATTTCGAGACCGGCGATCTGGGGTTTCCCGTCTTCGACGCGCTGGGCGGTCGGATCGGGATGTGCATCTGCAACGACCGGCGCTGGCCGGAGACCTACCGGGTGATGGGCCTGCAGGACGTGGAGATGGTGCTGCTCGGCTACAATACGCCGGTGCACAATCCGCCTGCGCCGGAGCACGACCGTCTCGGCTGGTTCCACAACCAGCTCGTGATGCAGGCCGGCGCCTATCAGAACGCGACCTGGGTGGTTGGCGTCGCCAAGGCCGGAAACGAGGAGGGTGTGCCGATGATCGGAGGGACCCAGATCATCGCCCCGACAGGCGAGAGCGTCGCCGTCGCCGTCACGGAAGAGGATGAGCTGATCACCGCAGCCTGCGACCTCGACCTCGGCAAGTCCTATAAACAGAGCGTCTTCGATTTCGCGCGTCACCGGGAACCGGCCCACTATCGCCTCATCGTCGAGTCCAAGGGCGCGCGAAGGCAAAGCCCCGACGCGGCCAAGTGAGGCGGGCGCGAGGCCGTGTTTCCCCCTCGCCTTTGACTCTACTGCGCCAGAACGCGTTCCAGCCAAGCCGCCGCTGCCAGCAGTCGAGCGTCGTCGTCGAAGGCCCCGATCAGTTGCAGACCGAGCGGCAGACCCGCTGAGTCGGTGCTGGCGGGCAGCGCGAGACAAGGCACCCCCAGCAGTGTCCAGATGCGGTTGAACAAGGGATCGCCGGTCGCCTCCAGACCTAGCGGCGCGGCGCCGGGTGCAGACGGAGTCACGAGCACATCGACCTCCGTGAAAAGCTCCGCGACCGCCGCACGCGCCCGGCGGGTACGCGCTCGAGCCTGGAGATAAGCCTCCGGGTCGGCTTCGGCGCCAGCATCGGTCAGGTCCAGCAGCGGCGCACTCAAGGAGTCCCTCGCGGTCCGCCGTTCGTGCGCCAGGGCCCTGGCGCCCTCATACGCCATCACCAGTTTCTGATCCTCGAGCAAGGAGTCGCAGGCTGTCGGCAAAGCGACCTCCATGACCCGCGCGCCGGCTGCTCCGGCTGCGGCGACAGCGGTCTCGATCGTCGCAGCCAAAGGCGCAGCGACTTCCGACCACTGCGCCGTTCGGCAGAAACCGATCCGCGGTACGCCAGGGGACGCCTCCGGCTGCAACGGCAAGCCCGACAGAGCTTCGGCCAGTAAGGCTGCATCGGCAACCTCGCGGGCGAAGACTCCAACAGTGTCCAGCGACCAGGCGAACTGCTTCACCCCGAAGGTCGGGATCGTTCCGAAAGTGGGCTTGTAACCGACAACGCCGCAGAAAGCAGCAGGTCGAACGATCGAGCCGGCCGTCTGGGTACCGAGAGCGAAGGGCACCATGCCCGCCGCCACTGCCGCGGCCGAACCGCTGGACGAACCGCCCGGCGTATGCGCGGGGTTACGCGGGTTGGCGGTCGGTCCAGGATGAAAGTAGGCAAACTCCGTGGTCACCGTCTTGCCCGGCACCACGCAGCCGGCCGCGCGCGCCAGAGCGACTGCGGCTGCATCCTGACCTGACAGATAGCCGTCATAGAGCGGCGAACCGTAGCCGGTCGGCCAGTCAAAGGTATCGAAGACATCCTTGACGCCCAATGGCAGACCGGCCAAGGGACCGCAAGCACTCTCAACAACGAGCCGTGCCGCATCTGCATCGAAGCAAACCCAGGCCTTCACCTCGGGCTCGCGTTCGGAAACCCTTTCCAGGCACGCTTCCAGGTAGTCGCCGCGCGTCAACCGTCCAGCCGCGATCTCGGCGAGCGCCCAACCTGCCGTTCTATCCGCCAGCTCCATTCGACCCCTCTTTTGTTGTATCCGATCCACAGCGGTTACCGTAGCGAGAGCCGGTGCAGCCGGGCTATCCTTAACGTCTTCACAGGATCTTCCGCCGAACACAAAGGGGGCGTGTGCGTATGAGCCGAGAGTCGAAGCAGGCCGATCTGGTGATTCGCAATGCCAGGCTGATCGACGGAACGGGAGCGCCGGGGCAGCGGGGTGGCCTGGCGATTCGCGACGACCGGATCGTGGCCCTGGGCGATCTGAACGGCTGGACCGGCGCTCGTGACGTCGACGCCTCGGGGCACGTGCTGTCACCAGGTTTCATCGACGTCCATACCCATGACGACCGGGCGCTGATCGCCAATCCCACCATGGACTGCAAAGTCAGCCAGGGCGTCACCACGGTGGTCGCAGGAAACTGCGGGGTCAGTCTCGCGCCGCTGGCAATCGATCGCCGCCCACCGGCGCCGATCGACCTCATCAGCGAGGATCCGCGAGGCTTCTTCGCCGACTTTGCGGACTATCTCGACCACCTGGACGAGGAACCGCCGGCCACCAACGTCCTGGCACAGGTCGGTCACTCGAGCTTGCGCATCGGCGCCATGGATGACCTCGAACGGCCGGCAACCGCCGGCGAAGTCGCTACGATGCGCAGGCTGCTGGAGCAGAGCCTGGAAGCCGGCGCCATCGGCCTCTCGACCGGCCTGTTCTATCCGCCGGCCAAGGCTGCGCCGACCGAGGAGGTCATCGAACTCGCCAAGGCACTGCATCAGGCCAAGGCGCTGCACACCACCCATATGCGCGACGAGGCCGACCAGGTGATCGACTCTCTGGAAGAAACCTTCAGGGTCGGCCGCGAAGCTCAGATTCCAGTGGTGATTTCCCATCACAAATGCGCCGGCCAGCGAAACCATGGCCGCTCGTGCGACACCCTGAAGCTGATCGACGAAAACCGAGCACATCAACACATCGGGCTGGATGCTTACCCTTATGTCGCCGGCTCGACCATGCTCGACTCGAGCCTGCTCGAGGATGCCAGCAAGGTCATCGTGACCTGGTCGGTACCGCACCCAGAAGCCGCCGGTCGCGATCTACAGGAGATCGCCGCCGACTGGGGCATCGACATGGAGGAGGCGGTCGCGCGACTGACTCCGGCCGGAGGCGTGTTCTTCATGATGGACGAGGCCGATGTGCAGCGGATCCTCGCCTATCCCCACACCATGATCGGGTCCGACGGCTTGCCGCACGATACGCAACCTCACCCCAGGCTCTGGGGAACCTTCCCGCGCGTGCTCGGCCATTACTGCCGCGACCTGCAGCTCTTCAGCCTGGAAGAAGCCGTGCGCAAGATGACCGGACTCCCGGCGTCCGAGTTCGGACTGACAGACCGCGGCCGGCTGGCCGTCGGAGCAGCCGCAGACCTGGTCTTGTTCGACCCCGACGAAGTGATCGACGCCGCCACCTTCGAAGCGCCCAAAACGCCGGCCCGCGGTATTCTGGAGGTCTGGGTCAACGGCCGCAGCGTCTGGCGCGACGGCGGCACAACCGGCGCCAGACCCGGCCGAGCCTTGCGTCTGCACTCCCTGTCTCTGCCGAGCCACGCTTGATGGCGCAAGCGATCCGAAAGGTCGGTGTCGTCGGCCTGGGCAACATGGGGCTGCCGATAGCGCGGACTCTCGCTGCAGCGGGTTTCGAAGTGACGGGTTTCGACACCATGGAGGAACGGCGGGCCGCCTTCTCGCCCAACCTGGGCAGCCTCGGCGATCTGGCAACTGCGAATGATGCCTTGCTGCTGTCCCTGCCGACCTCGGACATCATCGAAAAGGTTGTCGCGGAGGCAGCAGAATCGCTGACGTCAGGCCATCTGATCCTGGACACCTCGACGGCCGAACCCGCTTCTTCGAGACGATTGCACGCTGAAATGGCCGCACGCGGAATCGGCTATCTGGATGCGCCGGTGTCCGGAGGACCGACCGCCGCTCGCAATGGGCAGCTTCTCGTGATGGCCGGCGGTGCGGAGAGCGACCTGAACCGCGCCGCAGCAGTGCTGCAGGCCATCGCAAGACAGGTGGTTCACTGCGGCGGACCCGGCACCGGCAACGTGACCAAACTCGTCAACAATCTGCTCTGCGCCGCCCATCTGACCTTGGCGGGCGAAGCCCTCGCACTTGCGGAAGCCGGGGATCTTCAGCCTGAGGCTCTGCTGGCCGCGCTCAACGTAGGGTCCGGCCGCAGCGGCGTCACCGAACTCAACCTGCCGCGCTGGGTGCTCTCCAACAGCTTCGATTCCGGCTTCTCCATGGGCCTGATGCGAAAGGACGTCGGGCTTGCGCTGAAGCTGGCCTCGGAGGTCGGGCTTGCGCCCCGGCTGGCAACCGCTGCCGGTGCGATCTGGCGTGACTCCGGCGCGAGCGTACCGGACTCCGAGGACTTCAATCGCATGGTTCCCTACGCAAAGGAGACGAGCCGGCGATGAGCGGACTTCTTCACAAGCATCTCTCCGCCTGGTTCGGCGCGCCCGAGCGTTTTGGCTCGTTGGTCGATGGCGAACTGCTGCAAGGCCACGGCGCCACGGTCGAGATCATCGATCCGGCCAGCGCGACGCCTTTGCTGGAGTATCGCGACTGCGCCGCCCCCGGAACGCTGGATGCCGTCGATGCCGCCGAACGCGGGTTTTCGGCCTGGCAGGCGGTGACCGCCAGTGCCCGGGGCCGCGTGCTCTGGCGAATGGGCGAGTTGATACGCCAGCGTGCCGAGAGCCTGGCCATTCTGGAGGCCGTCGTCGCCGGCAAGCCGATCCGCGACACCCGGGTCGAGGTGCTCAAGGTCGCCGAGATGTTCGACTACTATGCCGGCTGGGCCGACAAGCTGCACGGCGACGTCATCCCCGTGCCGACCAGCCATCTCAATTACACACGCCGTGAAGCGCTGGGTGTGGTCGCACAGATCACACCCTGGAACGCTCCGATCTTCACGGCTGGCTGGCAACTGGCGCCGGCGCTGGCAGCCGGCAATGCGGTCGTGCTGAAACCCAGCGAGCTGACGCCGGTCACGTCGGTCTGTCTCGGCCTTCTGCTGCACGAGGCCGGGCTGCCCAACGGGGCCGTCAACGTGCTCGCCGGCCTAGGCCAAACGGTGGGTCATACGCTGGTCGCCGAATCCCGCATCACCAAGACGATTTTCGTCGGCTCACCGGAGACCGGGCGGGCCATCGCGGAGACAGCCGCCCGCAACCTGAGACCCTGCCTGCTCGAACTGGGAGGCAAATCGGCGAACATCGTCTTTCCCGATGCCGATTTGCATCGAGCCGCCAAAGGGGCCCAAGCTGCCTGTTTTGCCGCAGCGGGGCAGAGCTGCACGGCGGGATCGCGTCTCCTCGTGCATCGGCGCGTGGCGGAGCCACTGCTGGAGCTCGTCGTCGGCGGTGCGAAGCGCCTGAAAGTCGGCGCGCCCCTGGACGAGACCACCGAGGTCGGCCCGATCAACAATGCACGTCAGTTCGAGCGCATCTCCAAGATGGTCGCGGACGGGCGCAGTGCCGGCGTGCAGGTTCTTACAGGTGGCGGCAAGCCCGACGGAGCCGGCGACGGCTACTTCTACGCACCGACGGTGTTGGGCGGCGTGACCGCCGATATGACGGTGGCGCGCGAGGAGATCTTCGGCCCGGTGCTGTCCTGTCTGCTGTTCGATGACGAGGAAGAGGCTCTGGCTCTGGCCAACCACAGTCCCTTCGATCTTGCCGGGGCGGTCTGGACAGCCGACGTCGGCCGCGCCCATCGTGTGGCCGCCAGGGTGCGAGCGGGCAGCTTCTGGATCAATGGCTATCGTACGCTGTCGGTCATGTCCCCCTTCGGCGGCATGCACGGCTCAGGCTACGGCCGCTCCAGCGGCTATGAAGGGTTGCTGGAATACACCCAGCCCAAGAGCGTTTGGGTCGAAACCGCAAGCGACGCCCCGCAACCCTTCGGTTACGCCGACGATTGAGACACTCTGCCCGTACGGTAGATCGACAGGGCCCGTAGACCACACGCACCGCTGCAGCCGCCGCACTGGCTCGCAAAAGGTTCCACGCCGCGTCACCCTGGCGCACCAGGACCTCGAGCAGTCCTTCGGCCGTTCCGGGCTCGATATCGAGATGTGCCGGGGTCTCACTCAAGGTGCAGGGACCGCTCGCCCGCCCAGGCTTTGGCGTATGGCGACCTCCAGAGCGCTCAGGCCCTCCCCGCGGGACGCGATCAAAGGGGCGACCGGGCAGCCGAGGCGTCGTGACAGTGCGGCAACGTCGATCTCGATGCCATTGGCACGCGCCACGTCCATCATGTTAAGCGCGACCACGACTGGATACCCCTGCTTCAGCAGCTGCACAGCGAGATAGAGATGCCGCTCGATGTTGGACGCGTCCAAGATATCGACCACGACGTCCGCTTCGCCCGCAGCCAGCTAGGCGCCGGCGACAGGCTCGTCTTCCGACGTTTCGGCAGGCGCAAGAGAATGGATCCCGGGGAGATCGACGGCGGTTCCCTCCAAGGCCCCCACCAGAAAGGCCCGCTGCGCTTTTCGACCGTGACCCCGGGCCGGTTCGCCACCCTGTGGCGCAGGCCGGTCAGTTGATTGAACAGAGAGGTCTTTCCGGTGTCGGGGGTGCCGATCAAGGCAACGGTTATGGAGGTCATGAGCATTCTCACGCGTCTCGGCCGGTACCTCGCGCCTCATCCGTAACCCCGATACAGACTGCGAGGCTTACGGGCAAAGCCAGTCGCTGGCTTCCCAACGCGACGATCACACCGTCGCGTCCATGATTCTGCAGCACCTCGACCACCACACCGCCGCGCAAACCCAATTCCGTCAATCTGTGATTCAGAGTCTGTCCGGCGTAGAGTGCCTCGATTCGAACGAGGCGGCCCGTCGCGACGGCCGCCAGAGACCGCCCGTGAGAGGGCTGACATACCTGTTCCATGAACCGCCGTGTCGCCCCCTGCTGCGCAACCCGATGACCGCCGGCGCCTCGCCGGTACGGTCCGTCAGATCTTCCACTCTAGATGATTCTTCTCGCAACTGCGACGCATTCTCAGTGATGTCGATCAAGAGCGCTTGCAGCGCCCCTTTTGAGCCTGCAAGCGGCCGGTCAGGACGACAGACGCAGCAGGTGGTTATCGAAGCGGCGCCCATGCCGGGCGATGGGCTGCAAACCGCCCTGATTCAGTCGTGCCAGCCACCCCTCGCCTGACGTGAGCAGAAAACCACCCGGCATGGCATCGACCGCGCAAACGTCGCGCAGCTCGCTGCTGGCAAGGAAGCGTCCATCGTGTCGCCAGAGAGTCGCCACCCCTCCGCGCGGCGACGTCACGGCAAAGGATCTCCCGTCCGCGGAGACAGCGACGGAACCGCAGTAGTTCTTCATGCGCTGCTGTGCGCCTTGAGGCGCCGAGACCAGCGTCAGCGGTGCGCCAAGGCGAGTCAGGCCGACAAGCGGCGGCTGATCGAGCGGATTCCCTTCCCACTGGGCGACCACGACGACCGAACCGTCGGGCATCACGTCCAGATGCCGAAGAGAGAGTCTGTGCAAATCGGCAGGCGGTGCAACGGCATGCAGCAGGCGGCCGTCCGACGCAGCGACGAAGGCGACCGAAGGCGCCATCTCAGCCAGGTTGAGCTTGGCACGGGGCGCGGCCGGATGGGTCAGGATGCCGCCGTTGGCGACGACCAGCGTGCGGCCGTCAGGATGGCGGCATATCTCGTGCGGACCGATGCCGTGGCTTGAGAACTCGCCGATCCGGCGAAATCTCTCCGTCGCATCGTAGACACCGATCACGCCTCGCTCGCCCTCGTAGTCGTTTTCGGTCGCATAGAGGAGCGTCCCGTCCGCGGCGAAACAGCCGTGACCGTAGAAATGGCGTCCCGGAGCCGCAGAGATGTCCGCAAGGAGACGGCCCGTCACGCCGTCGAACACCACGACGAAGTCCCCCGGTCGCCGGGCAAAGACCGCGACTCGGCTCGCAGTTGGGTCCGAAGCCATCCCGTGCCCACGGGCCGGCAGGTCGTGGACCTGCAGAGAGTCCCCTGTCTGTGAAACCAGACCGGCTTGAAAACGACCTTCGGGGGTCTGCCAGGTCGTTGCGAAGGAGGGAACCGCCGAGGGATCGACGGAGGGATCGGCGCCGGCCTGGACGGAAGCTGGCCGAACGAGTCCGGCAGCGAGCAGAGAAAGCAGGGCGCGCCGGGACAAGGCCACCGGCTCAGTCCCCGTCGAAAGCGTTGAACCCGCGCGAAAGACCGAGTGCCGCCGATGCGCCGCCGTTGACCTCGACGACCAGCCGGTCGGCGAGCGTTTGCACGTACTGCCAACGGGCGCGCTGGGCCGGATCGACCACTGAGGCCGGGAAAGAGCCTTCGATTGCCTCCAACGTCGCCCCAAGCTGCGCGAAACGATCACGGATACGTGTGTCAACCTCGGGGGCGCGCTGCGCCACGGCAGTGGAGAAGCCGCCGTCGAGATAGTAGGCCTCCAACCCTTCGAAGGACGCGCGGAGATGCGGCATCGTTAAACCGCTGTGGCGGAAGGCAGCCCGGCGCGGCCGCGCGGTTTCGACGGAATCCCCCACAACCGGAAGCAGCGTCCGCTCCGACATGAACTGCAGACCGCTGCTGAGCGCTTTGAAGACTTCCGAAACAGCCTCGCGATGATCCCGATAGAGCGGGTTCTCCGGACCAGGCTGTGCAAGCAGTTGCGGATAGGCAGCCCCCTCCGCCCAAGCCGCAGCGGTTTCGGCCATCATGTTGTGGAGATTCGCGGCAATCGCGGACGCCAAGGGACACGGCGGCAAAGCAACGTCCGCCGCTTCCCCCGCCCCTGTTACGATGCGCTCCAATGCGGGAAGACTCTGTACGGCCACGCTCATCTGCGTCAGGGAGTCGGCGTTCAGCGGACGCTCACCGAGCGCGGCCTCCAGCCCGCGGAGATGCCGGCCCGTGAAGTTACGAGGATCGGGCCAGAAGAAGATGCTGAGGTAGCGGTCCTCCTCCATGACCGGGCCGAAGCGCAGATGCTGCACGCGCGCCCAGGCGGCAACGGCGCCGGCGAAGGCACGTTCCACCTCGGGCCCATCGGGCAGATCCGCCACGTCGCAGCGGCCGGAAACCGCGCGCTCGAGCTCGGCGAAACGCTCCGAAGCGGCAGCGTAGTTCGGCCGTATGCTGGCCGCGACGGCCTGCTCCACGAGTCCGGCGTAGTCGGGCGCCTCTTGCGCCAACGAAGTCGAGGTGACGGTCGCCGCGAGCAGGAAAGCGGCTGCGGTGCGGAAGAGAAGCATGACTAGAGAGATCCGATAAAGGCGAGAAGGGCGTCGCGTTCCTCCGGCGTCATGGCGACCACCGTATCGCGCGCCGTCTGCGCTTCGCCGCCATGCCAGAGAATGGCTTCCAGAAGATTGCGTGCGCGGCCGTCGTGCAGGAAGAAGGTGTGACCGTTGACCGTCTCCGTCAGCCCGATCCCCCAGAGCGGAGCCGTGCGCCATTCGCGCCCGGTCGCCTGCCATTCGGGCCGGCCATCGGCCAATCCTTCCCCCATGTCGTGCAGCAGTAGATCGGTATAAGGCCAGATCAGCTGGAAGCTTGTCGCCTCGATCGCCGCATCCCGGCGGGTAACGTATTTCGGCGTGTGGCAGGCGGCGCAGCCGCTTTCGTGGAACAGGGCCTTCCCATGCAGGACCTGAGGTTCCTCCAGATCCCGGCGGGCAGGCGGAGCGAGCGTTTCGGCATAGAACGTCACCAGATCGAGCACCTGATCAGGCGCCTCGACATCGCCCAGTGCAACCTGGACGCCGGTCGGCGCAGCCTGACAAGCCGTCTGCGCTGCGGTGCACTCGCCGGCGTGATACGGCGTGAGACCGGTCGAGATTCCGATATCTCCGGTAAAGGCGTGGGCGGACTGCTGCCGCACGTTGGGGTTACCGGCTTTCCAGCCGAAACGGCCGAGCACCAACTCGCCGGTCACATCGTCACGCACCCAATTCGGTCGCCCGGAGATACCGTCTCCGTCCGCATCTTGCGGATCGGCCTGCGCCAGGATGTCACCCTCGTGAATCGCCTCCAGCAGCCCGAGGCCGATCATCTGATTGGCCACGCGCGGGCTGACCATCAGCTCCGAATGCGTCGGTCCGTAACCCAGGCTCTCGATGCCGTAGACCGGCTTGCGCAGCATGACGATCTCGCCGCCATTCAGCTCGACCGGCAGTTCCTCGTAGGTAATGGTCATCTGGCCTTCGGCGAGATGGCCGGGCACGGCGAAGTTCTGCAGTTGACCGCCGTAGACCGGGTCGGGAATCACGCCCTTCAGCCCCGCCTCGAGTGCCTCCCGCTGCGTCTCGTCCTGCGGCGGGATGGAGAGGCGGAGGAACATGGAGACCGCCTGCTCTCCTGGCGCCGGCGGATGACCCCGGCCGTCCTTCAGGTGACATCGCTGGCAGGAGCGCGCGTTGAACAGCGGGCCCAGGCCGTCGGAGGCCTGAGTCGAGGCAGGCGAGCTGACCCAGAGCTTTCTGAAAATGCCGTTGCCGACACGGAAGAGCTGTTCCTGCTCGAAGTCGAGGTTGGCCAGCGGATGGGAGAAAGCGTCGCGGTTGATCAGCTTGCGCGAGGTTCCCGCACCGCCCGGCCAACGCTCGAAGGCTTCGGCTTTGGAGAAGTCCTGCGGCAGCGCCAGCACGCCGGCGATGCGCGCCCTATCCTCTGCGCTCAGGTCGCCGCGATGCTCCAAAGACTGATCGACGGACGCGCCGACGGTTGCGATACCGCCGAAAGCACAGGCGGTCAGCAGCGCGACGAGAGCGAGAGATTTCAAGACTATGCTTCCCGGTCAAAACTCGCTGATACAGCTGGCCGGTTCCCCAAGCATGTGAGTGCCGACCCCTTACTTTCTCCAGCAGCGACAGCAAACATCGAAACTACGCCTGACACGCGACACCGCAACAGCGGACATCGAGTGTCAGGTTGAAGGTTGCGCATCCTTCGGCACTGCCGGCTCTGGCCTTGTGGAGATCGAGCCTCCTCTCTCTCCTTCAATCAGCGCCGCTGCCATCTGCGCAAGAGCGGCGCGTTACTGGAACACAGCACTGGGATTGTCGAGACTGTCCGAACCTTCGAAGGCGATCGGCTGCAGATCGAGTGCCGCAACGGCCCGTTCGATACTGCGGGTCTGCGCCACAAGCGCTTCGATCATGGCGTCCACCGTGGCGTTCCCCTCAACGTTCCCAGCCGCGATCATCTGGTCGTAGCTTTCGATACGCTGAGCGCGCTGAACCAGATCCAGCCCGGCGTCGTAGCTCCGCTGCAATCCGGCAAGCAGCTCCTCGGCCACCGCAGGATCGGCGTCCGCAAGCAGCGCCTCCAGACTCGGGCCGCTGACCCGAGATCCGTCGACCCGCTGATAGGTCCCGGTGACCACATTGATCATGCCGACGACGTTGTAGAAGTGGCTGTTGTGGGTGTTGTCGGCGAAGCAGTCATGCTCCTCTTCCGGGTCGTGGAGCAGCAGACCGAGCCGCATGCGCTCGCCGGCCAACTCGCCATAGGACAGGGAACCCAGACCCGTCAGGATGCGGATCAAGCCTGCCGACTCGCCCTGAGCCGTCAGCGCCTCGCGCGCATCGCCGCCTTCGCCCCAAGCCTCGACGATCTCCTCCAAATCGGTGATCAGAAGATCCGTCGCCGCCATCAGGTACTCGGCCCGCCGGTCGCAGTTGCCGTTGGTGCAGTTGGCCGTGTCGAAGTCGCTGGCCGGGCGGTTTCCGGCGCCGGGGCCGGTGCCGTTGAGATCCTGACCCCAGAGGAGAAACTCGATGGCGTGATAGCCGGTCGCAACATTGGCCTCGACCTCATCCGCCTCGTGCAGCACGTCGCTCAGCAGGCTCGGCGTGATGGCGGTGGCGTCGATCGCACGACCGCCGACGGTCAGGTTCGGATTGGCAATGACGTTGACGCTGTAGAAGGCATTCTCATCGGAGACCGTACCGTAGTCGACCGCAACGTAGTCGATCAGACCTTCGTCGAGCGGCCAGGCATTCACTCGCCCCTCCCAGTCGTCGACAATCTCATTGCCGAAGCGATAGACCTCCGTTTGCTGATAGGGAATGCGTGCGGCCAGCCAAGCGGCCCGCGCCTCCATCAAGGTCGCCTCGCTTGGATCCTCGATCAAGGCTTCCACGGTGGCGCGCAGCGTGTGCGCGGTGATCAGCGAGTCTTCGTAGCCCGCCTGCGCGATGTCGGCGTAGGTCTCCAGCACCGCCGCCGGCTCGGCAGCCTTGCTGGTGGCAGCCGTCAGCAGACTTGCGATCAGCAGTGCCCCGCCGGAGAGCAGCCCGAGTTTCGTCGCGATCGTGGTTTTCGCGGTGTTCATACGGCTTCGTTCCTTGCTTGGTGTTCTGCCTTATCGCCTGTCATTGCCGGGCACTTGAAGACGGGCGATAGCTTCGACAGCTAATATTGCGAATGACTCTCAATATCATTGAGACCAGAGGGCCTAGCTTTGTCAAGACGGCTCTGGGGAAGCCCCTTTGCGTAGCCTTGCTAAAACGGGCCAGCCGCCTGGAACCCGCCATGATACAGATCAATGCGAACGCCTCTCAGTCTCACCCATAAGGATCACAGTTGCTCTTCAAGAGAGCAGTTTGTAGTGTGGAATATAGTTGCGAATGCTTCGCATTCGCGATACTCTGCAGTCAGAATAAGCTGAGGAGAAAATCGCCATGTTCGTTTGGCGCAGCATAGGAACCGGCCAACTGGCCAGCCTGATGCAGGATGCACGCGAGATTGGCGAGAGGCAGAACTCCGCTACAGCCTCCTTGCCAACCGCCAAACCCAGGGCCCAGAGGGGCGCTTCAGTCTCCCCTTCGGCACCGGCCGCGCCCGTCCGGCCGACAGCGGCGACCACACCCGAATCTCTGGCACGCTCCCAGCCTGCCGCTCATCAAACCAGCACGTAGAACCAGTGCCGTGGCCGACTCGGCTCTGTCTTCCGGCCAGTCTCCAGAGTCGGTTCCGGAGTGCGAGGCCGGCCCCTTCCGCGGCCTCATAGCCAAATCGCAAGCCCCAGATAGAAAGCGATCTCGCTGACCTGCTGGGTCGCTCCCAGAGTATCGCCGCTGTAGCCTCCAAGCTTGCGTTCGAAAACCAAGCGAATGGCAAGATGCCCGGCAAGCAGACCGCCCAGGCCGCAGAGCAGCGCGAGAGCCGGTATCCAGATCGAGGCGGCTGCGAGCGCGACCGCCCCCGTCGCGCAGGCAACCGCCAACCCAATCCCCCCAATCCCGTTGGCCGTCGGCTTGCCTGTGCCCTCCGCACGCTGATAGCGGCTGGTCGCGATGACCGCGATGCTCGACAAACGGCTGAGACAATGGGCGACCACAAGCACGGCCGCGACCGACGCTGTCGGAAGCGCCGACAAGGCTGCGATCTTCATCGCCAGGACCAGCCCCAAAGCCACCGCACCGTAGGTGCCGAGCCGGCTGTCCTTCATGATCTCGAGCGCCGCATCTCGCGTCGTGCCGCCGCCAACCCCGTCGAAGGTGTCCGCCAAGCCGTCCTCGTGAAAGGCACCCGTCAGGAGGATCGTCGTCGCGGTGGAAAGCAGAAGCGCCAGAAGGGGTGGAAAGACCTGAAGCGCAATCCAGAAGACCGACGCGGCGATGGCACCGACGAGGCATCCGACGGCCGGATAATAGCGCACGGCCGCTGTGAGTCGTTCGGGCGTATAGCCGACATCGGCCGGCAACGGCAGACGGGTCAAGAACTGCACCGCCAGCAGGAAGATCGCGACTTCGCTCTTGATCTCACGGCGCATAGCGGCTGTTTCGTCCCCGCCGAAAACCCGAGATGCGAGGGTGACCTAGGAAGGGCACCAGTTAATCGGCCTCCTTAGTCTCGATCGGATTCGGGCCGTCGTAGGTCCAGCGATAGGCGGGCGGTGTCGGGCCCTTGTTCCGGCCGCCCTGATGCATCTGTTCGAAGGCGTGAGACAGGATACCGACCGAGCGGGACAGGCAAAAGAGACCGCGGGCCAACGGCGGCGGAAATCCGAGTTCGGCGAAGATAACCGCGGTGGCTCCGTCGATGTTCATAGGGACCGGCTTACCCTTTCTGGCCAGCAACGCGGCCTCCACCGCCCGGCCGATGTCGGCGAAGACTCCGCTGCAGACACCCTCCTCAACGGCAACCTCGACAAGAGCCAACAGCCGAGGCGCGCGTGGATCGACGGGCTTGTGGAAACGGTGGCCGAAACCCGGCACAAAGGCCGAGCGCTCAGCTGTCCAGCGGTCGACACAGTCGCCGGCCGCGTCGGGTCCGCCCGCCGCATCGATCAGACCATAGAGCTCCACCGCTTGCTCCCCGGCCCCGCCATGCACGTCGTCCAGCATGTTGACAGCGCTCGCCATGGCACCGTTGAGCGGCAACCCGCAGGTCACGGCCATCCGCGCCACAGCGATCGAGGGAGCCTGCGGACCGTGATCGACAGCAGCGACCAACGCCGCCTCCAGCAACCTGGCTGCGCCGGGTGTGGGGAGCTCTCCCCGCAGCATCAGCCAGATCATCTGAGGAAAAGTCACATGGCCGATCAGTTCCTCGATCGGCTGTCCCCGCACGCGGATAGCGCCCGGTTTCATATCGATGATCTCGGTCCGCCACCAGTCAGCCACATCGCTCACAGCACCCCCTCCTCACGAAGCCGCCGGAGATCTTCACTCGAAACCCCCAGCGCGCCGTAGATCTCGTCATTGTCCGCGCCCAGCTGCGGCGGCGGCGTTTCGACGGCAGGTGCGGCGCCATCCAGTTTGACCCCCGTGCGCACCACCGTGATATCGCGCTCGGCACCCGGCACCTCGGTAAAATCCGCCAGCAGGCCACGCTCGGAGATCTGCGGATGCGCCAGCACTTGAGGAAGGCTGTAGACGACGCCAGCCGGCACGCCGAGTCGGTTCAGTTCATCTGCCCAGCCCTGGGCCGAGCCTGTCGCGAGGCTCCGCTCCAGTTCGGCCTTGAGCGCACTGCGGTTTGCCTTACGGTCTTCGCGCGTCGCATAGGCGGGATCCGTCAGCAGATCATCGCGCCCGAGGTGCCGGGCCAGCGCCTGCCACTGCTCATCCTTGTTCGCCGCGATGTTGAGAAGCCCGTCGGCGGCACGAAAGGTCCCGGAGGGCGCGGAGGTCACGTTCTCATTCCCGTGCGGCGCCGGGACGACCCCGCCGATCAGATAGTTGGAAACGACCCATCCCATGGTGGCGATGGTTGCCTCGAGCATGGAAACGTCGATGTAGCTGCCACGGCCGGGCGCGTTGAGCGCCGCGCAGATGGCGAAGGCAGCGGTGAGTCCGCCGATCGTATCGGCGACCGGATAGCCGACCCGCAACGGCGCCGTCTCCGCATCCCCGGTGATCGACATCACGCCGGACGCGCCCTGCACGATCTGGTCGTAGGCCGGGCGGTCGACCCAGGGCCCGTCCTGGCCAAAGCCGGAGATGGCGCAGTAGATCAGGCGCGGATTGACCGCCTTCAGAACCTCGTGGCCGACGCCCAGGCGGTCCATGACGCCGGGGCGGTAGTTCTCCACCAGAACGTCCGCCGTTTCCGCCAGTCGCTTCAGAAGCGCGACGCCTTCGGCGGTCTTGAGGTTGAGGGTGATCGACTTCTTTCCCGGGTTCTGCGCAAGGAAGGAGATGCCCATCCCGCGCCTGTTCAGCTCCGCATCCGCGCCCAGCTGCCGCGCCAGATCCCCGCGTCCCGGCGCTTCAACCTTGATCACCTCGGCGCCGAAGTGCGCGAGCTGATGGCAGCAAAACGGCCCGGCCAGAACATTGGTCAGATCAAGGACGCGCAAACCCGCAAGCGGTTTCGCCATACCTGCTTATCCACCCTCGCCAGCCTTGTCATAAACCTGCCGCTTCAGGCGGCGCAGATAGGACGTCAGCATCGGCGCAACCAGGCAAGCCGCCGCGATCAGAAGGATCGACAGAGTCAACGGCCGCTCCCACAGGAACGACCAGCTGTCGTTGTTGATCAGCAGCGCCCGGCGCAGATTCTCCTCCATCATTCCCCCGAGGATGAAACCCAGGATCATGGGCGCCATTGGGAAATCCAGGAAGCGCAGTACCACGGCGGCAACTGCGAAGATCACCATCAGCTGAATGTCGAAGGTGTTGAAGCTGACGAAGTAGACTCCGATCAGCGAGAAGAACAGGATGAGAGGCAAAAGAAAGCGCGAGGGAACCGCCAGCACTCGCGCGATGTAAGGAATCAGCGGCAAGTTCAGGATCAGCAGCACGATGTTGCCGATCCACATGGAAACGATGACCGACCAGAAGACCGCCGGCTGGTCGATGTAGAGCCGCGGTCCCGGCTGAATACCGTATCCGATCAACGCCCCGAGCATGATCGCCGTGGTCCCGGACCCGGGTATGCCGAGAGTCAGCAGCGGCACGAAAGAGCCAGTGGCGGCCGCGTTGTTCGCGGTCTCCGGCGCGGCCAGGCCGCGGACGGAGCCTTTGCCGAACTGCTTGCCCCTCTCCGGCCCGGCCAGGCGCTGTTCGGTCCCATAGGCCAGAAAACTGGCAATGGTCGCGCCGGCGCCCGGCAGCACGCCGACCAGAAAACCGAGGATCGACGAACGGCCGACCACCGGTGCCATCTCCTTCACCTCGGACCGGCTGACCGCCATCGAGCCGAGATTCTGCGAAGCCTCCTTCTCCTTGAGGCGGTCGGCATCTCCCTTGGGTTTCAAGATCGCCAGCAGCGCTTCCGACAGCGCGAAGGTGGCCATCACCAGCAACAGGAAGGAGATGCCGTCCACCAGATCGATCAGTCCGAGCGTAAACCGCGGCACCCCCTGGGTCTGGTCGGTACCGACGGTCGAAAGCATCAGCCCGACCACCGTCATCAGGAGCGCCTTGATCATGTCGCCCTTGCCGGCGAAGGCGGCGACCGCCACCAGACCCAGTACCATCAACGCGAAGTAGTCGGTCGAGTGGAAGGAAAGCGAGACGCTTGCCAGGAAAGGCGCGGCGACCAGCAGGAAGAGCGCGGCAATCACTCCGCCCGAGAAGGACGAGTAGGCGGCCACGGCCAGCGCTTTGCCCGCCATCCCCTTCTTCGCCATAGGATAGCCGTCGAAGGAGGTCGCTACGGTACTGGCGACCCCCGGCGCATTGATCAGGATGGAAGAGGTAGAGCCGCCGAAGATCGCGCCGTAGTACACGGCGGCCATAAGGATGATGCCCGCAGCCGGGTCCAGGCTGGCGGCGATGGGAATCATCAGCGCGATGGCCGACATGGGCCCGAGCCCCGGCAACATCCCGATAAAGGTGCCTGCCAGGCACCCCAGCATAACGAAGGCCAGATTGGTCGGCGTCAGGGCCGTGGACAGCCCGATCATGATACCTTCGATCATGGCTCAGCCTGCCCGCAGGAAAGCCGGCAAGGGCTCGATGAAGACATCGAGCCCTTGCGTCATCAGCACCCAGAAGACCACCACCAGAGGCACGGCCACCAACACCAGGGTCAATGGCTTGCGCTCGCCCAGCAGGGCGAAGCCGATCATCAGGAACAGCGAGGTCGAGAGCAGGAAGCCGAGCGGGCGGATGGTGAAGCCGTAGAGCGACATCAAGCCCAGAAACACCCCGCAGGTCACCCAGCTATAGCCCGCAAGGCTCGGTTTCTCCCGCGATCCCGGAAAGATGATGGTGGCGAGCGACAAGCCGATTCCGAGGACCGTCAGGACCTCGGGCATGGTGCGGGCATGGAAGGCGGCATTGGCCTGAAACGGCAGCAGCCGAATCTCCTGACTGAGCAAGCCGTAGGCGATGCAAAAGGCCAGCAGCAGGAGGCCGCCGATGCGGTCCTTCGACAGCAGCATTTTCACTCTCCCATTTCGACGCGTGCCTGCGAAGGCAAGCCGAAGCGCGCGTGCCGAAGCGGCAACCGATCAGAGGAAGCCGAGTTCCCGCATCAGATCGCCGATCTGCTGCTCCTGCGCCTCCAGGAAGGCGGTGAAGTCGTCGCCGGAGTTGAAGATATCGACCCAGCCGTTGCGATCGCGCACCTCGACCCAGGCGTCGGTTTCGTACATCTCCGCCAGCGCCTGACGGTAGGAGTTGGCTTGCGCCTCGGGGATATCCGGTGCGGCGAAGAAGCCGCGCCAATTCACGAATTCGGACCCGGGAGCGCCCGCCTCGTCGCAGGTCGGCGTCTCGGCGGATACCTCCAGCCGCGCCGGCGCGGTCACGCAGAGAATACGCACCTCGCCCTGACGGGCCAGTTCGATACCCTCGCTGAAGCCGGTCGAGAGCGCCTGGATCTCGCCGGAGAGCAAACCGGCCATGGCCTTCCCCCCGGCATCGTAGGGGATGTATTTCAAGGCAGTGGGGTCGCCACCGGTCTGACGCACGATCAAGGCCGCAACCAGGTGATCCATGCCGCCTGCGACCGAACCGCCGCCGATGGCGACGCCGGAGGGATCGGCCTTGAGCGCAGCGACCAGTTGACCGAAGTCCTGGATGGCGGAGTCGTTATGAACCACGAGGGTGGCATAGTCGCCGATGGTGCCTGCGATCGGCGTCAGATCACGAAAGGACTGGGGAAATACCCCCTGGAGCGAGCGGATCACGATTGGCGTGGAGTTCACCATCATGACGCCGGGATCGTTCACCTCGATCAGGTGCGCAATGGCCCGGCCGCCGCCGCCGCCCGACATGTTCTCATAGGTCGCAGACCCGACAAGGCCGGACTTGGTGAGCGCCTCGCCCGTTCCGCGCGCCGTGCCATCCCAGCCGCCGCCGGCCCCGCCCGGCACCAGGAAATGCACCTGGTCGACAACCTGTTCCTGCGCCTGCGCGGTACCATACGCGGCGGTCGCCAGAAGAGTGGCGGCAACAGCCGCCTTCGTGAAACCCGTCATGCTGTCCTCCCTAGGCTTCGTTTATCGGTCAGATCTCTGCCTGACGTTTAGGAAGCGCTTCATCGCCGATTGATCATAGATTGATAAGAAGGCCATTCCGCAGCGCGTCGTGCAAGAGCAACGCAAGCTTTTCACAGAACGGCCCCGCTGCAACCGGAAAACCGGCCCAATGCCTGAAAGGGCCGCGCGCTGCCGATCGGCTTCAGGACGATCCGCCTTTCGGCCAGAAAAGCCTGATCGCGCCAAAGCCGCAGACCAGGGCTCCGATGACGAACTGGATCTGGAACAGGCGCCACAGCGAGCGGGCAAAATCCAGGTCCTCTGCGATGGCAACAGCCGGATCGTCGGGCAGATAGTGGATAGCGATCCGATCGCCGACGCGGCGGCCGGCCCAGCGCAAATCGACCTCGGCGCGATGACGTGCTCCGGTCCGGTGGCAAAGGCGACGGTCGCAGTGTGGACCGTCTCCTGATTGTCGAGACAGCGGTCCAGGAAGCGACAACCGCGCGACGTCATCGCCAGAATAGTCCCCGTTGCGGGCTGGGCGCCTTGCTCGAAGGCGGCTGACTTGTTCCAGAAGTGCAGTGCGCCGATGCCGCTGATAATGCAAAACAGCAGCAGAATGCACCCTGCAAAGCCACGGGTCACATAGATTAGCGGGATGTCGAGCTCGTCGAGATGATCCCGCATGCTCCCCTCCGCACAGACAAACGCCGTCGGTCTTGAGTCTGCGACGACTGAGATAACATCCTCTTAAGGCCGCCAATCGCCGGCGGCGGGAAAAGGCTCAGGTTGGCGGCAGGCGACCAGGCACTAGTTCCTCGTCCATGACAGCGATGGCCAAGCGTAAGGCCGCTCATGAGATCCGCCCGGATCTGGACGGCATTGCGGACTCCGATACCTTCCGGGACTGGTACTGGCTGAAGGCTGAACTGATCGCCTTCAGCCAGCGACACGGGTTGAGTTCCAACGGCTCTAAGGCAGAGCTCGCCGAGCGCATCGCCCACTACCTGGAGACCGGCGAACACACGGCGCCGGAGGCGCGCCCTCGGCACGCACGCCGGCGGCCCAAATCTCGCGTGAACTGGGCTCGTCTGGAGATAACACCCGAAACGGTGATTACCGACAGCTACACCAATGGGCCGAATGTGCGGGCCTTCTTTGAAGCGCAGATCGGGCCGCGCTTTCGCTTCAATATCGCCTTCATGGACTGGATGCGCCGCAACGACGGCAAGACGATGGCCGAAGCAACCGATGCCTGGCTGGAGATCGAACGCCTCCGCAAGAGCGGTGTGAAGGCACCCATTCCCGACAGCAATCTCTACAACCGCTATCTCCGAGACTTCTTCTCAGCCAATCCCGGCCGCAGCATGGCCGAAGCGCGCGCTTGCTGGCAGGCGAAACGCCATCGCCCGGGGTCGAACCTGTACGAGGCGGAGGACCTCGACCTTCTGGATCCACCACAGCCGTAACGGCGAGACGGCCAAGAAGTCGGCGCGGCTCGGCGGCCGTCCGAACCTGGGCGTGTCACGCTCGTGCTGTCGAGTCTCCGGAGAGACGGGTCAAACGTCGACCCGGATCAGACGTGCAGTGCTACGTTCGTAGAGGTAACCGTGAACGCGCACCTCGGCAGGAACATCGGGGTGACTGCGAATGCGCTGGACTTCCGTCGCTACGGCCGCCGCGGTATCGGACAGCGTCAGCCAATCCACCCGCTTGCCATCGGTAACAGCGACCGCCTCGTCGATATCGCACTCGTTTAGGCTCTCGGCGAGAAAGCCGTGCATGATGTCGTCCGAGCCAGCCTCGAACGCAGACTCGACTTGGCGCACGATGTACCAGTCTCGGGTTCCAAGCTGTCTGTGAGATGCCACGAGCGAAGCGACCGAGGCATCGCTCGTGATGCGTTCTGCACTCTGGATCATGTGCGGATCCCCTTCGGCAAAGCCAAGGAACTGCGAGAGTTCGAGCGGAACGTCCACATCTGTCAGGACCGCAGACCGGCGATTCGGCAACATCCCCGGCTGAGCCCCTCCTTTACAATTCTGTTCACAGTCTCGCGAGTAGCCGGCCTGGCGTCTGTGATGGAGTTCACAGTCCCGGCGTTGCGACCCTCTGGCGCAGACTTGATTGCCGACTGTGTTATCGCTTCTACCTTGAGGTGTCTGCCGCAAGATCCGACGGCGCATCCGGGTTTGGGTTGAACGCCGGCCCGAACGGCGACGACGCCTTCTGCCGCGGCGGTTTGATACGGAAAGCAAGTGTGTAGAGGATCGGGAGAACGATCAGGGTCAATATGGTGCCGAACATGAGACCGCTCATGATCGACACGGCCATGGCCTTGAAGAAGGTGTCGAACAGGAGCGGAATCAGCCCGAGCGCCGTGGTCGTCGCACCGATCACGATCGAAACCAGACGACCGACGGAGCCTTGCACCACGGCCTCGAAGGGCTCGAGGCCGTCGCGAATTCCTGTTTCGATCTGATCGACGAGCACGATCCCGTTCTTGATCAACATGCCTTGCAGGCTCAAGACACCCAACAGCGCCATGAACCCGAAAGGCTGGTCGGTCAAAAGCAATCCCGCCGTCACGCCGACAATGCAGAGTGGAACGGTCATGTAGATGATGACCGGCTGACGCAGGCCGTTGAAAAGCGCCACCAGAACGATCAGCGTGATGATCATGCTGATCGGAACCATCGCGTTCACGTTGGTTTGCCCGTCCACAGAGCCTTCGTACTCACCGCCCCATTCGAAACCATAGCCTGGCGGTAGAGGTATGGCCTCGATGGCAGCCTGGACGCGGGACTGCAGTTCGTAAGCTTCCAACCCCTGGGGGTCGGCCTGCACCGTGATCGTACGCTGACGATCCCGCCGCCAAATCAAGGGCTGCTCCCAGACATGTTCGATGCCGGAGATAACCTGGCCAAGCGGCACACCCGCGTCGCCAAGCCCTCCCCCACGGCTGGGATAAACGAGCACCTGTTCGAGTTGCCCGATGTCGTGGCGTTCGGAGGCCGGCACGCGCCAGACGATCGGCAGGCGGTCGTCGCCTTCCCGATAGACCCCAACCTGCGCGCCGTCGGTCACACGCGAGAGTGCAAAGGCGACGTCTTCGCGGGTAATGCCGAGGCGGCGCGCCCTGGCCTGATCGAAGACGGGCTGGACCGAGCGCGTCATCTGGCGCCAGTCGTTCCGCACATACTTGGCGCCCGGCTCTTGACTGAGAATAGCCATGGCCTGTGCCGCCAGTTCCTTCAAGACCTCAGGGTCGGGACCGCTGAAGCGGGCTTCTATCTTGAAGGTCTCGAGCGTGGCCAGCGGGAAGACGCGCATCCGCGGCTCGGCTTGCGGGAAGTTCTCGACCAGATAGCGGTCGGCATAGGCTACAAAGGCCGGAATCTGCTCTTTGCTTTCAAGCTCGACGATGACCTGTCCGTAACTCTGGAACGGAATCTCGGGATTGAGCGCCAACTGGAAGCGGGGCGGACCGGACCCGATGAAGGTCGAGGCGCTGACGACGGGATCCAGC
>JANQPZ010000096.1 GCA_028285215.1 Rhodovibrionaceae bacterium | reverse complement strand
GTCCGGCTCTCTCCCGCGCTCGGCCGGCCTTAACCTTTCCTTGACCACGCCGCCGCCACTCTGTCGCCATGGCCAAGGACCGCGAAGTCATCATCGAGTTCTTGCCCTGCGGTGCCTACGTCAAGGTTTCGGCCATCGATGCCGCGACCGGATGCGAGGTCTCGATCGTGGGCGACCCCCTGCGCGGCGAGGCCGCGCTGGAGGACTTGGCCGTGCAGAAGCTCGACTACGTCATGAAGCGCAGGGCAGGCGGGACGGCGGGCGGGACGGGGGGCGGAAGGCCTGCCTCGGCAGACAGCGAGACGCCGCCGCGCCGCAAGGGCCTCTACGTCTGATTGTCGGCCGCGCGCGCGGCTCTCCCACCTCGACCCCCTCTGCGTTCCTTGCCGGGAAGGCCCTGGACAGGGCGACGCGGCTCGTCTAGCACATGCGATCTTTTTGTTACGCTGCCTACGAGCGGCGCCGACAGCGAGCGATGCTGGAGCGCGATCGTCTCAGGGGGAATCGCTCTGGCTATTTCCCCTGAGACGATCCTGCTCTGGAAGGGAGAGTGCGGAGTTCCCGTGATCAAGGTGGAGCATCTGGTCAAGCGCTTCGGTGGCTTGACGGCCGTCGACGACTGCACGCTGAGCGTGCCGGCCGGCTCGATCACCGCCGTGATCGGCCCCAACGGTGCGGGCAAGACGACGCTCTTTTCCATGATCGCCGGCTTCCTCAAGCCGAACGGCGGACGCATCCTGATGGATGGCGACGACATCACGGGTCTGAGTCCGCCTACGCTGTTCCACAAGGGCTTGGTGCGGACCTTTCAGATTCCGCATGAGCTTTCGCGGATGACGGTGCTGGAAAACCTGATGCTGGTCCCGCCGGCACAGGTCGGCGAGCATGTCTGGCTGGCGTGGCTGCAGCCGGGACGCGTCCGTGCCCAGGAGAAGGAAATCCGCGAACGGGCCGAAGAGGTGCTGCAGTTCCTCGACCTCTATCGCCTGCGCTACGAACTGGCCGGCCGCTTGTCGGGCGGGCAGAAGAAGCTGCTGGAACTGGGCCGCACGATGATGATCGAGCCGCGGGTGGTGCTGCTCGACGAACCGGCCGCCGGCGTCAACCGGACCCTGCTCGGCAAGCTGACCGAGGCGATCCAGCGGTTGAACGAAGAGCAGGGCTACACCTTCGTCGTGATCGAGCACGACATGGACATGATCGCCGAGCTTTGCAGCCCGGTGATCGTCATGGCCCAGGGCCGTGTCCTGGCGGAGGGCAGCATGGCGGAAATCCGGCGCAACCGCGACGTCCTGGAAGCCTATCTCGGCGTGGTGGAGGACTGAGGCCGATGCTGGAAGCGCGCGAGATGACGGGAGGCTACGGCGGGGCCGACATCCTGCACGGCGTCGACCTGACCGTCGCGCCGGGCGAGATCGTGGCGATCATCGGCCCGAACGGCGCCGGCAAGTCGACGGCGATGAAGGCGATCTTCGGGCTGGTGCATCTGCGCGAGGGCAGCGTGCGCTTTGACGGGCAGGAGATCACCAACCTGCCGCCGAATCGCATCGTGCTGCGGGGCATCGGGTTCGTGCCCCAGACGGAGAACGTCTTTCCCACCCTGACGGTGGCCGAGAACCTGGACATGGGCGCCTTCGTGCGGCGCGACGACTTCGAGGCGCAGCGCGAGAAGGTCTACGATCTCTTTCCGATCCTGCGTGACCGGCGCCGCCAGCCGGCCGGGCAGCTCTCGGGCGGTCAGCGCCAGATGGTGGCGATGGGACGCGCCCTGATGCTGGAGCCGCGGCTGCTGCTGCTGGACGAGCCCACGGCCGGTCTGGCGCCGGCCGTCGTCCAGGACATGTTCGGCTCGATCCGGGAAGTGAACCGCGAGCTCGGCGTCTCGATCCTGATGGTCGAGCAGAACGCCAAGCATGCCCTGAAGATGGCGCACCGCGGCTACGTGCTGGCGGCCGGGCAGAACCGCTACGAAGACAGCGGACCGAATCTCCTGGCGAACCGCGAGGTCGCCGAGATGTTCCTGGGGGGCTGAGCGCAGGCGATGGCGGAACTCCTGCAGCTTGTGATCTTCGGCCTGGTGCTCGGCAGCATCCTGACGCTCGGCGCCATCGGCCTGTCGCTGACCTACGGCATTCTGAAGTTCGCGCACTTCGCCCACGGCGACTTCATGACGCTCGGCGCCTACTTCGCGCTCAGTCTGGTCGTCACGGCGAATCTGCCGCTTCTGGTCTCGATCCCGATCGCGGCGCTGGCGACGCTGATCGTGGCGCTGATCGCCGACCGCCTGATCTACCGGCGCCTCCGGCGGACCCGGCCGGTCATTCTGCTGATCGCCAGCGTCGGCGTGGCGCTGATGCTCCGCTCCGCCGTGCAGCTGATCTGGGGGCCGAACGTGCAGGTCTACGCGCAGGGCATCCAGCTGCCTTACGTGATCCCCTTCGCCGACGGCGCCATTCGCATCAAGCCCGACCATCTGATCATCATGGGCGGGGCGCTGTTCCTGGTCGCTTCGCTGCACCTCTTCCTGCAGCGCACGCGGGTCGGCAAGGCCATGCGGGCCATGTCCGACAATCCGGATCTCGCCCAGGTGACCGGCATCGATACCGAGAAGATCGTGCTCTGGACCTGGGGCATCGGCATCGCCATGGCGGCCGCCGGCGGCATCTTCGCCGGCCTGGATTCGCAGCTTCATCCGGTGCTCGGCTGGCGCCTGCTGCTGCCGGTCTTCGCCGCGGCCATTCTCGGCGGAATCGGCAAGCCCTACGGGGCCATCGCCGGCGGGATGACCATCGGTCTGGCACAGGAGCTCTCGACGCTGGTGATCTCCCCCGACTACAAGCCGGCCGTTTCCTTCGCGATCATGGTGCTGGTGCTGATCTTTCGGCCCCGCGGCATCTTCGCCGGGCGCAGCACCTGAGGTCGGGAGGACGAGGCCATGGACCCTCTGCTCAACTATGCGATCTTCTTCGTCACCATAGCCGGCATCTATGCCGTCTGGTCCCTGGCGTTGAACGTGCAGTGGGGCCTGACCGGCCTGTTCAACATCGGCATCGTCGCCTTCGTGGCGGTCGGCGGCTACACCTCCGTGCTGCTGACCGTCGAGCCCTCGGCCACCTTCGGCGGCGGGCTGGGCTTGCCGCTCGCCGTCGGCTTCATCGGTGCGATGGTGACCTCCGCGATCCTCGCGTTGCTGGTCGGGCTGATCACCCTCAACCTGCGGGCCGATTACCTCGCCATCGCCACCATCGGCATCGCCGAGATCGTGCGCCTCTTCCTCAAGAACGAGGAATGGCTGACCAACGGCGTGCGCGGGATCGGCGGTGTGCCGCGGGCCTTCGCGGATCTCGGCCCGGAAGGCTTGGCGCTGGCCAACATGGTGCTGGTGCTGCTTTGCGTCCTGATCGTCTTCCTGCTGATCGAACGGGCGCGCCGGGCACCCTGGGGCCGGGTGCTGCGGGCCATCCGCGAGAACGAGCTGACTGTGCTCGCCTCGGGCAAGACGGTGAAATACTTCCGGCTGCAGGCCTTCGTGCTCGGGGCCGCCATCATGGGACTCGGCGGCGCTCTCTACGCCCACTTCGTCGGCTTCATCAGTCCGGAGGCCTTCGAGCCGCTGCAGACGACCTTTCTGGTCTGGGTCATGCTGATCGCCGGGGGCTCGGGCAACACCAAGGGCGCGGTTCTGGGCGCCTTCATCATCTGGGCCATCTGGTCGGGCAGCCAGATCGTCACCGGCTGGCTGCCGCCCGAGCTGGCGACCCAGGCCGGCGCCCTGCGCATGGGGCTGATTGGCCTCCTGCTCGTGCTGGTGCTGCTGTTCCGCAACGAAGGCCTGCTGAGCGAGGAAGACCAGCGCCGCGCCGACATCGCCCGCGAAGCGCGCAACGACGGCCGCTAGTACAGAGCCGCTCGCGAGAGCAGGATCGCGCTCTAGGTCAGCAACTCGGGCGGCAGGTTCAACACCTTCGCCAGTTCCTCGATGGCGCGCCGCTCGCTCTCGGCGTACTCGCCGTCGGCCTCGGAGATCGCGCGGCAGACGCGCAGCAGCAGGAGTCCCTCTTCCGGCTCTCCGGCGATCTTCTCGACGGCGGCGAAGACCTCGGCGCGGCCCTTGTCCCGGTCCTCTTCCAGGCTTGCGACATGGTCGTTGAAGAGGTCGACGGCGGTGTGGACGTCGTAGACCTTCAGCAGTTCCAGGCTCTCCAGCAGCTCGTCCATGCGGACCCGTTCGGAGAAGGACACTTCGCCGTCGGCCGTGGCCACGAGAGCGGAGGCCGCCATGGTCGCCTCGAGAAAGGGGCGGTGGCGCAGTCGCTCGGCCTGGGTATGAAACAGGTCGCGCAGACCGCCGAGGATGGTCATGCCGGCGTTACTCCGCCGCTGCGCGGCTGCCGGGCGACGGGCCGTCCAGCCAGCCGTCCAGGGCCGCGAGGGCGCGCCGGGCCATGGCCGGCTTGCGTTCGCGCTTCTTGATCTTCTTGCCGTCGGCGCCGGCGTCCAGGGGAGGCAGCAGCCCGAAGTTGACGTTCATCGGCTGAAAGGTCTCGGCGTCGGCGCCGCCCGTGATGTGTTCGAGCAGGGCGCCCAGCGCCGTGGTCGCCGGCGGTGGCGCGAGCGATTCGCCCAGCCGTTCGGCGCTCGCGAAGCGCCCGGCCAGAATGCCGACGGCGGCCGACTCGACGTAGCCTTCCACCCCGGTGATCTGCCCGGCGAAGCGCAGCCGCGGCTCCGCCTTCAGGCGCAGTTCGCCGTCCAGCAGCCGCGGCGAATTGATGAAGGTGTTGCGGTGCAGGCCGCCCAGCCGTGCGAAACTGGCGTTCTCCAGGCCGGGGATCAGGCGGAAGATTTCGCTCTGTTGACCGTACTTCAGCTTGGTCTGGAAGCCGACCAGGTTGTAGAGCGTGCCCAGCGCATTGTCCTGGCGGAGCTGCAGCACGGCATAGGGTTGGCGGCCGGTGCTCGGGTCGGTCAGGCCGACCGGTTTCATGGGGCCGTAGCGCAGCGTGTCGAGGCCGCGCGACGCCATCACCTCAATGGGCAGACAGCCCTCGAAGTAGGGCGTATTCGTCTCCCATTCCTTGAAGTCGGTGGTTTCGCCGGACAGCAGGGCGGCGACGAAGGCCTCGTACTGCTCCTTGGTGAAGGGGCAGTTGATGTAGTCCTTGCCGGAGCCGCCGGGCCCCGGCTTGTCGTAGCGGGACTGCATCCAGGCCTTCGAGAAGTCGATGCTCTCGCGATAGACGATGGGGGCGATGGCGTCGAAGAAGGCGAGATAGGCTTCGCCGGTCAGTTGCCCGATGGCCTGTGCCAGGGCCGGGGAGGTCAGCGGCCCGGTGGCCAGGATCACGGAGTCCCAGGCGGCCGGCGGCAGGCCCTCGACCTCGCCGCGTTCGATGGAGATCAGGGGCTCGGCCTCCAGCGCGGCCGTGACCGCGGCGGAAAAGCCGTCCCGGTCGACGGCCAGGGCGCCGCCCGCCGGCAGCTTGTGGGCGTCGCCGCAGCGCATGATCAGCGAGCCGCAGCGCCGCATCTCCTCGTGCAGCAGGCCGACGGCGTTGTTCAGGGCGTCGTCGGAGCGGAAGGAGTTGGAGCAGACCAGCTCGGCGAGGCCGTCGGTCTTGTGGGCATCGGTCGCGCGGAGCGGACGCATTTCGTGCAGCACCACCGGCAGGCCGCGCCGGGCGATCTGCCAGGCGGCCTCGGAACCGGCGAGGCCGCCGCCGACCACATGGATGGGCGCGGCGTGAAGGGGCTTGCGTGTTGCCGTCATAAACGCACAGATAGCCGAGCCGCCCGGGGGGCGCAACCGAACGACCGATGCGCACGCCTGCTTCGGCCCGTCTGTCCGGCCAGGTCTCCAGCGCGTGCCTCGTTTCCGCCGCGGCGGAGACAATCGCGGGACAGGACACCGGTTGGGCTGGCCCGCTGCCTGCGGCCATGCTTTCGTTGGTTGTTACCATGCTGTCGGAGAGAACCGGCCTATGCCTTTGCTTGTTCTGCTTGTTTTCGCTGTCGTCCTGTTTCCGGCTACATCCCTGCGCGCGCAGGATCTGCCGGAGTGCGACGTCATCGCCAGCCTGCAGGTGGAAAACGATCGCATCGCCGGCACCGATCGCAACTACACCCATGGCACCCGACTGTCGCTGCTGTCGCCGGAAGTCAACGCCGGCTGCGGCGGCGAGGACTGGCGGCGCCCGACCGAGACGCTGCAGAGCTGGACCTCGGCCGTTCCCTTTCCCAACCCCTATCCGAACCGGCGCTGGAAGCTGGCCGTCGGCCAAAGCATCTTCACCCCGGAAGACACCGGAGCGGAGGACCTGATCGAGGACGACCGTCCCTATGCGGCCTGGCTCTATGTCGGTTTCGGCGTGGTGGCCTACGACGAGGCTTACGAGAACTACGAGGCCGTCAACCTGGATCTCGGCGTGGTGGGGCCCCTGGCGCAGGGCGAGTTCGTCCAGAACACCTTTCACAACCTGATTGACGTTCCGGAGGCCGACGGCTGGGACAACCAGATCGAAAACGAGCCCGGCTTCATGCTCTCCTACGAGCGCAAGTGGCGGTTCCGGGCGCCCGGCGAGTTTCTCGGCATGCAGGTCGACATGCTGCCCCATGTCGGCGCCTCGCTCGGCAACGTCATGACCCATGCGGGTCTGGGCGCCACCTTCCGGATCGGGGCGGGCCTGCCCGACCGGGACTTCGGACCGCCGCGAATCCGTCCCTCGGTGCCGGGGTCCGACTTCTTCACCCGCGAGAAGAAGATCGGCTGGTACCTCTTCGGCGGCGGCGAGGGGCGGGCGGTGATGCGGAACATCTTCCTGGACGGCAATACCTTCCGGGACAGTCCCTCGGTCGACAAGAACAACTTCGTCTTCGATCTGCAGGGCGGCGCCGCCTTGTCCTACGACCGCGCCCGGCTGGTCTTCACCACGGTCCTGCGTTCGCCGGAACAGGAGGGCGACGAGGAACTCGACCTCTTCGGCGCCCTGACGCTGGGCGTGCGGTTCTAGAGGGTGATCCTGCTCTAGCTGTCGCTCTCCGGCACGAAGGCTTCGCGCGACTCGGCGATGCCCTTGAGGCGGGTTTCGCCCAGCGAGCGGGCTCGACCGCCCCAGGCTTGCAGGAACTCCTCCGACATCGCGATCGGCGGCGTCTGGCCCTTGGTCAGCGGCTCCAGGCGCGTGGCCAGGTTCACGGCGGGTCCGATCACCGTGAAGTCCAGCCGGTCGCGGGCGCCGACGTTACCGTACATGACGTCGCCCAGGTGCAGGGCGATGCCGCAATGGATCTCGCAGCGCTCGTTGCAGCGCTCCTCCAAGTTCTGCAGCGCTTGCCGGGCGGCCTTGAAGGCTGTCACGGCGGCAGCGGCGTCGCCGGTTCCGCGCTCGGCGATGGGGAAGATCGCCAGCACGCCGTCGCCGATGAACTTCAGGATCTCGCCGCCGTGGCCGGTCACCGCCGCGCAGACGGCATCGAAATAGAGGTTGAGGACGTCCAGAACCTCGTCGAGCGGCCGCGTCTCCGACAGGCCGGTGAAGTCCCGCAAATCGGAGAACCAGACGACGGCGTGGATCATGGCGCCGTCGCCGCGGCGGATCGAGCCCTCCAGCACGTTCTCGCCGGCGATCGGGCCGATGTAGGTCTCCAGCAGCATCTGGGCCGTCCGCTGGGTTTCCTGCAGCTCGAGCGCCAGGCCGAAGGTCGGGAGAACCGCCTCCAGGGCGGCGATGTCGCTGTCCTGGAAGCCGCTGTCCCGGCGGGTGGCGAAGCTGACCGCCATGGTCTGATTGCGCGAGAAGCGGATCGGCCGAATGGTGTAGTCGGCGTAGCCCTGGGCCTTCAGGTCTTCCAGAATCGGGAAATCCAAGGGCGCCTCCGCGCCGTTCAGACGCCGCCGGAGGGCCGGAGCGCCCTCGTAGATCGACTTGACCGGGCTGCGCATGAACATCTCGGTGTTCTGCACGCCGTGCGCCCGGTCGAGCTGCACCGTTCCGCCCGTTTCGGAGTTCCAGACCAGCGTGCGCGCCGCGAACAGCGGGTGAAGCTGGCGAATGTGCAGGCTGGCCCGGTCGAGCGGTAGCCCGGCCTCGCGCAGCCGCTGGCAGGTCCCGGCCAGCAAGAAACTCGCCCGCCGCACTTCCTGCATCGCCCGGACGGTCAGCCAGGCGAGGGTGGGGCCCACGTCGGGGGCGGAGCCGGGGCTCGAGTTGGGGCTGGAGTCGGGGCTCCTGCCCGGCGCAGTCAGGGAGATGTCTTCAGGCACGCGCGACGGTCTTTCCGAAGCCATGGGAAACGCTCAGCAGCTTAATACTTTGGCACCGAAGCCCTTCGGCCCAAGAGGCGGGTCACGGCAGTGTGATGCCGCAGCCTTTCAGGAGGCGATCCTACGCCCCTTTCCGGCCTGCCCTATGCCCGTTTTCGGCCTCGCGAGCGCGGCACCTTCGGCAGGTAGGGCGCCAGGAAGGCGCCGGTGTAGCTGCCCTCGCTGGCGGCGACCTCCTCGGGCGTGCCCTGGGCGACGATTCGGCCGCCGCCGTCGCCGCCCTCCGGGCCGAGATCGATGATCCAGTCGGCGACCTTGATGACTTCCAGGTTGTGCTCGATCACCACCACGGTGTTGCCGGACTCCACCAGAGCCTGGAGCACCTCCAGCAGCCGGCGCACGTCTTCGAAATGCAGGCCGGTCGTCGGCTCGTCCAGGATGTAGATGGTCTTGCCGGTCGAGCGCTTGGAGAGTTCCTTGGCCAGCTTCACCCGCTGCGCCTCGCCGCCCGAGAGGGTGGTGGCCGGCTGGCCCAGCTTGATGTAATCCAGCCCGACCCGCTGCAGCGTCTCCATCTTGTTGCGGATCACCGGCACGGCCTTGAAGAAGTCCAGCGCCTCTTCGACCGTCATCTCCAGCACGTCCGCGATCGACTTGCCGCGGAAGGTGACCTCCAGGGTCTCGCGGTTGTAGCGCTTGCCCTTGCAGACGTCGCAGGTGACGTAGACGTCGGGCAGGAAGTGCATCTCGATCTTGATGACGCCGTCGCCCTGGCAGGCCTCGCAGCGCCCGCCCTTGACGTTGAACGAGAAGCGGCCCGGC
>JANQPZ010000083.1 GCA_028285215.1 Rhodovibrionaceae bacterium | reverse complement strand
CCGCATTCTCCGTCGCGGCGCGAACGGCGCCGGACAGCGCGGCCGCGTCGGCATAGGGCAGCGGCAGATACCGGGCTGCCATCTCTGCGGCCAGCCGCTCGGCCGCCGCCTGCGGCCGCGGCGACGTGTCGACGATCAGTGCGGTGACGCCGGCGGCGCGCATCTCGCGGGCCGCGGCCTGCGCCTCCTCCTGCGCGCGGGCGCGGCCGGCTGCGCCGTCGCGCGCGACGTTCGCACGGCCGTCCGTCAGCAGGATCACGCTCGGCGACTGTCCCTTGCGTTGAGAGGCGAGCGCCAGGGTCAAGGCGGCATCGATCGCAGCCGCCAGCGGGGTACCGCCGCCGCCCGGCAGGCCGGCAAGGCTGCGCTTGGCCCGGACCAGCGAGCGCGTCGGCGGCAGCACCAGCTCAGCCCCCTCGCCGCGGAAGGCGATCAGGGCCACCTGGTCGCGCCGCACATAGCAGTCCGCCAGCAGCAGCTCGACCGCCCCCTTCGCCTCGGCCAGCCGATGCAGCGCCGCGGAGCCCGAGGCGTCGACCACGAAAATGGCCGTCGTTTCGGTGCGGTGCTTGTAGCGGACGACGCGGAAATCCTCCGGCAGCACCATGACACGCGCCGCCGACCGATGGTTTCCGGCCTGTTCGGCGCTGCGACGCCGCAGGGGCTGCCACGGTGCCGCCGTGCGCAGCGTCTCGACGACATCAAGGCGCGCGCCCGACCTCAGATCGCCGCGCCGTGTGCCGACCGGCCGGCCGCGGCGGGCCCCAAGCTTCCGCGCCCCGGCCCGGCCAGCGGCCCCCCGGCTGCCGCGGCGCTGGTCCGGGTTGCGCAGCAGTTCCAGCAGGCCTGCGGGGATCGCCGCTACGGCCGCCTCCAGCACGATGTCCTGCAGGTCGCAAAGATCGTCCTCCGTCGGCTCACGCGCATCGTCATCCGGGCTCGGGTCTTCCGGCTGGGGTTGGTCGGTTTCTGGCGTCTCCGACGCGTCCGCTTCGCTCACGGGCAGCCGCGTCGCCCGCGGGGCCAGGACCAGACGGGCAGCCAGCGCGACATCCTCTTCCGACATGAGCTGCCGGCCAGCCAGGGCGGCGGCGGCGAGCGCGGTCCGCAGCGCCAACAGGATGGCGCGAATGGAGGCGACGCCGAGGGCAAGACCCACCACGCACAACGCCTCAAGATGAGTATCCTCCGCCTCGATGGATCCGACTGCTTCGCGCGCAGCGGCGATCTCAGCGGCACCAAAGGGCGGTGCATCGGCCAGGTCACGACCGCCGATCCCCTCCAGATCCAGGTGGAAGGCAAGCCGGTCCGCAAGGGCGGTCGGCGGGCGTTCGTCCTCACCAATCCCTTCGTCGAGGGCAACCACACCGAACCTCGCGGGCGTGCGCAACCCCAGCCCGTCGCGTTCGACGACGACCTCGCCGATGTCCATGGCCGCCGCCAGTTTGGCGGCCGTGGCCGGCTCCAGGCGTTCCGCCATGGCGATCAACAGCACGCCGCCGTCAGCCTCCGCCAGCAGGCCCCGCTCGGCGATCGGCCGGCCGGCCTTCAACGTTGCCGACAGGTCGAGCCCGCCCAGCAATCGGCTGTCGGTCACATGGACCGGCACGCGGCGGACCGTGCTGTCCGCCGGTAACAGGGCGCGCAGCACCGCCAGCCAGCGATCCCGCACTGGCCCGGCCCGGGCCCTGAGCACCGCACCGCCGATGCCAGCAGGATCGACCGCGAACAGAGCAGCGGCAAGCGCGGCATCCTGCCATGGCGATGCTGCGGGCCGGTCGCCGCCCCCGGGCGCAGGTTCAGGGGCTGCGGCGGACACTATCCGAACACCTCCTCCACCGCCCGTTCGACGCGGACGGTGGAGCCCGCCTCGTCCAGCGGGTCGCGACGAAGGCGGTGGCGGAGCGCCGCCGGCGCCACTTCGCGCAGATGCCGGTCGTCTACCGTCTGGTCGCCATCGAGCGCGGCCAGGGCCCTAGCTGCCCGCACCAGCGTCAGTTCGCCCCGCAGGCCGTCCGTGCCCAGCGCCATGCACAGCCGGGCCGCCCGTTCCAATGCCGCCTCGGGCACCTCGACCGCCGGCAGAGTCGTGCGCGCGGCAGCAACCCGTCGCCGCACGCGCCCGTCTTTGGCCTTCCAGCGATCCGTAAAGGCTTCCGGATCCCTTTCGTAGGCGTCGCGACGCCGCACGACCTCGACGCGTGTTGCCAGGTCCTCCGGGGTGCGCACCTCGACCAGCAGGCCGAAGCGGTCCAGAAGCTGCGGGCGCAGTTCCCCTTCCTCCGGATTGCCGCTGCCGACCAGCACGAAGCGCGCGGGGTGGCGCACGCTCAACCCCTCGCGTTCGACCACATTCTCCCCGGACGCTGCGACATCCAGCAGGACATCGACCAGGTGATCCTCCAGCAGATTGACCTCGTCGATATAGAGAAAGCCGCGATTGGCGCGGGCAAGCAGGCCCGGTTCAAAGGATTTCTCGCCCTGGGTCAGCGCCCGCTCCAGATCCAGCGCGCCGACCACGCGGTCCTCGGTCGCCCCCAGCGGCAGGTCGATCACGGGCACGGGCGCGAGCCGGCTCTTCGGCGCCGCTTCTCCTTTGGTCTCAGCGCCGCTCGTGTTGCCGCAGGCCCCGCAGAGGCCGGCGACGGCCGCCGGCTCGCAGCCATAGGGGCATTGGACCACGATCCGCTGCCGGGGCAGCAACGCGGCCAGTGCGCGGACGGCCGTGGATTTGCCGGTTCCGCGGTCGCCGAAGACGAGTACACCGCCGATCGTCGGGTCGATGGCTGCAATCAGCAGGGCGCGCTTGATCTCATCCTGGCCGACGATCGCGGAAAACGGAAAGGGCGGTCTCATATGGACGTCGGCTTCAGAGCAAGGGGGCGCGATTGCAAGCGCGAAGCCCGTCCGGACGGCGCCCCCGATCGCGCGCTGAGGGTAAGTTGCCATGGCGGGCGGCGTCCGCCCGGCTGCTTTGTCGCTTGGTCGGCATTTCCGGTGACCCACTCACGGCTCGATACACAACCGACCTTACCAGACGGCCCCCGGTGCGCGCACCTAGTGGCAACGACCCCTGCATCTCGCTGTCTATTCGCATTGACGTCAAAAAAAACTGGCATAGTGATCTGCCGATTGCGCCCTAATGGTAATCTGTCCGTTGAAGCGCCGCGTATGTACGTCGGTAGAGCGGCCAGCGGGAAAC
>JANQPZ010000078.1 GCA_028285215.1 Rhodovibrionaceae bacterium | reverse complement strand
GCAGCGGCTGTTCGACATCATGGCGTTCCATCTCGACCAGTCGGTGCGGACCAGCGGCGCGGGCGACCACGGCAGCGCAACGCGCCTCAAGGCCATGGGCGAAGCCTTGATGGGGCGCTACCGCGCGTACGAGCGGGCGCTCGTTGCGCAGGAGCCGCAGGATCTCGAGGCGGCCATCGCGCGGAACCTCTACGGCAGCGTCGCGGAGCCGGACCTCTTGCAAACGCAGGCCATGGCGGCCTATTTGCGCCATGAGTGCCGTAGCCTGTCGGATCAGGCACTCCCCGCGCTTCTTGCCGGCCGCGCCGTCTTCGGGGCACCGCCTGCGATAGAAGCGCCATTCTCTCAAGAGGCTCGTGCCTAGGCCGCTGTCGCGCCGGCTGGAAGGAAGCAACCATGCGGAAAGTCGTTCGGAGCACGGCCGAACAGGCGCGCCCGGCGCCGGACCCGGAGTTTTCGCGGCCCTTCGCCGTCGACAAACTGGGTTTGCAGCCGGCGGCTGTCGAGATCGCGGCCAAGCCGGCTGAGCGGGCGGCGCTGGCGGCCCGTTTCGACCTGAGTTCTCTGGACAGCCTGACCGCCGATTTGGGTTTGCGGCGGGCCGGAAGCGGTCTGGTGCGTGTCGAGGGCCGTCTGCTGGCGCAGGGCGCCCAGGTCTGTGTGGTCAGCCTGGAGCCGGTGCCGTTCGCCTTGGATCTGCCGGTCTCGCTCACCTTCGCGTCGACGCCGCAGCTTGACGGGGGCGGGGAGATTCTGGTCGAGGTCGAAGGGGATGACCCGCCGGAACCGATCGAGCAGGGGGCGATCGACCTGGGGGAAGCGATGGCGCAAACGCTTTCGGTTGCGCTGGACCCCTTTCCGCGCCTGGCCGAAGCCGTCTTGACCCGCCGCGAATTCGGACCGGGTGCCGCGGTCGGCGGAACGCTCGGGGGACAGGCGGAAGAAGGGCAGGAGCGGCAGACTGCCGTCTCCCCCTTCGCGGCCCTCGAAGGGCTGCGGGGGCGGCGGGATGACGAGCGGGATGACGGGGGGACTGTGTGACAATGGCGTTGGAGCCGGGGTTGCCGCTCTTGCCGCTTGCTTTCGTTTTGCGCTAAGACGACCCGAATGCCCGTGCACCCTGGGGCACGAGGCTTGTGAATCACCTGCAACGGTTGGGCAGATCGCCGCGGATCGCGTGGCGATCTGCCCAACCGTTGCGCCAGGGGCAGGTAACGGGGGCGATCCTCGATTGCGTGCCCCGAGAGAAAGGATTTGAAGAGATGGCCGTTCCCAAGAAGAAGGTGTCGAAGTCGCGCCGCGACATGCGCCGCGCCCATGACGCCCTGAAGTCGCCGAGCTACGTGGAGGACCAGGACAGCGGCGAGCTGCGGCGTCCCCATCACATCGATCTGAAGACCGGCATGTACCGCGGCCGTCAGATCCTCGAGCCGAAGGACGAGTTCTAGGCCGCTGCTGTCGGTGACATCGGCGGTATGTTGGACTCGCAAGAACCGTGAGCGCTCGTCTGATCATCGCGTTGGACGCCATGGGCGGCGATCACGCGCCAGCCGTTGTGATACGGGGCGCGAACATGGCCTTGCGCCGTAAGCCCAACCTCGAGTTCGTCTTCTACGGTCGCGAAGATCAGATCCGGCCGGTGCTCGATAAGCTTAAGAAACTCAAGAAGGTATCGCGGATCGTTCACACGGAAGATGTGGTCGACTCCAACGAGCGCGCCTCGGTCGCTCTGCGCAGCGGCCGCAACTCCTCCATGCGGCTGGCGATCAATGCCGTGCGGGACGGCGAGGCGGCCGCCTGCGTGTCGGCCGGCAACACCGGCGCGCTGATGGCGATGGCCAAGTTCGCGCTGAAGATGGTGCCGGGTGTCGACCGCCCGGCGATGGCCTCCTTCTTTCCGACGCTGCGCGGCGAATCCGTGATGCTGGACCTCGGCGCCAACGTGGTCTGCGATGCCGACAATCTCGTGCAGTTCACCGTGATGGGCAACGCCTTCTCCCGCTCGGTCCTGGGGCTGGCGGAGCCGAGCTTCGGGCTGCTCAACGTCGGCTCGGAGGAGCAGAAGGGCCACGAAGAGCTGCGGGAGGCGGCGGCGATCCTGCGCGAGGTCGAGCTTCCCGGGCAGTTCTACGGCTTCGTCGAGGGCGACGACATCGCCACGGGAACCACCGACGTGGTGGTCACCGACGGCTTTTCCGGCAACGTGGCGCTGAAGACGGCGGAGGGCACGGTGAAGCTCTACACCGAGTTTCTGCGCCGCACCTTTCGGTCGTCGCCCCTGGCCCAGCTCGGCTACCTCCTGGCCAAGCCGGCCATGCGCAAGCTGCGCAAGCGGGTCGATCCGCGTCGCTACAACGGGGCCGTGCTGCTGGGCCTGAACGGCATCGCCGTCAAGAGCCACGGCGGCAGCGATGCGCTGGGCTTTGCCCATGCCATCACGCTTGCCGTAGACTTGGCGCGCCACCGTTTCATCGACACGATTCGCGGCGATATCGCGAAGCTCGAAAGCCGCTCTCCCCGTACCGCTCAGGCCGCCGCCGTCTGAGCGGCATCTCCTGAAGGACCCTGGATACCCTATGCCCTTGCGTGCGCAAGTCATCGGACACGGCGCTTACCTGCCGGAGACGATCTGGACCAACGACGAGCTTGCCCGGAAAGTAGAGACCTCCGACGATTGGATCGTGAAGCGCACGGGAATCCGACAGCGCCACATCGCGGCCGAGGGCGAACTGACCTCCGACCTCGCGGTGGCCGCCTGTCGCCAGGCCCTCGAACGGGCCGGGGTCTCGGCCAACTCGGTGGACCTGATCGTCTGCGCCACCGCGACTCCGGACGAAACCTTCCCGGCCACGGCCACCCGCGTACAGGCGCAGCTGGGCATGACCCGCGGCGCCGCCTTCGACGTCCAGGCCGTCTGCAGCGGGTTCGTCTACGGCCTTGCGGTGGCCGACAACTTCCTGCGGGTCGGCCAGGCGAAGACGGCCCTCGTGGTGGGGGCGGAAACCTTCAGCCGCATCCTGGATTGGAACGACCGCGGCACCTGCGTCCTCTTCGGCGACGGAGCGGGGGCGGTCCTGCTGCGGGCCGAGGGCTGCAATGGCGGCAACGGCGACCGCGGACTGCTGTCGACCCACCTCTATTCCGACGGACGGCACCACGATGCGCTCTACGTCGACGGCGGCCCCTCCTCGACGCAGACCACGGGGTATCTGCGCATGGAAGGGCGGGAGGTCTTTCGCCATGCTGTCGTGCGCATGTCGGAAGCGATCGATACCGCGCTGGAGGCCAACGACCTGACGCCGGGGGACATCGACTGGCTCGTGCCGCACCAGGCCAACGTGCGGATCATCGAGGCCATGGCCAAACGCCTGAACCTGCCGATGGAGCGGGTGGTGGTGACGGTCGACCGCCATGCCAACACCTCGGCCGCCTCCATCCCGCTGGCCCTCGACGAGGCGGCCAGCGACGGGCGCTTGCAGGCCAACGAGCTGCTGTTGCTCGATGCCATGGGCGGGGGATTCACCTGGGGATCTGCCGTACTGCGCTGGTAATGCTCTCTAATTGTCCTTTTCTTCGTGCCATTCGCGTGATTGACCGCTTCAACGCTCTCGATTAACCTCTTGTTTCAGCTTATAGAGGAGGGGAGCCGATGAGCGGATCGACCATTACCCGGGCCGATCTCAGCGAGGCCGTTTACGAAGAAGTCGGCCTCTCCCGAAACGAGTCGGCGGAACTCGTCGAGGCCGTGCTGGACGAGATCTCCGACGCGCTGGTGGACGGCGACACCGTCAAGATTTCCTCTTTCGGCAGCTTCTCCGTGCGCCAGAAGGGCGAGCGTGTGGGGCGCAATCCCAAGACCGGTGAAGAGGTTCCGATCCTGCCGCGGCGGGTGTTGGTGTTCCGCGCGTCGCATGTGCTGAAGCACAAGATCAACCCGGCCGAAGGCGGCTGACCCTTCCGGATCGGACGACGTCCGGATCAGAAAGCTTAGACCGAGTAACTCGTGACCGACCAACTCGTTTCAGGGCGCAGCGCGCGCGACAGCGAACAGCCGGCGGGCCAGGCCGCCGGTCGTGGCAGCGGGCGGGCCGGCGGGAAGTCGGCCGATGCCTTCCGCACCATCAGCGAGGTCTCGGACGAGTTGGAGGTGCCTCAGCACGTCCTGCGCTTCTGGGAAAGCAAGTTCGGTCAGGTCAAGCCGCTCAAGCGCGGCGGCGGCCGTCGCTACTACCGGCCGAACGATATCGAGCTGCTGCGGCGTATCCGCGATCTCCTCTATCGGGAAGGCTACACCATCAAGGGGGTGCAGAAGCTGCTGCGCGAGAGCAGGAGCGAGCCTGCCTCGGCGCCGGCCGGCGGCCCGAAGGAGACCGATCTCGAAGCCGACGTCCGCCGCGAGCTGACGGGCCTGCGCAAGGAACTGGTTAGTCTGCGGGATCTCTTGCGCGCTGCCGCCGAGGGTTAGGGCAGGATCGCCTTCGGCGGACGCGCTCGGGCGATCTCGCCTCAGGCATGATTCGACCCCCAGTTCCGTGTCCGGAGCGGCCGCAGCCGATATTGTCAGCGCCTGTGTTGTCAGCCCGCCGCTCGCCCGTTATATAGCGGGTCCTCTCGCCAAGCCGCGTTGTCCAGGAGCGGCTGATCCGGCGAAGGTTCGGGACGTAGCGCAGCCTGGTAGCGCACCAGTCTGGGGGACTGGGGGTCGCAGGTTCAAATCCTGCCGTCCCGACCATTTCCAGAGCTTGAGCGATATCTCAGGAAATCGGGCCAAACCCGCGTGGTTCAGCCGCTTTCGAAAAGGCTGCGTCCGGCCTGCGTCAGGCGGCAGACCAGCCAGTCGGGCTTGATCGGGTTCGCGAACCAGGGCTCGGCCCAGCCTCGTTCGATGCAGCTTCGAATCGTGCTGGTCGGGTAGCGTTGGCCGTGATCGTCGAACAGCGGCAGTTTCCCGCCCGGCTGATCGAGCCCGCGCTGGAGATAGGCGCGCTGTACCGCCGACGGGCTGCGTCCTGAGCTTGCGTTGCCCGTCCCTGATCTTGCGTTGCCTGTCATTGCCGCCATTTTCGTCCCCCCGCGCTAAAGTAGCTGCGCCCGCCTTGTTCGGCTAGCCGGGGATGTGCCGGCGGATGGGGACTCCGAGGACAGGAAAGCAATGGATTACAGGCTGCTCTATGTAACGGCTGAGACGGCGGCCGAAGCCAAGGCCATCGGAAGGGCGCTGGTGGAGGCTCGGCTGGCCGCCTGTGCGAACGTGCTCGACGGGATGACGCCGATCTTCCGGTGGAACGGCGAGGTGCGCGAGGGCAGCGAGGCCGTGCTGATCGCGAAGACCCGCAGCGATCTGGTACCGGCCGCCACGCGCCTGATCGTCGAGGCGCACAGCTACGATCTGCCCTGTGTGGTGGCGCTGCCGATCGAGGCCGGACACCAGCCCTTTCTCGACTGGATCGGCAGCGAGACCGGCTAGAGCAGGATCGCCTTAGGCGGAATCGCTCAGGCGATCCCACCTAAGGCGTGAATTCCACTCTCACCATAGATCTGGAGCGCTTTCGTCAGGCTGTCCACGCGGCCCCGCTGTTGCGCAGCAACGCAGCCATGCGGGGGGAAATCTTGCTCTCGACCGGAGCGGCACGGCAAAGTATCGGCGTTTCCGCAACCGTAGGCCAACTCCATGTCCGCGCCCTCCGCCCGGCTGTCGCTGACCTTCAGCTGCCTGGGTCACTTCTACGTCCACCTCTTCACGGCCTTCTACTTCATCATCGTCCTGTCGCTGGAGGAGGTCTGGAGCCTGCCGTACCACGAGCTTATCGAGCTCTGGACGCTGGGCGCGCTGCTGGTCGGCCTGGCGGCCCTGCCGGCCGGCTGGCTGGGCGACCGCTGGTCGGCGCGCGGCATGATGGTGGTCTACTTCCTGGGCATGGGCAGTGCCGCCATCGTCTGCGGTCTGGTCGATCAGCCGACGGCCCTGCTGCTCGGTCTGGCAACCATCGGTCTCTTCGCCTCGATCTATCACCCGGTCGGCATCGCCTGGCTGGTGAAGTCGGCCGCCAAGCGGGGCCGGGCGCTGGGCGTCAACGGAGTCTTCGGCGCGATCGGCGTCGCCTCGGCCGGGCTGGTGGCCGGATCGCTGATCGATCTCTTCTCCTGGCGCGCGGCCTTCATCGTGCCGGGAGTCATCTGCCTGGCCACGGGCATTGCGCTCTGGATCGCCGTCGCGCGCGGCCTGGTGGCGGAGGGAGAGGGCGATACGGTCGCGCACAGCCCCTCGGGACGCAGCGAGCTGCTGCGGGTGCTGCTCGTGCTGGTGCTGACCATGACCCTGA
>JANQPZ010000070.1 GCA_028285215.1 Rhodovibrionaceae bacterium | reverse complement strand
CGTAGAAGCGCTCCTCGGCCCTGCCGAGCACGCCCTTCAACACGCAGGCCGGCGTCAGCACACAGAGATTGGCCTCCGGCTTGAAACACTCGACGAGCGCCGAATCCTTCTCCGCCCGCCGGGCGACCGTCCCGACATTGATGGCTTCCGGGGATCGCGCGAGGCGTAATCCGCCGCCGCGGCCGCGCACCGTCTCTATGTCGCCGGCCATGCCGAGCTGGTGGGCGATCTTCATCAGGTGGTTTTCCGAGATCCGGTAATGCTCGGCGATTTCCTTGATCGTGCAGAGCGTATCCGGCTTCAGCGCCAGATACATCAGCAGCCTGAGCGAATAGTCGGTGTAGCGGGTCAGTCGCATGCCAGGAGTCCGAGTGCGTCATTTAACATGTATCTGATATATTGATTTCTGGCAAGCCCGGCACAACATGTATTTTAAATACTTCTTAAGGAGAAAGCCATGACCGAGGCACGCATCACCGAAGGCGGGCTGCGCCGTTTCGTCGCAGTCCGCCTTCCTTGAAACCGGTTGCGGGCAATTCCCAGATAAGCGCCTTGAGATGACCAGCGCTGTCAGGAATGCGGCAGCGCAAGCTGACAATTGGAAAGTCACAATGAAAGAACTTCCATCAGGCCTCGCGGTCTACAAGACGACACCGGTCTTTACCGAAAAGACGGTGCCCGACGGCCTGCTCACCGATCACATCACCAAGCCCGGTGTTTGGGGCAGAATCGTCGTCGAGGACGGCACGCTGCTTTACGAGGTTCCCGCCGAGGGCAGTTACGTCCTGACCCCGGAGGAGCCCGGCGTCGTCGCCCCCACCGTACCGCATCGCGTCACCCCGCTCGGCAAGGTCACCTTCTTTGTCGAGTTCCTGCGCGGCTCCGATGAAGTGGCCCATCCGGCGGCTGACATAAAACTGTAACTTGCGCCCGATTGGGCCGGGACGCAGATTCCCGCGTCATGATTACAGGCGCCAAGACGATTTTCGGGATCGATCTCAGGACCCTGGGCCTGTTCCGGATCGTGCTCGGGCTGGTGATCATCGCCGATCTGATCAACCGCGCCCAGTATCTGACATTCTTCTATACCGATCACGGCGTCATGACGACCGAGGAGGCGCACGCCTGGCTCGGCTCGGTCCGGCCGTCGTTCCACCTGCTGAGCGGCGCGACCTGGTTTCAGGTTCTGCTCTTCGTCATGGCCGGCGTCATCGCGGCGTTGTTCACGATCGGCTACCGCACCGGGCTGATGACGGTCTTGAGCTGGGTCTTCCTGCTGTCGCTGCAGAACCGCAACCTGATCGTGCAGCAGGCGGGAGACATCCTGCTGCTGCTATTGCTGTTCTGGTCGATCTTCCTGCCGCTGGGCGCGCGCTTTTCCGTCGACGCGGCGCGCGCGCCGCCAAAGCAGGCCGCGCAATCGAACGCCTATTTCTCCGCCGCCACCGTCGCCATCCTGCTGCAGGCCATCTATGTGTACGTCATCGGCGCGCTGCTCAAGGGCTCGCCGGACTGGATCACCGAGGGCACGGCGGTCTACTACGCGCTGCATCTGGAGACCTACGCCACGTCGCTGGGCCATTGGCTGCGGCAGTTCGGCTCCGTGACGAAGGCGCTGACCCATTATGTCTGGGTGCTCGAGCTGGCCGCGCCGCTGATCGTGTTCTCGCCGGTCCTGCATCTGCCGCTCCGGCTTATCGGCCAGGTGCTCCTGATCACCCTGCATATCGGCTTCGCCCTGTTCCTCTTCATCGGCCTGTTCCCGGCCGTCAGCATCTGCTCGCTGCTGCTGTTCACGCCGGCGGCGGTCTGGGACTGGCTCGAAAGGCGGACGGGCGCGATCAAAGGCGTCGGCGCCGCGCTCGCCGGCATGGGCGCGCGCATCGCCGCCGTCTTCCCGGCCCGCGCCCGCCGCGACAAGATCCGGCTGCATCCGGTCGAAGCCGGCTTTGTCGTGCTGATGACGGTGCTGGTGTTTCTGTGGAACCTGCAGCACGTCGCCTTCGTGCCCTACAGCGCGCCGCGCTGGGCCGAAACGGTTTTCTACGCGCTCAAGATCGACCAGCGGTGGGACATGTTTGCGCCCCGCCCCGCCCGCACGGACGGCTGGTACGTGATCCGCGGCCGGCTCGACGACGGCTCGCCTGTCGATTTGTGGACCGGCGCGCCGGGCATTCCCGACTTCAAGAAGCCGGAGAATGTGTACGACACCTTCGGCGATTACCGCGTGCGCAAGTATTTTTCACGCATCTGGCTCGACCGCTATCGCAGCCAGCTCGGCAACTACGCCCGCCATCTGTGCCGCAAATGGAACGAGGACGGCTATGGCCAGGGGCGCGAGCTGATCGATTTCGAGCTCTGGTTCGTCAAGGAAACCAGCCTGCCCGACTATCAGCCGCGCCATCGCGAGCGGCTACGCCTCAAGACCTGGATCTGCTTTCCGGACCGAGTCTGACGCGAGCCTCTAGGCCGGCCGGTCCTTGCCGACCGTGTAGCTGCCGGGACCGTGGACGAAGATCAGCAGCAGGCCGCCCGCCACCCCGAGGTTCTTCAGAAACATCGCTATCTGGATCTGATTGCCGAAATCGGCGTGATAGAGAATCGCCGCCAGTACGGAAAATCCGGCCAGCACCAGGGCGACCAGCCTGGCCTGATAGCCGATCGCCAGCAGCACACCACCCCCGACTTCGAGGAGGATAACCAGCGGCAGCAGGATGCCCGGCACGCCGCCGGATTCCATATAGGCCTGCGTGCCCTCGTAGCCGGTGATCTTCCCCAGACCGGCGAGCAGAAACAGCGCCGCCAGGAACAGGCGCGCGATCAAAGTGGCAAGCGGGTGAAATGACTGCAGCATGACGCTCCCCTTTTTATTGCGTTGGGCCTCTTTGCGGGCCGCATCATGGCACGAATTCGAACCATCGTCACCCGGCAGGGGGCCGGCGCAGCAGGGTGCCCGATCAGGCCGCCACCCGTTCGCGCGGCGGGACGGCCAGGGCCGGCGCCGCGCCAACCTGCGGGATATTCCTGCGGATGGCGCCGAGCGCCGCCTGGTTGCCGCAGAGCCGGCCGCGGTCGATCTTCGAACGGAACGTCTCCCAGCTCTTGAGGAAATTCAGGATCGTGGCCGGCATCACCTGGTCCATCTCGCAGACGCTGCCGGCGCCCGAGGCCTGCAGGTAATGGCCGTTGATGTATTGCTCTTTCTGGCCCGGCTCCGGAAACGCCAGCACGGGCTTGCCGAGATAGAGCGCCTCGCCGACGAGCTGATTGCCGGCGGTCGACACCAGCGCCTCGCAGGTCGCCAGGTGCTCCACGAAGCGATCGGGATCGACGGCGTGAAACTTGAGCCGCCCGGGGCCGGGCCGCGCCCCGAGGCCGTAGATGTGCACGTCGCGGCCCGAAGCCTCGATGGCGCGCATCACTTCCGGCGAGGCAAACCGCCTGAGATAGACGACCAGATGGTCGCCGACCTCGGGCCGGGCGTTCAGGATCTCCGGCCTGAGCAGGACGCCGACCTGGGTGACGTCACGCCAGCCGGGCTTGAGGGGCGGGAAGTAGAAGGACGAGACGATCGTGTCCGCCTGCCCCTGATAGCAGAGATCGACCAATTTGCTGCACAGCCAGGCGTGGCGCCGCAGGCCGGCGGGCAGCGCCGACAGGTCCGAAACCTTGAGGAAATGCTGGTGCGTCAGGCTGACGAAGGGCACGCCACAGCGCTTGGCGGCGCGCGGCAGCACCGGTTCGAAATCGGTGATCACCAGGTCCGGCGCGTCGCGCTCGATATGCTTTTGGAAGCACCGCACGGTGATCGGGGAGCGCATGAAGCTCTTCAGGATATTCCAGCCGGTGCGCATCGGCGCCATCCGGTTGCGGCGGGTATAGACGTGCGGGATGCCCGGCACCTGCCGCACCTCGACCTCCGATCCGCCATAGATCCTGCGCAACAGCTCGTAGCCGAGATCCGGCGCATAGACGACGATCTCGTGGTCCCTGCGCAACTCTTCGATCATGGTGGCGGCGCGCGTCGCGTGGCCGCGGCCTTCGCCGGAGACGCTGTAGAAAAGCTTCGCCATCGGCCTGCCCGTCCTGATCCTGTTGGCCCGAAACGAGGAGCAGCGGAGGAGAGTCGGCGAGGCCGATATTGCAATGCAAGAAGCGGTGCCCCTGGCCTGGTCCCCTCCCGCGCGGCTGCACAATATCTGGCTATGATTTCACGCATATGACACAAATTTTGGTGTATATGCGTCTCGTCATCGCCCGCTGAAGTTCTTTTGCACCGCAAAATCCCGCCACGGCCGGCCGAGGTTACGCAGACCGCATGATCCTGACTTGCCGCTCACAACCGATGCCCCGGTCCGAGGCCGTCCGGCGGCATCTCGCCTGGCTGCTGCAGCGGATCGGCTATGGGGTCATGCGCCTCCTGCCCGATACCCGCACCGCCAATCTGGCGGTCTCGCAGGCGCTCTATCTGTGGCAGAACCGCCGCCTCGCCAATATCGCCGCGCCGCGCCACTATTCCGAGCATCTGATGCGGTTCAAACTGTCGCCCGACGCCCGCGCGCCCGAGATCGCCGTGGTCACCGACAAGGAAGCGCTCAAGGCTTACGTGCGGGAGCGCCTCGGGCCGGGCCATACGGTCCAGACCCTCGCGCTCCTCGACGACCCAAGGGCCGTGGACGGCTTCCGCTTTCCGCTGCCCTCGGTGGTCAAGCCGGCGCACAGCTATGCCGACGTCATGTTCCTCCGCGACCGGCAGCCGGACCGCCTTGAGCGCCGCATGCTCAGATCCTGGCTCGCCAAGAACTTCTTCTATCTCGGGCGCGAGCCCAACTATAAGACGCTCAAACCCCGGCTCATCGTCGAGCGCATGCTCGAGACGGCGGGCGGCCCGCCGGAGGATGTCAAGGTCTTCTGCTTTGCCGGCGAACCGCGGTTTCTGCAGGTGGACTGGCAGCGCTACCAGGGGCATAAGCGCGATCTCTACGACATGGACGGCCGGCGCCTCGCGCTCGCCTTCCGCTGCCCGAACGCCGCGCGGCGGTTTCCCTTCGCCGACCGGCTCGGCGAGATCGCCGCGATTTGCCGGGCGCTCTCGGCGCCGTTCCGCTTCGTGCGCGTCGATCTCTACGTGCTCGGGGACGCCATCCTCGTCGGCGAATTGACCTTCTACCCGACCAATTGCTCGCAGCTCTTCCGGCCTGCGGAGGCCGATCTCGAGATCGCCAGGCTGTTCGAGGCGCCGGCCGCGCCCCTCGCGCTGCCGGTGGGCTGATGCTGCGGGCCGCGCAGCTCCCGCTCTCACTGCCACGGCGCTGGGGCGTCGCGCTGCGCCTCCTGTTTCTCGCCGCCGTGGCGGCCTATCTGCTCGACCGGCTGACCGCGCTCGGCTGGGCCGAGGTCGTGGCCGGCGTGCCGCGCCAGGCGTCCTTTTACCTGCTTTTCGTCCTGATCTTCCTGGCCGTGCCCGCCTCGGAATGGCTCGCCTATGGCCGAAGCTGGTTCCGCCTCGCCCCGGCAGGCCGATACTGGCGCGCCTTCCCCGTCTTCGTGCGCAAGCGCATCTTCAACACGGCGCTGTTCGACTTTTCCGGCGACCTGATGCTGGCGGGCTGGGCGCGCAGCGCCTTCAAGCTACCGTTCCGAACGGCGCTGGAGACGGTCAAGGACAATTACATCCTCGCGACCTCGACATCGGCGGCGCTCGCCGCCTCGGTGATCGCGCTCTATCTGGCGACCGGCCGGCGGGCGGCCCTGTTCCGGCTCGACGACACCGCAACGCTGTCGCTCGCCGCCGGCGCCATGCTGCTGCCGCTCGTTTGGCCGGTCGCGCTGATCTTCAGGCGCAATATCCTGGCGCTGTCGGGCGCCGAGGCCCGCGCGGTCGTCGGCATCTACGGCGCGCGGTTCGTCATCGTCCAGCTCTTGCTGCTCCTGCAGTGGCACCTGGTGCTGCCCGGCGTGGCGCTTCAGACCTGGTTCGGCTTCCTCGTCGTCCACATCGTCCTCACCCGGGTGCCCGTGCTGCCGGCCAAGGACCTGCTGTTTCTCGGCGCCGGCATCGGCCTGGCGTCGGCGGTCGGCCTGCCCGAGGCCGCGGTGGCCGGCATGCTGCTGGCGACCAGCGCGCTGACGCATCTCTCCAACCTGGTCCTCTTTGTCCTCACCTCCTTTGTGACCCAAGATTGACGGGCGCGCGCGGATTGGTGTTACCTCTGGCACATGCGGCGGATATTCGGCATCGACCTGCGCACCCTGGCGCTGTTTCGCATCGCGCTCGGCGTGACGCTCCTGTGGGACCTGATCAACCGCGCCCAGTATCTGACGTTCTTCTATACCGACCGCGGCGTCATGACCCGCGCCCAGGCCATCGACTGGCTCGCCCCGGAGCGCCTCTCCTTTCATCTGATGGGCGGCCACCCCTGGCTCCAGGCCGTACTGTTCGTCGCCGCCGGGCTGATCGCCCTGGCCCTGGCAGCGGGCTGGCGCACCCGGCTGATGACGTTTTTGAGCTGGCTGTTTCTGCTGTCCTTGCAGAACCGCAACCCGATCTTGCTGCAGGGCGGCGATACCCTGCTCCTGCTGCTCCTGTTCTGGTCGATCTTCCTGCCCCTGGGCGCGCGCTTCTCCATCGATGCGGCGCTCGACCCGTCGCAGCACGATGGGCGCGCCCGCGAGAACGGCTACGTCTCGGCCGCCACGGCGGCCATCCTGCTGCAGGCGAGCCATGTCTATGTCTTCGGCGCCCTGCTCAAGACGTCGCCCGAATGGCTGCCCGACGGCACCGCCGTCTACTACGCCCTGCAGCTCGATAGTCTGGCCACCACCGCCGGCATCTGGCTTCGTCAGTTCGAAGGCGTTCTGCATGGCCTGACATATTATGTCTGGTTCCTGGAGCTGCTGACACCGCTGCTGTTGTTCTCGCCGGTGCTGCACCTGCCGCTTCGGCTCACCGGCCAGGCCCTGCTGATCGCCATGCATATCGGCTTCGCCGTCTTTCTCTTCATCGGCCTGTTCCCGGTGGTCAGCATCTGCTCGCTGCTGTTGTTTACGCCGGGCGCGGTTTGGGACTGGCTGGCCCGGCGGTTGCGCACCGAGGAACGCGCCGGCCTCGCCATCTACTATGACGGCGACTGCGCCTTCTGCTACAAGGTCTGCCTGATCCTGCGCGCCTTCTGCCTGCCGTCGGAGACGCCGATCCGGAAGGCCCAGGACGACCCCGAGATCCGGCCGCTGTTCGAGGCCGAGGAAAGCTGGGTCGTGCGCGATTTCGACGGTCGGCTGTTCACCAAATGGGCGGCGGTCAACCTGGTGCTGCGGCGCTCGCCGGTCTTCTGGCCGATCGGCCGCCTGCTCGATCTCGGCCCCCTGCTCGCCCTCTGCGACCGGCTCTACCGCGTGATCGGCAACAACCGCATGGCGCTCGGCGCGATCACCGCGCGCGCGCTGCCGGTCCGCGAAGTCCGCCTGCAGGCGTCACGGCCCACCACCGCCCTCGTCGCTACGCTCACGCTGACCGTATTCTACTGGAACGTCCTGACGCTGCCCAAGGTGAGCTACGAGGCGCCGGATTTCCTGGGCAAGGCGTTCCACGCCTTTCGTTTGGCGCAGACCTGGAACATGTTCGCCCCGCACCCGGCGCGCTCGGACGGCTGGTATGTCGTTCCCGGAACGCTGGACGACGGCGCGCAGGTGGAACTCTTCACCGGCCGGCCGGGCCCGGTCAGCTTCGGCAAGCCGGAGCACGTCGCGCGCTATTACGGCGATTACCGGATACGGAAGTATTTCTCGCGCCTGCCGCGGGACCGCTACAAGAGCCAGCTGCTCAATTACGCCCGCCATCTCTGCCGCAAATGGAACCGCTACGGCCATGGCGGCGAACGCCAGCTGATCCGCTTCTCCATCCACTACATGCGTGAGACGACTCAGCCGGACTATGCGCCCGACCGCCTGACCAACCGGGATCTCGCGAACTGGCGCTGTTTTCCGGATAAGTGATCCGGCGGCGCGGCTTTACCGGCTCTCGCGCCACCAGCCGAGCGCGGCCAGGGCGCCGAGCAGGGCGAGCGCGAGGGCCGGGGGCAGCAGCGGAACCTGGCTGAGCCGCAGGGTGCGGAACGCATCGCGCCGGCGCAGCCCGGCCCAACCTTCGCC
>JANQPZ010000053.1 GCA_028285215.1 Rhodovibrionaceae bacterium | reverse complement strand
AACGCCGGTGGACGCGCCGAGCGCGGTTCCCCCGCATGCGCGGGGATAGACCCTACAACTTGCCAGAAGCCCCGTTCGTTTTCGAGGTTCCCCCGCACGTGCGGGGATAGACCCGGGTCTAGTACAGTGGCCGGCACGGGTGTGTTGGTTCCCCTACGCGTGCGGGGATATACCGGGCATCCCCGGTGCGACACAGACCAACCGGGCGGTTCCCCCGCACGTTCGGGGATAGACCGATGGAGGCGCGGCAAGACGAGATATGGGAAACGCTTCCCCGCGCGTGCGGGGATAGACCCCCTATAAAGAGCAATTGCGCCGGCTTCGGACGGGTTCCCCCGCGCGTGTGGGGATAGACCGGTGGCGCCGTAGGGGAGGGTCATCACCTGTCGGGTTTCCCCGCACGTGCGGGGATTTGGGTGTTCCCGTTCCCGCGGGTCGACGTTCCGCCGACTCCCCGCTCTGCCATGCGGAGCGCGGATCGGATCGGCCCTCCCTCGCCACGCAGATAGGCTGTAGACTGCGCCGGGCTTGCGGGAGAGGAGCGGTCGGGCGCTCAAGAGCGAGGCGGGGACGGAAGCGTGCAAGGACAACCGACGAGAGCCTGGGGCAAACTCGATCGGCCCGAACCGGAGGCAGCAGTTGTCGCATGGCATCCTCTGGTCGACCACTGCGCGGATGTCGCCGCGGTCGCCGAGGCGCTGCTTGCGCACCCGCTGTTTCGCCGCCGGCTCGAGCGGCTGGCCGGGCAGCCGCTCGATCACCCGGGCATGACGGCACGCCTCTGCGCCCTTGCCTTCCTGCACGATCTCGGCAAGGCGAACAGCGGGTTCCAGGCCAAGCGCCTCACGCCGGAGGAGCTGCAGCTGTCGGGGATCAGGACGGCCGGCCACGTCCGCGAAACCGGAGGGCATCAGATCATCGGCACCTTCATCACCCGACGCGTTGTCCCGGAAGACCCGATCTTCGGGCACGTCTTTGCGGATCAATGAGAACGCCAACCTCCGGACAGACAGCGTCTTAGTCTACCCCGGACAGTCTATACTCTGCGTTGCATAGCTGCCGCTTTTCGGCGATCATACTGTGCAGGTAGAAGGCAGCGTCAAATGCAATGGCTGTCTTCTCGGCCAGGGACGACATGAAGATGTTCGGGGGCCTCGCCCTCCCGATCGTGTGCTCGCCTCAGCGGGTTCCCAAACGTCCGGCCATCCTATCTCGCATCTCGTGCCGGACCCGCCCGCGGGAGGTTTCGGCATGGTCGACGTTTCGTCTCTCAACTGGTCCAGCTTCTGGGACTTGGCCACCCCAGAGCAAACGGCACAGGAGCTGACGGCCCTGCATGGAGCGGAGGCCAGTGCCGCCGCCGCCTGCTGCGCGCTCACTGCCTACAGCGACGGCCGCGAGGAAGACTACCGTTTCTGGAAGGCCGTCTTCTACGAATTGCAGAGCAGGGAGAGGGCGCAGCCGGACGGGGCAGCTGGAGCGAGCCTGAACTGAGCAGCGACACGTGAGCGATAGAGAACTTGGTCGAGGCTGACATGCTTGTTTCGCCCGCCCTACTCGTTCGGCTGCCAGTCGGTCGACTCCGGTCTTGCAGAATCCCGACACAGGAAACCGACTTGTACATCTCGGAAGGAACGGTCTGAACGCCTGCGAGAGGATACGACCATGCTGGGCGACGGAGCGAAGACGTGTCGCACTCGCCGCTGTTCTGGTCGCGGCGAAGGGTTCCTTTGGGGGGCGGGCGCGCGACCAGCTAAAGATCGAGATCACGACGAGGATCTCGGTGCACTTTCTCAGGTCGCCCAGGACGTCAGCAACAGTCGGAACGTTCCATCCCGTATCGTCCACAAAGGCCGAACTCGTCGTCGTGTTCTTCTAGCCTTCTTGATATGACTGTGGCCGTTCTTCTGTTAGTCATTGGGTTTTCCTGGCGCCTTGGCGAGCATCACGCCCGCGAAGCAGATCACGAGCCCACCGACAGCTGCGGATGTCAGAGGCTCGTCGAACATTGCCCAGCCCCAAATCATGGTCGTTGGCGGTGTAAGATAAATGAGACTCCCGACGTGCGTTGCTGTGCTGTTACGCAAGCAGAGCCAGTAGAGGCCGTAGGCAGCGATCGTCGAGAATAGGATAAACCAAGCGACGGCTGCGGCGAAGCTCCTGTCGATCGGGGGCAAGAGGCTGCCGTCATATGCCGCCAGGGGGACGAACAGAAGCGCCGTGATCGTGCTTTGGATCCCGATCACCGACATGAGGTTCATGGACGTTTCGAAGCGCTTGGCAAGCAAGGTTCCGGCAACCAGAGAAAGGGTCGCCGCAAACGACAGGCCGTACGCGACCAGAGGAGCAGTCCCGAGCGTACCCCAGACAGCCATTGCAACGCCACCAAGCCCGATAACCAAACCCAGCCACTGCCGCAATCTTACTGTCTCATTGAGAAGAGGTGCAGCGAGTGCAGCCGTGGCAAGCGGCTGCAAAGCCGATATGAGCGCAGCTGTGCCTACTGGAACCCCCATGTCTATGGACTTCACCCCGAGAGCAAGATAGCCGAACATGGCGAAGGTACCCAGAATCGCCTGGAGGACGACGGAACGAATAGTGAGCTGGCTTAGGGTGGTCAGGATGACGGGAGCCAGCACAACCGAGACAATGGCAAAGCGCCAGAAGAGCACAAGGAAGACGGACTCTGTGTCGGCGGCGAGCTTGGCGCCGATGAAGCCGGAACTCCACGCGACGACCAATCCCGCCTCAAGCAAGGCGGTCTTATAGCTGCGGGCAGGCATCTGAGAACCTTAGTCTGGGATTGCTTTTGCAGCTGAACCAAAGCCTGCAATGCGGCCTGGTCAGACGAGGTTACAGCGAAGCCGACCGGCCTCGACCTCACCAAAGAATCCCTGGACTTACACACCAGAGTGCAGATGCAGCCCAGCGATCCTCAGACTGTCTCTGTGAGCGCTTCTATATGACCAGAACTGCCGATCTTCACGATGTCGACTCCGAGGAGGTGCGAAGGCGTGTTGTTACCAGGCACCGGTGGAACCCAGCAAACGATTGAATTCGATATCAGAACTGACTGCCGATGATAGCATGTACCTTAGGTAGATTGCAGCACGGCACCTTCGCGACCGCCGTCCCCTACAGGCCTGGGTGGGCCACGTGGAGCGCCATGTCCGGCGGAAAGAGCACAGGCGATCGCGTCTCCCCGGCAACCCAGGCATCGATGAGGTCGGCCCACTCCTGCAGCATGTGACGACGTTGAACTTCGTATTCGGCTTTGTTGTAAACGCCACGCGAGGAGCGCCCCTCTTCGTGGGCGAGGCACTTCTCAATCCAGTCCCTGTTGAAGCCTAGCTCATTGAGCAGGGTCGAGCCGGTTCGCCGAAGGTCGTGAACGGTGAAATGCTCCAGAGGCAGTCCGTCGTTCCGCGCCTTCTCTACAACGGCGTGAGTAATCCTGTTGAAGGTCGCCCGCGACATCGGGGCATCGGCATCGTACCGCGACGGCAGCAGATAGCGGGAATTCGCTGCGCAGGTCTTCAAGGCGATCATGATATCCAGCGACTGCCGCGAGAGATAAACGTTGTGCGGCCGGTCGCGCTTCATCCGTTCCTTGGGAATGGTCCAAACGGCGGTCTCGAAGTCGACCTCGTCCCACACGGCGTTCTGAAGCTCGCTCTTTCGAACCATCGTCAGGAGGATCAGCTTCATCCCCAATCTGATGGTCGGCAGGGTCGCGACCTGCTCCAGCATCTTCAACATGACGCGGATCTCGCTCGGCGAAAGCGACCTGTCGCGCGGCTTGAATGTCGCCAGGGAGGCAGGGCCAACCTCGTCCGCCGGATTCTTCACTCTCTCGCCGTGAAGGATTGCGAAGGCGAAGACCTGCTTCACGATATCGCGGACATGGATCGCCGTCGCCGGCGCCCCCCTCTCCTTCACCTTGAAGCAGAGCGGCCGCAGATCTTCCGGCTCGATCTCATGCAGCAAGCGCCGCCGAAAGGTAGGTGCGATATCGCGATCGTAGATGGCCCGGCGCATCGCCTTCGTGCTGTCAGCCATCGTCGCGCCGGCAAACCACGCCTCGCTGAATCGACCGAAGCTCTTGGCTTCTTTTAGGCGGCGTTTCTCGCGCTGCCGCTCTTGGGCCGGCGATCGGCCGTCCTTCACCGCCCTGCGCGCGTCGATACATTTCTCGCGAGCTGCTGCGAGGGAGATGCCATCGCGGCCGTATCGGCCGATCACCAAGGTCTCGCGGCGCCCGTTCAGACGGTAGTCGTATCGAAAGCTGATGGCGCCCGTCGTCGAGACGTAGGCGTACATGCCATCGCGGTCCGTTGCCTTGTAAGGTTTTGCTTTTGCTTTCAACTGCTTAAGCGCGGCGTCGGTGAGCATCGGACCTCCGTTGGGCACGAGAGTACCGTCAGCCTGAATTCGGGCCGTCTTTCGAGTTTTTTCCCAATGAATTCAGTGATTTCGCCCTTCAAAAGTACCGTCAGAAGGGCTTTCGTCAGTGACGGTACCGCTCGGACTCACCCAAAGCAAGACGCCGAAAGTCCGACAGGAATACCGTTGTTTTCCGCTGCTAGCCTAAATTGCCGGCGGTTGGAACGGCCTGGATAGCTATGGAAAGTTTATTGATTTCAAAGAGTTATAGGAAGTGACGGCCAAGTCTGGCCAAGCCCATACCCTCTCGCGACTATTCCCACTCGATGGTGCCCGGCGGTTTGCTGGTGACGTCGTAGACGACGCGGTTGATGCCGCGCACCTCGTTAATGACGCGGGTCGCCGTGCGGGCCAGGAACTCGTGGTCGAAGGGGTAGCTTTCGGCCGTCATGCCGTCGGTGGAGGTGACGGCGCGCAGGGCGCAGACGTGGTCGTAGGAGCGCGCGTCGCCCATCACGCCGACGGTTTTGACCGGCAGCAGCACGGCGAAGGCCTGCCAGATGGCGTCATAGAGGCCGGCCTTGCGGATCTCGTCCAGGTAGACGGCGTCGGCCTTGCGCAGGATCTCCGCCTTCTCGCGGGTGATCTCGCCGGGCATGCGGATGGCCAGGCCCGGCCCCGGGAAGGGGTGGCGGCCGACCAGCTTGTCCGGCAGGCCCAGCTCGCGGCCGAGCTCGCGCACCTCGTCCTTGAAGAGTTCGCGCAGCGGCTCGACCAGCTTCATGCGCATGCGCTCGGGCAGGCCGCCGACGTTGTGGTGGCTCTTGATGGTGACCGAAGGCCCGCCGGTAAAGGAGACACTCTCGATCACGTCGGGGTAGAGGGTGCCCTGGGCCAGGAAGTCGGCGCCGCCCAGGTCGGCCGCTTCTTCCTCGAAGACGTCGATGAAGGTGGCGCCGATGATCTTGCGCTTGCGCTCCGGGTCCTCGACGCCGGCCAGCTTGCCGAGGAAGAGGTCGGAGGCGTCGCGCGCCACCAGCGGGATGTTATAGTGGTCGCGGAAGACCTCGACCACCTGCTCCGCCTCGCCGGCCCGCAGCAGCCCGTGGTCGACGAAGATGCAGGTCAGCTGTTCGCCGATGGCCTCGTGGATCAGCCCGGCGGCGACGGACGAGTCGACGCCGCCGGACAGGCCGCAGATCACCTTGCCGTCGCCGACCTGGGCGCGGATCTGCGCGATCGCCTGGGCGCGGAAGGCGGCCATGCTCCAGTCGCCGCCGCAGCCGGCGATCCCGCGCACGAAGTTGGACAGCAGCCGCGCGCCGTCCGGCGTGTGCACCACCTCGGGATGGAACTGGACGCCGTAGAAGCGCCGGCCGTCGTCGGCGACGGCGGCGCAGGGCGCGCCCTCGCTCTTGCCGACGGTGACGAAGCCGGGGGCCAGGCTCAGCACCCGGTCGCCGTGGCTCATCCAGACCTGGTGCCGCTCGCCCCGCTCCCAGACACCCTCGAACAGCCGGGCGCTGTCGGCCACCTCCAGGAAAGCGCGGCCGAACTCCTGATGGTCGCTGGTCTCCACCTTGCCGCCCAGCTGCTGCATCATGGTCTGCATGCCGTAGCAGATGCCCAGCACCGGCACGCCGAGGTCGAAGACCAGGTCCGGCGCGCGAGGCGTGGTCTCCTGCGTCACGCTGGCGGGGCCGCCGGACAGGATCACCGCTTTGGCGCCGAAGTCGCTCACGCGCGCCGGATCGGCGTTGAAGGGCAGGATTTCGCAGTAGACCCCGGCCTCGCGCACGCGCCGGGCAATCAGCTGCGTGACCTGCGATCCGAAGTCCAGAATCAGCACTCGGTCCGTCATGTCAGGCTCATACCCGATTCTCTCGGCCGGTGCGACCGCTGTTGGATAAGACGGCAGCGATCAGCTGACCGGGTCGTTGCGATCCGACGGGGTCGTCGAAGCTCCCTGGTCGAGCCTCTCGCCAAACCTGCCTCAGGCCTCCACCGTCTCGAACTCGGCCGGCAGGGTGATCTCCAGCAGTTCCAGATCGTCGGAGTGGGCGACTTCGCGGTGGCGGAGGCCCGGCGGCTGATGGACGCAGGAACCCGGTAGCAGGCGGACTTCGCCGACGCCCTCGTATTCGAACACCACCCAGCCCCGCAGCACGTAGACCATCTGGAAGGCCAGCTCGTGGCGGTGCCAGACCGGCTCGGCCGCGCCGCCCGGACGGGCGCGGATCACCCGGGCGCCGACGCTGCCCGCCGTGACGGCCGCGATGCCCAGGTCGCGATACTCGAAGAAGCCGCGCAGACCGGGCGCGAAGGGCGCATCGGCATGCACGACCGAAAAGCCCTTGGGCGGCTTGCCCGCCGTCCCACCCGCCGTCCCGCCCGTCCCCTCGCTCACGGCCGCCTCCCTCCGCCTTCCGGTCCTGCCCGTCTAATCCCGCCGCCGGTTCTGGCCCTGCTTCACCTGGGCCAGCCAGGACATCAGGTCGGGCCAGGCGTAGGCCACCTCGGGCAGCCAGACGCCGGCGAAGCGTTCCTCCCGTTCGGCCACGGCCTGTCCGCCCATGCGCTCGTAGAAGAAGCGGGTCTGGTTGCCGGCCAGCATCCAGAGCCCGGCGCTGGTGAAGCCCTTGGCCGCCAGTTCCTCGATCAAGCCGATCATCAGCGCCCGGCCGTAGCCGCGGTCCTGAAAGTCCGGATGCACATAGAGCGTGTAGATCTCACCGCGGAAGGGCGCGTGGGCACCGGCCGAGGGATCGCGCGCCCGGCCGCAGGAGCCGAAGCCGACCAGCGCGCCGCCGCCCTTGCCGGTCTCGCCGCCGCCAC
>JANQPZ010000043.1 GCA_028285215.1 Rhodovibrionaceae bacterium | reverse complement strand
GGCCCGCGTTGAGCAGGAAGATGCAGTTCTGCATCAGCTCGACTTCGGTCAGGCGCTCCCCGGCCTCCGTCTGCTCCGCCAGCAGCATGCCCAGCACCTCCCCGCCCTCGGCCAGCCTGCCCTTGCGGTAGCGGTCGATGTGGAAGGTCAGATAGTCGCTGAAGTCCGTCACCGAGCGGTTGCCCCACTCCAGGGCGGCCGGACTCGGTACCGGCTCCAGCGCGCCGAGGATCGCCAGAGACCAGTCGCGCAAGGGGCCGCGCTCGCTCTCGGGAATGCCCAGCATGTCGCCGATGATCTGCACCGGCAGACCGGCCGCGTAGTCGGTGATCACGTCCATGCCGCCGCGCGCCTCGGCCGCGTCCAGCATCTCCTCGACCATCGCGACGAAGCGCGGCTCCAGCAGCTTCAAGGCCCGCGGCGTGAAGGCCGGCGCCAGCAGACGGCGCACCCGCGTGTGCAGCGGCGGATCGTTAAAGACCAGACTGGTGGTGTGATGCAGGTAGAGCGGGGTGTCGCCGTACTTCGGCTTGAACTCGATCGTCTTGTCGGAGCTGAAGCGCCTGTCCCGGTAGACGGCCGCCACGTCGTCGTAGCGGGTCAGGAAGACGCTGCCGTCCGCCTGGCGATGCACGGGATCGACCTCGCGCAGCAGCCGGTAGGTCGGATAGGGGTTTTCCAGAAAGGCGTCGTCGATCTCGCGCAGATCGAACGCAAGCGCGCGGGCGCGCGCTTCCTGCTCGCTCAGCTCGGCCGCCACTGCGACCATGCCGCCTCCTCCCGATACTTTATCCGTTTTTCGTTGGCGCCATTGTCGGCGGACGAACGGCGGTGGTCAATCGTGCGCGACGAGGACGCCGTCGGCCAGCAAGCGGGCGATCTCCTCGGCATCGAAACCGATCTCCCGCAGAACCTCCCGGCTGTGCTGGCCGTAGAGCGGCGCCGGTCGGGTCACGCCGCCCGGCGTGTCGGAGAGCTTGATCGGCAGCCCGAGGGTCTTCATCGCGCCGACGCTCGGATGATCGAGATCGACCACCATCTCGCGGGCCAGCGCCTGGGGATCGCGGTGCATCTCCCCGACGCTGAGCACAGGGCCGGCCGGGAAGCCGGCTTGCTCGAAGATCGCCAGCCAGTCGGCCGTCGTCCTGGTCTTGAAGTAGACCTCCAGGGCGGCGACCAGTTCGTCCAGATGCGCCATGCGGGACTTGTTGTCCGCAAAGCGCGAGTCTTCGGCCAGCGCCTGTGCCCCCAGCGCCTCCAGGAGGCGCAGCCAGTTCGCCTGGTTCGCCGCGCCGACGTTGATGTAGCCGTCCGCCGTCGCGAAGGCCTGATAGGGGGCGTTCAGCGGATGGGCCGAGCCGAGCGGACCGGGCGAACCGCCGGTCGCGAAGGCGATGGCCGACTGCCAGTAGGTCTGCACGATGGCGGCCTCGAACAGCGAGGTGTCGACGCGCTGTCCCCGCCCTGTCTGCGTTCGCGCCTGCAGTGCGGAGACGGCACCCAGGGCCCCGAGGATGCCGGCGACCACATCGGACACCGGGGCGCCGACCTTGACCGGCGGGCGGCCGTGCCCCTCGCCGGTAATCGACATCAGACCGCTCATGCCCTGGGCGATGAGATCGAAGCCGCCCCGCTCGGCGTAGGGACCGCTGCGTCCGAAGCCGGAGAGCTCGACGTAGATCAGGCCGGGATTCTCCTGGCGCAGGGCCTCGTAGCCGAGACCGAGCCGCTCCATGGTGCCCTGACGGTAGTTTTCGATGACGATATCGGCATCGGCCAGCAGCCGGCGCAGCACAGCCTGCCCCTCCGACGCCTTGAGGTTTACGGCGATGGCGCGCTTGTTGCGGTTGACCATCATGAAGGCCGAGGACTCCCCGGCCTGCTCCGGCGGCGTCATACGGCGCGTATCGTCGCCGCCCGGCACCTTCTCGACCTTGACCACCTCGGCACCCAGGTCCGCCAGCATCAGGCCGCACACCGGACCCGCCATGATGTGGGCGAGCTCGATCACCTTGACGCCGTCGAGCGGCCCCTTCATCGGAGCGTCGGTCATCGGCCTTCGAAGTCGGGCTCGGTCTTGGCGAGGAAGGCCCTGTAGCCGATCTCGAAATCCTTGGTGCCGTAGCAGGCGAAGCCCTCGTCGAACTCCGCCTCGCTCAGCGGCGCCGGATCTTCCAGACGCTTCAGAAAGGCCTTGTGCCAGCGGGCGACAAGCGGGGCTCCGGCCGCAATCCGCGTCGCCGTCTCGGCCACTTCGGCCGCAACCCGTTCGTCAGGCACGACGCGGGTGACGACCCCCTTCGCCTTGGCCTCGGCCGCGTCGAAGACGCGGGCCTCCAGCAGGATCTCGAGCGCCGTCTGTCGGCCGACCAGATCGCGCAGCGCCTGGATTTCCGGGTAAGCCATCACCAGGCCGAGCTTGGCGATCGGCGCACCGAAGCGGCTCGACTCGCCGCAGATCCGCAAGTCGCAGAGGCCGGCGATCTCCATGCCGCCGCCGACGCAGATGCCGTGGATCTGCGCGACGGTCGGATGGCGCAGGTCCCGCAGCGCCGTCAGCGTCCCGTGCATCAGCCGGCCGTAGTCCTTGGCCTGTTCGGGATTGGAGCGTTCGGTCTCGAACTCGGAGATGTCGTTGCCCGGCGAAAAGGACTTCTCCCCCGCGCCGCGCAACACGATGCAGCGCAGGCTGTCGTCGGCCTGCAGCTCCCGCAGCACCTCGCCCAGACGTCCCCACATCGGCTTGGTCATGGCGTTCAGCTTGTGCGGGCGGTTCAGCACGACGGTGGCAATGGCCCCGTCGCGCCGCAGCAGAACGGTCTCTTCGGGTGCGGACATGGGTCTCCTTAGCGGTACAGCCACTCGACCAGGGTCATCGGCACGGCCGGAACGTAGGTGACCAGCATGAGCACGGCCAGCAGGACGCCGATGAACCAGATGTTGGCCTTGCTGACCTCCCAGACGTTGGCACGGGCGATCGAGCAGGCGGTGATGAGCACGGAAGCCACCGGCGGCGTCTGCTGGCCGATCGCCAGATTGAGACAGACGATCAGGCCGAAGTGGACCGGATCGATCCCCACCAGGGAGATCAGCGGCACCACGACCGGCACCACCAGGATGATGGCCGCCGCGGAATGCAGGAACAGGCCGATGATCAGGAAGAAGACGTTCATCATGGCCAGGATGGCGACCGGGTTGTCGGTGATCGACAGCACCCACTGGGCCAGCTGCTGCGGCAGCTGCTGTTCGGTCAGATAGACCCCGACCAGGGCCGAGGCGGCCACCAGCAGCATCACCACCGCCGTCTGCATGGCGCCGTCGAGCAGCGCCGCGCGCAGGAAGCTCAGGTTGAGATCGCGGTAGATCACGCCGCCGATGAAGAGCGCCGCCACCACGGCCAGCCCGGCCCCTTCCGTGGCCGTGACCACGCCGCCGAAGATCGAGCCGAGGATGATGATCGGCAGGAACAGCGCCGCCAGCGCTTCCTTGAAGGTCACCCAGACGCGGCGAAGGTTGAAGATCTCCTCGACCGGCCAGCCGTAGTGCCGGGCCAGCAGATAGGAGATCAGCATCAGGGAGAAGCCGCCCAGCACGCCGGGCACGATCCCGGCCACGAAAAGCTGCACGATGGAGGCGTCGGCCATCACGCCGTAGAGGATCATGGGGATCGACGGCGGGATGATGATGGCGAGCGACGCCGAGGAGGAGGTGACGGCGGCCGCGAAGGCCTTCGGGTAGCCGCGCTTCTTCATCGCCGGGATCAGGATCGAGCCGGTGGCCGCAACGTCCGCCACGGCAGAACCCGAAATCTCGGCGAAGAACATCGACACGCCGATGTTGATCATGGCCAGGCCGCCGCGAATGAACCCGAGCAGCGCGGAGGCGAAGGCGATGAGACGGCGTGAAATGCCGGAGGCGTTCATGATCGCGCCGGCCAGCACGAACATCGGAATGGCCAGCAGGGGGAACTTGGTGGCGCCATCGTACATGACCAGC
>JANQPZ010000034.1 GCA_028285215.1 Rhodovibrionaceae bacterium | reverse complement strand
GGGCGATGTCCTCGACGTGGATGCGGTTGAAGACCTGTCCCGGCTTTACGACACGCCGGCTGGTGCCGTCGCGCAGAGCGCGAAACTGACTGCGCCCCGGCCCGTAGATGCCGGCCAGCCGGAAGAGGTGGACCGCCAGCCCGCTTTCCTCGTGGAGACCGGTCCAATGGCGCTCGGCCGCCACCCGCCGGCGGCCGCGCTCGCCTGTCGGCTCCAGCGTGCCGGTTTCGTCGACCCAGTCGCCGCCTCTGTCGCCGTAGACGCCGGTGGTCGAGAGGTAGCCGATCCACTGCAGGCCCTTCAGCGCCGCGATGTCCCGAAAGTGTGCATCGAGGACCGGGTCGCCGACTGCGTCGGGCGGAACGGAGGACAGCAGGTGGGTTGTGCCGGCCAGAGCCGCGCCGGCGTCGTCCAACGGCCGGTCGCGGTCGAAGAGAAAGGTCTCGATCCTCGCCCCCAGATCCTGGCTGGCCAGGGCCTCCGCCTTCTCGGCCGTGCGGACGGTGCCGGCAATGGTCCAGCCCTGCGCTGCCAGCTTGCGGACGAGCGTCAGTGCCGTGTAGCCCAAACCGAAACAGAAGAGACGTTTCGCGTCGGATGCGGAGGCGAGACCGTGAGACATCGTTCCACGACATGGCACTGCCGCAGCGTCTCGCCAAGGGCGCGGGGGCTGTGTTATCTCCGCCCGGATGACCAAAGGCTTCGCTGCTCTCTGCCTGCTCCTCGCGATGGCTGCGACCGGGTCTGCATCAGCCCAGCAGGTCGATGCGGAACGGGAGTATCTGGCTTGCCTGGAACTGGCGCGTACGGCGCCGGGCGATGCGGAAGCCAGTGCGAGGGCTTGGGAGGGGCAGGGCGGCGCCGGCCCGGCCCGCCACTGTCGCGCGGTTGCCTTGGCCCGGCTTGGGCGGTTCGCCGAGTCCGCCGAACTGCTCGAAGCGCTGATCGGCGAGGTGCCCGACCAGATGAAGCCCGGGCTTCTGATCCAGGCCGGCCAGGCCTGGCTGATGGCCGACGACACGGCGCGCGCCTACCGCTCCCAGACTCTGGCGCTGGAGTACCGACCGAACGATGTGGAACTCCTGATCGACCGCTCGATCACCCTGGCCGGTCTCGGGCGTTTCTGGGAAGCGATCGACGATCTGAACCGGGCGCACGATTTGGCCCAGGACCGTGTCGAGGTCTACGTCTACCGGGCGACCGCCTATCGCTTCGTCGAAGCTTTCGACCTCGCCATGGAGGACGTCAACCGCGCGCTCGAGCTTGAACCGAGTCATCCGGAGGGCCTGATGGAGCGCGGCATCCTGCGGTATCAGGAGGGCAACATCGGCGGCGCGCGCGAGGATTGGCAGGCCGTCGTCGACGTTGCGCCCAATACACCGGCAGCCGTGGCCGCGAAGGAAAACCTCTGGCGCACGGAGAACCGCGGCGCTCCGAATCCGGCGCCGGGCGGCTAGAGCAGAGCGAGTCCAGCCTGCTCTAGAAATCCAGATCGGCGTAGTGGGCCGGCGGCGGAAAACCCGGGATCAGGTCGGCCAGAATGGGCCGCATGGAGGGGCGTGACTTGATCCGCGCATACCAGTCGCGGGCGCCGGCATGCTCGTCCCAGGGGACGCAGTCCAGATAATCGAGGCAGGAGAGATGCGCGGCGGCGGCGAAGTCCGCGAGACTGAGGTCTTCGCCGGCCAGCCAGTTTCTCCGGTCGCTCAGCCAGCCGATGTAGTCCAGGTGGTAGTGGACGTTCTGGTTGGCGGCGCGGATGGCCGAGGAATCGGGCGTGCCGACGCCGAGAAAGCGCTTCATGACCTTTTCGTCGATCAGCAGATCCGAAACCTCGCGCGCGAATTTCCGGTCGAACCAGGTCACCAGCCGGCGCACCTCGGCGCGGTCCAGCGCCGTGGCGCCCATCAGATTCTCTCCGACCTCGGCATAGGCGTCGTTGAGATACTCGGCGAGGACCCAGGCATCGGGAATGACGCTGCCGTCCTCCTCGATCAGAACCGGTACTTCGCCGGCCGGGTTGAGCTGCAGGAAGCTCTCGCGGCGTTCCCAGGTCTTCTCGGCCTTCAGTTCTACCTCGACGCCCTTCTCCTGCAGCAGGAGGCGGACCTTGCGGCAGCCGGGGTCGAGCGGGAGGTGGTAGAGGGTTCGCATAGGCTGGGCGTTACCCGCTGCCCGACGCCTCGTCAAGCACGCTCGGAGGGTCTGTCCGTCGTGCCAGCCGCTTGCGCCGGCATGGAGTCGCTTTGCCGCGCTACCCGACCCCGGCGCCAGACCAGGAGGAGGCCGGCGCCGGCGATCAAGACCATGCCGAGCAGTGTCGGCAAGTCCGGGATCTCGCGGAACAGCAGGAATCCCCAGAGCGCTGCGAAGACCAGGTAGCTGTAGTCGAAGGTTGCGATCTTTTGCGGCGGCGCGGACTGATAGGCCTTTGCCAGTGCGAGATGGATGATGACATTGGCCAGGGCGAGGCCGAAGAGAACGGCCCATTCGCCCCAGGCCACCGGCACCCAATCGCCCAGCAGGAAGGGATTGATCGATACCGTTTCGCCCGGCAACCCTGCCAATGCCAGGGCCGCCGTCATAGCTCCGCCGCAGAGAATGAAGCAGAAGTTCAGCGCGAGCGAGAGCGACAGGGCCGATTCCTCCAGGCACTTGCCGCGCGTCAGCACGTTTGCCAAGGCGTAGAACACAGCCGCGGCGATCGGCACCAACATGATGGGCGCGAAGGCGTCGGTGCCCGGGCGCAGGATCACCAGAACGCCCGCGAAGCCGATCAGGATGGCAAGGATCTCTCGACCGCCGACGCGTTCGCCGAGGAACAGGGCGGCGAAGAGCGTGATGAAGAGCGGCCCGGTGTAGTAGGCCGCGGCCACCAGCGAGAGCTCCAGGAACGGCAAGGCGGCGTAGAAGGCGATGTACATCGCCACCAGCAGCCCACCGCGCAGCATGGCCCAGGACAGCGAGTGCGGCCGCAGGGTCGTCGCTCCGCCCAGGACGAACACCGCCGCAACCAGCATCGGGATCGCGATGAAGGAGCGCAGCGTGTAGATCTGCCACAGCGGCAGGTCGGCGCTGACGTACTTCACCACCGCGTCCTGGAGCGCCATGGTGAAGACCGCGCCGACGATCAGCGAGATGCCCAGCCCGGTGCGGGCAGGACGCGCACGGACGGCCAGTGTCACGGGTATGTCCTCCGAAGCCCGGCTACCCGATAAGATGCGCGGCAGCCGGGCGCCCCCGGGACTCAGTCTAGACGGGTTGTTCGGCGGGAGAAAGCTGCCGCACGAGCCGGAGTTGCGAGCGCGGTTCGGATCTTCAGCCGGCGATCAATGGTAGGGTTACTCGGCCGGAAAGGCGGTCGTCTGCGGCAGGGCCCGGGTGGCGCGGGCGCTGCGCGGCCCCATGCGGGCGTTGAGATCGCGGATCACGCGACTGCCCGTCGTAACGAAGAGGAAGGGCAGGATGGCGTGAACCAGGCAAGCCAGTCCGCCCAGAATCATGGTCAGACCGAAGCCGGCCGCGTGGCGCGCGTGCGTGCCATAGCTCTCGCCCACGGCGCGGGGATGTTCGGTGAAGATCTGCATGGTCCGTCCGTGGCTCGTTACATCCGCTTCCAAGCCCCGGATTCTAGGCGATCGGCATTGAAATGTACTTGCAAAAACATGGCTTCGACAAGCGTGAAATGGTAAAAATATTCTCTTATAATTCCTGTCTGTAGTTTTTCATTCTTCGGTAGGCCGGAACGGTAGGCAATGGATGCGATAGACAGACGGATTCTCGCGGAGCTTCAGCGCGACGCCGGTTTGGCCAACACGGAGTTGGCGGAGCGGGTCGGCCTGTCCCCGACGCCCTGCTGGCGCCGGGTCAAGCAGCTCGAGGCGAGCGGCGTGCTGCGCCGGCGCGTCGCCCTGCTGGATCCCAAGGCGTTGGGGCTCGGGACGACGGTCTTCGTCGCGGTGAAGACGCGGCACCATACCTCCGACTGGCTGGACCGCTTCGCGGCCGCCGTCTCCGCCTTCGAGGAGGTCACGGAGTTCTACCGGCTGTCGGGCGAGACCGATTATCTGCTGAAGGTCGTCGTGCCCGACATCGCCGCCTACGATGCCTTCTACAAGCGCCTCGTGGCCGCCATCGAACTCAGCGACGTCTCCTCCGCCTTTGCCATGGAGGAGATCAAGTACACCACCGAACTGCCGGTGGGCTGAGCGGCCCGGGACCTAAAGCTCTCCGGCATGGGCGCGGTTGCGCTCGGTGGTATCGCTGGAACTGCTGCCCGCCGTGCCGAAGAAGGCATGGCGGGACATGTCCGGCGCGTAGCGGCCGGCCGCCGGCTGCCGCCCCCAGGCTTCGGCCATGGCGCGGACGTGATGGGGCGCTCCGCCGCAGCAGACACCGATGTAGCGCAAGCCGAGGTCCCAGCAATCTCGCGCGAAGGCGCCGAGCTCGTAGCGGTTGCAGGTGAAGGGGTCGAGCGCGGTCGGGAAGGGCCGGTCGCCGGGAATGCAGCCGCAGACCGCATCTTCCAACGACTGGAAGGTCGGGTGCTCCGCATCGCTACGGTAGGTCACCGGCAGCGCCGCGATATGGCAGGATACGGCCTGCCGTAGCTCTTGCACCAAGGAGAGAATGGTGGCGGGGCCGCGCATGCAGTTGAGGCCGACAACGTCGGCGCCGGCCTGTTCGAGACGCTTGGCCGCCTCGATCACCGGCACGCCGTCCCAGAGCGTTGGATCGCGGTGGGCCGAGAGGGTGACGACCGCCGGCAGGCCATGGGCCTTGATCACCTCCAGCGCCGTCACTGTCTCGCCGTAGTAGTCGTTGGTCTCCGATACGATGTAGTCGACGCCGGCTTCCGCCGCCCAGCCGATCTGCTCCTCGTACATCGCGCGCACGTCGCGCTGCGACTGCGGGTCGTCGGGGCTCCAGTGATTGGTGTTGCAGACGTTGCCGGCAACCAGGCAACCGAACTCCTCGGCGACCTCGATCGCGAGCCTCAGCGCTTCGCGATTGAGCGGCTCGAGCAGGTGTTCCTTGCCGACCAGCCGCATCTTCTCTCGGTGGCCGTAGTAGGTGAAGGCGAGGATGACGTCGGATCCGGCGTGAGCGAATTCTCGATGCAGGCCCTGGACCGCCTCGGGGTGGTCGAGCACGACCTCGGGAACGAAGGGCCCGGCCTGTACGTAGCCGCGCCGTTCCAACTCGAAGAGATAGCCTTCGGCGCAGATCACGCCTTCGGCGTCCAGCCTGTCCTGCAAGCTCCGCGTTGATCTCGTCACTGTGCCTCCTTCTTCGACGTTAGCTGCCCTACCTGCTTGGCCATCGGCGTCAGTCTAGAGCTGACCGGCCGCCGTCATCTTGCCTGCATACTCACGATTATGTTGCTTCAGCGACGCGTGGTCGCCAAGCGCATAGTGCTTGCTCATGTCGGGGCTGTACTTGCTGGCTTCCGTCTGGCGACCCATCGCCTCCGCCATGGCGCGGACATGATGCGGTCCGGTGCCGCAGCAGCCGCCCACGTAGCGCAGGCCCAAGTCCTTCGCGCGGCGCGCGAATTCCCCCATCTCGAAGCGGGTGCAGACGAAGGGATCGAGGCCGACCGGGAAGGGGATGCCGTTTGGCACCTGCTCGGGATGGGGCATCGCCGGATCGCGCAGAGCTCCGAAGGTCGGCTGTTCCGGCGTCGTGCGGTAGGCGACCGGGAAGGCGCAGACATGGTTCGCTTCGACGCTTCCGACGATCTCCTCGACCAGCGGCATCATGGTTGCCGGGCCGCGATGGCAGTTGACGCCGATCACGTCGGCGCCGTGATCGCGCACGATCTTGCAGGCCTCCGCGACCGAGCCATCGAAGTCACGCAGCTTCCCGCTGCGGTGCACTGCGAAGCCGAGCACCAGTGGCAGGTCGAAATCCTGCGCCACCTCGACGGCGATCTTGGCCTCCCCGAGGTAGGCGATGGTCTCGCAGACGATCACGTCGACACCCTCTTCGGCGGCCCAGGTGAGCTGTTCGGTGAAGATGCCGCGCACCTCCGCCTCGCTCTTGGCGTTGCCTGGTTCGAAGACGTTGGTGTTGCAGATGTTGCCGGCCACGAAGCAGTCCGGATAACGCTTCACCACGCGCCGGGCGATACGCACGGCCTCGCGGTTCAGGGGTTCCAGCAGGTCCTCCTTCCCGACCAGCCTCAGCTTTTCCCGGTGGCCGTAGTAGGTGAAGGCCAGCATGATGTCGGTTCCGGCACGGGCGAACTCGGCGTGCAGTTCTTCAAGCGCGTCCGGATGCTCCAGCACCACCTCGGGCACATAGGCCCCGGCCTGCAGATAGCCGCGCCGTTCCATCTCGAAGAGGTAACCGCCGGCGTGCAGGACGGGATCGTCGCTGTCCAGCCGATCCAGGAACGCACGACTCTTCTCACCGCTCATCTGAATACCCCTGCCTTCTCTTAGCTGTCAGTGAGGCCTCGGCAGTGTCGACCGGATGGTTCGCAAGCGCCTGCCGAAACCCGCTGTTCGAAACGTCATTTAGACGGAAAGCGCAGGGGGCCGGTGGCCTGAAATCGACGACTTGTTGGCGCGTAAGGTCGCGATTGCGAAAGATCCGGCGGCTGTGTCGCGAGCCGCCGTGGCCGGGAATACTGTCGTGAAATCGAAAAAAGGGTCGCGATTTGACGAAAAGCGGAGAAAAGCTATATTGCTTTGGCGTGGAAACGACATGTGGACCGTCGCAAATGGGCGAAAACGTCATCCGCTTCCCGATCGAACGTCGTCTCAACCAAGCGCAGGCGCTGCTGGCGGAGGCCTATCGATTCGCAGCGGCGCATCCGCGCTTCGCCTATGCCGGTGTCGGCCGGTCGCCCGGGATGACGACGCTGCTGTTCCGCGAGCGTGGAGAGATGGGGGGGTTCACCGCGCATGTCCGCGAAAACGGTGTCGCCCATGCGCTGGATGGGGAAGGGGCTTTCCTGGCGGGCGGCAAGACTTTGCGAACCGTCCTGGCCCGCGTCGCCGGCCGATAGACGCTGCGGCGGAAACACCCTTGGAAAACGCGAAGCCCCCGCCGGTAATGCCGGCAGGGGCTTTCTTTACCTCTGGTCTTTGAAGCTTCGAGCAGGATCCACGTCTCAAGCGGAAGCGAAGCGCGTCCGCCTGAGACGATCGCGCTCTAGAAAGCCGCGTCGCGACCCTCGGCCTTGGCGATCTCGCGGGCGTTGGGGTTGACCGAGGGGCGGAAGGGCATCTCGACCACCTCCGCCTCGACCGCTTCGCCCGCCGTTTCGGCGTAGAGGTCCGGCAGATGCACCTTCAGGCGCGTTCCCAAGGTCGACTGGGCGATGGGGACGTAGCCCATGGCGATGTTGCAGCCCAGCTCGGGCGAGTACCAGGGGCTGGTGACGTAGCCCAGGGCGTCGTCGCCGGCCTCGCCGGAGATCAGCCAGAAGTCGTTGGCATAGTCTTCGATCGGCTTGCCGCCGAGCTTGAGGCCGACCAAGGTCTGCTTGTAGGGAGGAGTGCCGGCCTCGAGTTGAGCGCGAACCTCCTCCAGCCGGGTCTTGCCGATGTAGTCGGCCGTTTTGAGCCGCGGCACCTGGTAGCCGAGGTTGCACTGGAAGGGCAGGGTTTCGGCGTCCAGGTCCTGTCCCCAGGAGAGGATGCCCGCGGCGATGCGGCGATGGTGGGCCGGGGCGATGACCATGAGATTGTGCTTCTTGCCCGCCTCCAGCACGGCGTACCACATGTCCTCGGCGTAGAGCGTGGCGTCGCGCAGGTAGATCTCGTAACCCTTCTCGCCGGAAAAGCCGGACTGGGAGATCACGACGTCCCGGCCGCCCACCTTGGCCTCCAGCAGGCCGTAGACCGGCACGTCCTTGATCGCGTCGCCGACCAGATCGACCAGCAGCGCTTCGGACTTCGGTCCCTGGATCTGTACCGGCGAGACGTCGATCTCGTTGATCTGGACATCGAACTTCTTGCCGACGTTCACGCCCTGCAGCCAGAACATCAGATCGCTGTCGGACAGGGAGAACCAGAACTCCGTCTCGCTGAGGCGCAGCAGAACCGGGTCGTTCAGAATGCCGCCCTGCTCGTTGCAGAGGATGACGTACTTGCCGTGCATCGGCTTGATGCGCGCGGCGTCCCGGGTGATCACGTAGTTGACGAAGGCTTCGGCGTCCGGGCCGATCACCTGGATCTGCCGCTCGACCGCGACGTTCCACATGGTCACGTGATTGACCAGGGCGTCGTACTCCACCATGGCGCCGCCGTCTTCGGGCTTCACGTAGCCGCGCGGATGGTACATGCGGTTGTAGACGGTGGCGCGCCAGCAGCCGGCCTCCATGGAGAGGTGCCAGTAGGGCGACTTGCGCACACGGGTGGAAATCAGCATCTGAACCGGCGTCGGGCCGGACTGGCGCAGATTGATCGGCACCTTGCGGTCGGACTGGTCGACGCTGGTCGGAATCTGGGCGGGTGTCTGGGCCATGGTCTGCAACGCTCCTCTCGGGCAGCGGTCTCTAGGGGGCTCACGGTGCGAGCGGTCGGGCGCGGCGACCGACCTTCCGAAAGACTGCGATTCGGCGAGGGAAGCGATTTTCCGAGAAACGACGCCTCGCGGAGGGGCTGCGACCCGCAAATCCCAGAGGCGACCGGCTTTTTCGCGAAAGCGACAGGGGGCTGTCGAGCGCTGTCGCGAAGGCGCTATTCGCGGCCCAGCAGGCTCATCAATTCGCGCCATTCCCGCGGCGAGAGGCCAGACCCCTCCTGAACCATCTCTTCGCCTGCGAGCAGGCGCTTGACCACGGCGAGCCCGGCGGCAGAGAGCTGCGCGCCGCCTACGGCGTAGTCCTGGAAGGCCTGATAGGTCACCGGGACCCAGCGCTTGACCACCTCCAGCATGGCGTCGGCGTAGGCGCGGATCTCGTACTGGGCGTGGTTGTCGGCGCGCAGCGACAGGAAATGCAAAAGATTGTGCAGGTCGATCTTCCAGTACCACTGGGTGTAGGTCGACAGCGGCAGGGTCATGCGCGCCAGCTCGCGGGCCAGGCCCTGGCGGTTCGGGTCGCGCGGTTGACCGTCGGGCAGTTCGTTCAGCATGGCCTCGTAATGGCCGAAAGCCTGCTCCGCGTCGTCCCGCAGCCAGGCCAGGACCTCGGCGGCTTCTTCGCCCTCCAGGACGTCGCCGCGGCCCTGACGGTTGGCCGTGGACTGGGCGGCCAGATGCTCGGGCGCCGGCGTATAGAACTCGCGGTCCAGAATGGAGTAGCGGGCGGAGTACTCGTTGACGTTGGCGGTGCGGTGGCGGATCCACTGCCGTGCGACGAAGATCGGCAGCTTCACGTGGAACTTGATCTCGCACATCTCGAAGGGGGTGGTGTGCCGGTGCCGCAGCAGGTAGCGGATCAGTCCTTCGTCGTTGCGCAGCGACTTGGTGCCGCGCCCGTAGGACACGCGAGCCGACTGCACCACGGCGGCGTCGTCCCCCATGTAGTCGACGACACGCACGAAGCCCTGGTCGAGCACTGGAATGGCCCGATAGAGCACCTCTTCGAGAGCCGGCGCGACGGGCCTGAGGGTCTGGCGCGTTTCGGCACGCGCCTCTTCGATTTCGGTTTGCTGTTCGGGCGTCAGAGTCATGCTGGACGGAACCTAGCGCGGCCTCGCCGAGTCGGCTAGCGCGCGTCCTCCCACGCCTGGGCGATCACATTTGCCGTCATGAGGTCCAGGTGGGCGCCGCCGCCGTTCTTGTAGAGCGTGATTGCCTGAGGGCCGCTGCGCCCGGCCTGGCCGGTGGCCAGATCTTTCAGGTCGCCGCGCACGTCGCTCTCCGAAATGATCCCGGCCGCCAGGGGGATCGCCAGCTCTCCGATGTCGTGAATGGCGGTCTCGCGGCTGTCGACGAAGAGCTCGGCCTTGGCGATCAGGGCGTCGTCGGCCTCGCGCATATCGGGACGGAAGGCGCCGATCAGGTCGACATGGCTGCCGGGTCGAACCCAGTTACCTTGCAGAAGCGGTGCCGTTGCCATGGTGGCGCAGGCGATGATGTCCGCTTCTCGCACGGTCTTCTCCAGATCCTCGACAGCCCGCACGCCAGCGGCGTCGCCACCCTTCGCGGCGGCGAGCTTGCCGGCGTTTGCGGACCTGCGGCTCCAGATCGCGATGTCCTCCAGGCCGGGAAAGACCTCCCGGTAGGCCTCGACCAGCGAGGCGGCGACCACGCCCGATCCCAGAATCAGCAGCCGTCGGGAGTCGGGCCGCGCCAGCAGCCGGGCGCCCAGCACCGAATCGCCGGCCGTTTTCCACTTGGTCACCAACGGGCCGTCGATCAGCGCCTTCACCGCACCGTCGGTATCGTCGAACAGCACCACGACGCCTTGTACCGAGGGCAGCGGCGGGTGGCGTTCGACGTTGCCGGGGAAGACGGTCACCGACTTGAGCGCCAGGCCGACTCCGTCCAGCCACGCGGCCCGTGTCAGGCAGGCATCGGCGCCGCGCTGCAGCAGCAGGTCGCCGATCTCCGCCTTGGCGGCGCGGTGTCCCGCCTCGATGGCGTCGGCGACGGCGGTCCAGGTCAGCCGATCTTCCACGGCAGCGGCGTCGATAAAGGGAACTTGCATGGGGCTCCGGTCTCTCGTGGTGGGGCGCGTCGGAAAAACCTGTTCCGACAGGGACTTTTACAGCACTGCCAAGGGTCTTATACTCTTTGCCTGCCGGGCAACCGGCTATGGCGCTAAACGGGCCAACGAAATAAGCGCAGTGGACCCGGGGGCAGTACCCGGCGCCTCCACCAGTTTTCAGGCCCGGGAAGAGCAGTCGCGGCGCGTCGCTGCGAGCGGTCTTCCCGGCCTTCTACGGGGGCGAAACAGGATCGACACGCGTGGTAAAGGCTGGTTCGGCGCTCGGCATGGTACCGCCGTTATCGGGCCGTTCAATACGTGCGAACGACAACTTCGCTGAGGCTCGTGCTGCCGCGTAAGCGGTTCCACGAACCACGTATTTAAAGCCCTTGAGGTCTAAGCCCCTCAAGGCGGGGTCCGGGGCGCACCTGTCAACAGAAGCGCCCCACTTCGTCCTGCGCGTTCAACCTCCAGACCGCCAACCGCAAACGAGACTAGACTGACTGGCATGACGACGTCCGAAGACCTGATGCGTTACGACCGGCTGGTCGAGGAAGCCATGCGCGGTGTGGTTCGCGCGGCGCTGGAGCGCGCGGCCGAGGAGGGATTGCCTGGCGAGCACCACTTCTACATCACCTTCCGCACGGGCGAAGACGATGTGGAGATCCCCGGCTGGTTGCGCGAGCGCTATCCCGAGGAAATGACCATCGTTCTGCAGCACCGCTTCAGCGACCTGGAGGTCGATGAGCGTGGATTCGGTGTAACGCTCAGCTTCAACGAGGTTCCGGCGCGGCTCGAGGTGCCTTACATGGCGATCGCTGCCTTCGCGGATCCCAGCGTGCGTTTCGGTTTCACCTTTGCAGCCGGTCAGCAGCAGCTTCAAGACCCGGATGCCGACGGCGAGGCCTCCGATCAGCGCGACGGAGAGCCGGCGGAGGCAAATGCGGCAGGCCCAACCTCGGCCGACCCATCCTCTGGAGAGGCGCCGCAGATCGATGGTGTCGAGTCCGAGCAGGGCGCGACGGTGTCCGCCGACGAAACCGTCGTTTCTCTCGACCGGTTCCGCAAAGGCAAGGGGTAGGCGGGCAGCCGCGAAGCCTTAGCTCGCCCGGACCCCCGACGCGC
>JANQPZ010000032.1 GCA_028285215.1 Rhodovibrionaceae bacterium | reverse complement strand
ACTGGTCGAGATGGAACGCCATGATGTCGAACAGCCGCTGCGACAGGTCTTTCGTCACGCTGCGATCCGACCTGAGGCGGTGGAGGATCAGGCAGGAGTGCAGCGCCAGCAGCTCGAACCGCCCATCGACGCTGTCGGGCACGACCAGATGGGTATAAAAGCGCGGGTGCCGTGCCTGCGCCACAATCGCGTCGTAGAGGGCACGAGCCGCCTCGTCGCCCCGGCGGTCGCCCGGGGTCTTCAAGGGATCTCGGCTGAACAGTCTGGTAAGCACAATCGCTTCGCTTTGAGATGGGGCTCGATGATAAAAGGAGTCTCGCGCAAGATGGCTGGATCCGCCGCAAGGTCAAGACGCCTGCAACAGGCCCCGTCGACCGGAGCGGCCAGCCGGGACAGGAAGCCCAGCCGGAAGATACGACAGTCAGGACGGATGCTAGACCATGTTTAAGATCGCGCCTCTCCCGCTTCGCCGCCTCCTGCTGACCGCGACCGCGGTCGCGCTGCTGGCCGGTTGCGCCGAGCGTGTCGACGTCCGCGGCAATCTGCCGGACATCGAGCAGGTGGTGGAGATCGAACCGGGCGTGTCGACTCGCGAGGACGTTGTGCGCATCCTGGGCACGCCTTCGACCCTCTCCAGTTTCAAGGACCGTACCTGGTACTACATCGGCCAGCGTCAGGAACAGGTCGCCTTCTTTCGCCCAGACATCACCGACCGCAGCGTCTTGATGATCACCTTCGACGAACGCGGCATCGTGCAGGAAACCCGCCTCAATACCATCGAGGACGGCCGGAGCATCGATCTGGTCGGGCGGGAAACGCCCACGGAAGGCCGGGAACTGACGTTCCTGCAGCAGATTTTCGGCAACCTGGGCCGCTTCCCCGGCGCCACCGGGGAGTAGCCGGAGGGGCCCAGGCCCGGCGCTCGGCCCCATCACAGGGAGCGAGACCCCGACAAACGATAAGGGCCCGGAGACAGCTCCGGGCCCTTTCGCGTTGTACCGGCCTGCAGACCGCAGGCCGGCCGATCAGTGCGCCAACACGGCCAGCAGCAGCAGGGCCACGATGTTGGTGATCTTGATCATCGGGTTGACGGCAGGGCCGGCGGTGTCCTTGTAGGGATCGCCGACCGTATCGCCGGTCACCGCGGCCTTGTGCGCCTCGGAGCCCTTGCCGCCGAAGTTGCCGTCCTCGATGTACTTCTTGGCGTTGTCCCAGGCGCCGCCGCCCGCCGTCATGGAAATGGCGACGAACAGGCCCGTGACGATCACGCCCAGCAGCATGGCGCCCACGGCGGACAGCGCGGCCGACTGATCGGCCACGGCCCAGACCACGAAGTAGAGCACCAGCGGCGAGAAGACCGGCAGCATCGAGGGAACGATCATCTCCTTGATCGCCGTCTTGGTCAGCATGTCGACGCAGCGCGCGTAGTCCGGCTTCTGCGTGCCCTCCATGATGCCCGGCATCTCCTTGAACTGGCGCCGCACCTCCTCGACCACGGCACCGCCGGCGCGGCCGACCGCCATCATGCCCATAGCCCCGAAGAGATAGGGCAGCAGGCCGCCGACGAAGAGGCCGATGACCACGAAGGGATTGGAGAGCGAGAAGTTCACCACCACGCCCTCGAAGGCCTCGACTCCTTCCTGGATGAAGAAGTTGAGGTCCTCGGTATAGGCCGCGAAGAGCACCAGGGCGCCCAGGCCGGCCGATCCGATGGCGTAGCCCTTCGTCACGGCCTTGGTGGTGTTGCCGACGGCGTCCAGCGCGTCCGTGGTGTCGCGCACGCTGGCGTCCAGGTCCGCCATTTCGGCGATGCCGCCGGCGTTGTCGGTGACCGGACCGAAGGCGTCGAGCGCCACGACCATTCCGGCCAGGGCCAGCATGGCCGTCACCGCGATGGCGATGCCGAAGAGGCCGGCCAGGACGTAGGTCAGGTAGATGCCGATCACGATCACCAGGGCCGGCAGGGCCGTCGCCTCCATGGAGACGGCCAGCCCCTGAATGACGTTGGTGCCGTGCCCCTTCACGGAGGCCTCGGCGACCGACTTCACGGGGCGGAAGTTGGTCCCGGTGTAGTACTCGGTGATCACGACGATCAGGCCCGTCACGGCCAGACCGATCAGCGCGCAGAGGAAGAGATCGAAGCCGGTGAAGACGGTCTCGGCGTAGCTGTACTCCGTACCGAAGCCCAGGGTAGCCCAGGTCACGGGAATGAAGGCGAAGACCGAGAGCAGCACCGAGGCGCCGAAGCCCTTGTAGAGGGCGGCCATGATCTTCCGGCTCGGCCCCAGCTTCACGAAGTAGGTGCCGGCGATGGAGGTGAAGATGCAGGCGGCGCCGATCAGCAGCGGGTAGAGCATCATCTCCGGCAGGAACGCCTGGCCGGCGAAGATGATCGAGGCCAGCACCATGGTGGCGCCGACCGTGACCACGTAGGTCTCGAAGAGGTCCGCAGCCATGCCGGCGCAGTCGCCGACGTTGTCGCCGACGTTGTCCGCGATCACACCCGGGTTGCGGGGGTCGTCCTCCGGGATACCGGCCTCGACCTTGCCGACCAGGTCCGCGCCGACGTCGGCCCCCTTGGTGAAGATGCCGCCGCCCAGACGCGCGAAGATGGAGATCAGCGAGGCGCCGAAGGCGAGAGCCACCAGTGCCGCCACGATCTCACGATCGCCCAGCGAATAGCCGACGATCAGCAGCAGAGAGAAGTAGACGCTGAGACCGAGCAGCGCCAGGCCGGCGACCAGCATGCCGGTCACGGCCCCGGACTTGAAGGCCACGTCCAGGCCCTTCTCCAGGCCCCCGGTTGCAGAGGCCTGAGTCGTACGCACGTTCGCGCGCACCGAAACGTACATGCCGATGTAGCCGGCCAGTCCGGACAGGACGGCGCCGATCAGGAAACCGATGCCGACGATCGGCCCGAGCAGAATGGAGACCAGGACGAAAATGACCGCTCCGACGATGGCGATGGTGCGGTACTGGCGATTCAGGTAGGCCGCGGCCCCTTCCTGAATCGCGGCGGCGATCTCCTGCATGCGTTCGCTGCCGGCGTCGGCGCCCAGCACGGACTTTGCCGTGACCGCACCGTAGACCACCGCCACGAGGCCGCTGAGGATGACCAGAAACAGGGTCACTTCCATGTGACGCTTCCCCCGATTTGCTTGGACCCAGTGTCCGCCCTCACCTGCCGCCGTTCGGTCGGGCAGCCGTCGCGGACACTCGAAAGTGGCATGAAATTCGGTTGTGGCGCCCTCCCCCGAGGCAGGGCGCGCGGACCATGGCAGAAGTGCCTCGTTATGGCAACAGAGTCGCGGAAACCGGGGCGGCAGGGCGGCAGAGCGGCGGCCCCGGACGATCGCTAGGCCGTCGCCGGACGACGCGATCCGAGCCAGGCCAGCGCGCCCAGCACAGCCAGCAGCGGCACCACCACTGCGAGGTTGATCGCCTCCCACCCCAGGCCGTTGTAGAGGGCGCCGGAGGAGAAGGCCGTGACCGCGACGGTGCCCCAGATCAGCGTGTCGTTGAGGGCCTGAACCTTGGCCTGTTCCTCCGGTCGGTAGGTTTCCGTCAGCAGGCTGGTTCCGCCCACGTAGAGGAAGTTCCAGCCGAGCCCCAGGAGGACCAGGGCCACGGAAAAGTGCCCGACCTCGACGCCCGAGAGGTTGACGCCGACACAGCCGAGAATCAGCAGCACGCCGATCCCCAGGATCGGCAGGTGCCCGAACTTCTGAATCAGGTGCCCGGTGAAGAAGGAGGGTGCGTACATACCCAGTACGTGTAGCTGGATGACGAAGGCCGCGATTTCGAAGGGATGATCGCAGCCGAGCATCGCCAGCGGCGTCGGCACCATGATCAGGTTCATCGCGCCGTAGCCCACCATGGCGGCCAGCACGGCGACCAGGAAGGTCGGCTGGGCCGCGATCTCCAGCAGGGACCGTCCGCTCGCCCCGCCGGGCGTGCGGACCGGCTTCGGGATGCGGATGAACTGCAACAGCGCCACGACGAAGAGATTGAGCACCGCGATGGCCAGATAGCCGCCGAAGAACATCAAGGGTTCGAAGAGATCGCGGGTGTGTTTCGCCAGCTCCGGACCCAGGATGGCGGCGCCGACTCCGCCGGCCATGACCAGCGAGATCGCCTTGGGACGGAAGCTCGGACTGGCCGTGTCGGCGGCGGCGAAGCGATAGAAGCCGCCGTGCACCGCCATGATGCCCAGCAAGGCCGAACCGGCGCAGAGCAGAAAGAAGCTGCCGTACCAGACCGCCGCCGCCGAAATCAGGCTGCCAAGCACGCCGAAACAGGCACCAAGCGTGAAGCCGGCCCGCCGGCCGAAGCGCTGCATGAAGAAGGACGCCGGGATGGTGCTGCAGAGCACCGCGAGGAACTGCAGCGCCAGCGGAAAGGTCGCCAGGTTCGGATCGGCCGCCAGCATATCGCCGACCACCGCCGAAACGGTCATCAGCAGGCTGAGGCAGCTCATGGTGAGCGCCATGCAGGCCGCCAGAACCGCGACGTTGCGAACCGTCGGGTTACGGCCGTCGGACTGCTGCCGGGCTGTGGAAGACGGGGCCACGGGGGACTGGGCCACGGGGGACTGGGCCGCGGGAGATTGGGCGAAGGACTCGGTCATTGGCGCCGGAGCTTACCGCCAGCGGTCTTCCCGCGCCAGCCGAACGCGAGGCGGTCAGCTCTGCGTTTCGCGCTGGCCTCTGACCCGGTCGACCGCCGTGATCACCACGTCGGTGATGACGCCGGGACCCAGCTCTCGCTCGCCGGCCACCAGAAGCCGCTGCTTCACCAGCGGCAGTTCCACCCCGCCCTCCCGAACGAAGCGCAAGGACATCAGGCCGTGCAGCTCGGTGTTGAAGGCATCGATCACGCGCGGCAGCGACTCGCGCAGCTTCTCGTCGCCGTCGAGATCGGCGACCTCGAGAGATATGGCGAGCGTCAGGTGATAGGTGACCCGGTTGTTTTCGATCACCGGGATCAGCAGTGGGTCGAGACTGACCAGCAGCGGCTCCGGCTCGGGCTCAGGCTGCTCCGCCTTCTCCGCCTGCATCTTCTCGTAGATCGGCATGCCGTAGGTCCAGGCAGCAAAGCCGCCGCCGCCCAGAAGGGCCAGCAAGACCAGCAGGATCGCGTAGCGCTTCATCGTCGAACTCTGGACCGGGACAAACGTGCGAAGCGCCAGCCTCCAACGGGCCTGGTAAAGGCAGAGTAAAGCCGGCCCGCGATTTGCCAAAAACAAACCAAAGCGCACAGAAATTAATTATTAAAAATCAATATTTTAGAAGATTTTTCTTAGAAATGAGTCCAGCCTTTGACCGGCAGGTCCAAAGGCGCGCCCCGCCGGTCGCGCACCACGACGCCCGCTCGGTTTTCCAGCTCGGCACCCGAGTCCGCCCGCGCGCGGCCGATGCAGACGATCGGAACCTCCGTCTCGCGACTCAGTGCGGCAATGGCCTCCGCTTGCTCCGGCGGTGCCGTGAAGGCCAGCTCGTAGTCGTCGCCGCCGGTCAGGACGAGCGCCAACAGGTCCGGATCGTCGCTCAGGACCAGCTTCGCCGCGTCCGACAAGGGCACCT
>JANQPZ010000026.1 GCA_028285215.1 Rhodovibrionaceae bacterium | reverse complement strand
GCGGAATCGAAGCGGTTCCGCCTGAGACGATCGCGCTCTAAACTTATGATGAAAGTAGGATTCACGCCTGAGGCGATCCTGATGTAGGGAGAACGTTGCCGTGCCGTCCTGGGACCTGCTTCTCGGTTTCGCGGTAGCCACCGCGATCTTCGCCTACATGCCGGGGCCGGCGTTGCTTTACACGGCGGCGCAGACTCTCGCGCGCGGGCGCCGGGCCGGTCTGCTGGCGATGCTGGGCATCCATGTCGGTGGCTATGCGCACGTTCTGGCCGCCGCCCTCGGCTTGGCGGCGGTCTTCAAGCTGGTGCCGGACCTCTATGTTGCGGTCAAGCTGATCGGCGCCGCCTATCTGATCTGGCTCGGTATCGGTCTGCTGCGCAGCCGCCCCCCGGAGGCCGAGCTGCCGCGGCTGGCGGCCAAGAGCGCCCGTCGCAGCTTCGCCGAAAGCGTGCTGGTCGAAGTGCTGAACCCGAAGGTTGCGGTCTTCTATCTCGCCTTCCTGCCGCAGTTCGTGGACCCGGCGGCCGCCCTGCCGATCTGGGCGCAGTTCCTGATTCTCGGAACCCTGGTCAACCTTGCCTTCTCCTCGGCCGATCTCGTCGCGGTCTTCCTGACCTCGGCGCTGGTGGCCCGGCTGAAGGCCAGCCGGCGTGCGCAGCTCTGGGCCCGGCGGATCGGGGGGACGATCCTGATCGGCCTCGGCGTCAGGCTGGCTGCAGACCGCTCCTGATCATTCCAGAAAGACCTGATGCGCGAAGCTGCGGCCGTCGGTGACGGTAATCTGATCGAAGCCGAGCAGGCCGGCCAGATCGAAGAAGGTGAAGCTGTCCTCCACGCCGTTTTCGACGAAGATCGGCATGGTGCGCGCCACCGCCGTCATCATCGCCAGAACCGCCCTGGCGCGGTAGAGGGTGTTCATGCGGTCGTCGTCAAGCGAGGCGATGATCAGCTTCTGGGCTTCCGCACCCTTGGCGTAGAGCACGAATTCGGGCGGGTAGGGCTGTTCCAGTTGGCTGGTGGTGTAGCCGACCACGAAGCCGACGCGCATCTGCCGGCTGGCCTGGGGCAGCGGGCGGCCGCGTGCCACGTAGGTCTCCTGGGTTTGCGGCGAAGGATAGTAGTAGCCGACGTGGCGATCGTTCTCCTCCTGCGCCGCGGCAGGGCTGGCCGATACCCCGGCCAACAACCCCAGGCCGCTGCCGACAAGCAGCAGCGACAGCCTGAACGCCCCGAACAGCCCTGACAGTCTTTGCATTCCCGAATTCCCCGACATGGTTTCCAGCAGGCGAGAGGCTATACTGCGGCGACCGAAAAGACGATGCTTGCAGGATGCCGTCAGATCTTGCCCCCGATGACGCTATGGATAAGGCTGCCGTGAAGGCCCGGATCGCTCCGGCCGGAGCTGCGCCGAGAATCGCCTTCGTTGCCGCCGACACGCCGGAGGCGCAGCACGGACTGGAGGTGCTGGCCTCCCGTTACGATCCGGTGCTGCCGCGGGAGGCGGAGGTGATCGTCGCGCTGGGCGGCGATGGCCTGATGCTGGAGACGCTGCACGCCAACCTGGACCGCAGCGTCCCGATCTACGGCATGAACTGCGGCACCGTCGGCTTTCTGATGAACGAGTACCGGGAGGACGGGCTGGCGCAGCGCCTCGCCGCCGCCAGCAGCGTCGAGCTGCATCCCCTGCGCATGACGGCCACTTGCGTCGACGGTGGGCGCAGCGAGGCGCTGGCGATCAACGAGGTCTCGCTGTTCCGCGAAAGCCGCCAGGCGGCCAAGCTCCGCATCTCCGTAGACGGCGTGGTGCGGCTCAAGGAACTCGTCTGCGACGGTGCGCTGGTGGCGACGCCCGCGGGCAGCACCGCCTACAACCTCTCGGCCCACGGGCCGATCATCCCGCTCGGCGCCGACCTGCTCGCCCTCACGCCGATCAGCGCCTTCCGGCCGCGGCGCTGGCGAGGCGCGCTGCTCCCTCACAAGGCCGTGGTTACCCTCGAGATCCTGGAGCAGGACAAGCGCCCGGTCGGCGCCGTGGCCGACTACACCGAAGTGCGCGACGTCGCCAAGGTGGAGATCCGCGAGGACCGCGAGGTGACCCTGCGGCTGCTGTTCGATCCCGAGCACAACCTCGAGGAACGCATCATCATGGAGCAGTTCCTGCCTTAGAGCAGGATCGCCTCAGGTCGAAGGACGCCGCTTGGCCGTAATGCCGTCCGGGCTGTCGGCGCGGGCGCGGGCGTCCAGCTCCGCCAGCGGCTCGACCACCGTCGAGAGATAGTGGGCGGTGGCGTTGACCACCGTTTCGGCGTCGAGCGCGATGGCCACGTGGCCTTTCCAGAAGATCAGGTCGCCGCGCTGCGCGGGCGCGGCTGGATCGACCAGCGGGCCCAGCAGCTCGCTGGCCTCCTGCATGTCCGTATCGCGCGGACAGGCGAGGCCGGCGGCGCTCAAGGCGAGTTGGACCAGCCCCGAGCAGTCGACGCCGGCCACCGACTTGCCGCCCCAAAGGTAGGGCGTGTGCAGGAAGCCGAGGGCGGTCTCCACCGGGTCGGGCCGGGTCTCGCCGAGCGGCGCCAGGTGGTCGGCCCAGATGTAGCCCTGCGGCGTGGCGGCAAAACGCTTTTCGCGGCCGGCGACGGCCACTGGCGTGGTCAGGGTCAGCACGTCTCGGATCGGCGCCTTGATGTCGGGTTCGGGGAACAGCAGGGTCGAGCGGACGGCCACCCTGTGGGTCGCTGCGGGACCGCGCGGGGCGAGCGTGCCGGCCTCGACATAGCCGACGTAGCCGTCGCTGTCGGACTGCAGCCAGGCCCAGCCGTCGCGCTCCTCG
>JANQPZ010000018.1 GCA_028285215.1 Rhodovibrionaceae bacterium | reverse complement strand
CACGCCTTAGGCGGAGTCGCACGAGCGAGTCCCCTGAGGCGATCCTGCTCTAGATGTCCTCAGCCCGCCGCGCCAAGCGGCGGACCTCGTCCCGGACAACGCGTTCGACAAGCTCCGGCAGATTGGCGTCGAGCCAGACCTTCAGATGTTCGGCGATGGCGTCGCGCACGACCTGCTCCAGCGTCCGCTCTCCGCCGACGATGGGCTGGGCGCTTTCCAAAGCGGGAGGCTGGGCGATGGCCGAGAGCGTGGCGAGCGTGGCTGCTTCGGTCGCCGCGGAAACCAGATGCTCGCGCTCGAGGTCGTTGCTCTTCGGGCTGTCGCTCATATCGTCCTCTGCCGCCTCCAGGGCCGGCTCTGCAAAATCCGCCGCGGGCTCCGGAGCCCCCATATCGCTGCCCATCGGATCGCTCTCGGCCATCTCACTCTCGGCCATCTCGCTCTCGGCCTCGCTGTCCTCGGCGTAGAGCTCGAGGCCGGCGTCATCGGGCAGCACCTCGGCCTGCGGGTCGGCCTCGGGCGAGGAGTCCGCCTCGGGTGACGCTAACTCCGGCGAGGAGTCGGTCTCGGGCGAAGAGTCGGGCTCAGGCAAGGAGTCCGCTGCCTCCGCTGCAGCGGCCATGGCAATCTCCGCATCGGCCTCGGCGGACGGCGCATTGGCGCGCGCCTGCGCGGCCCGCTGCGCGGCAAGATCGATCACCGTGCCGTCTTCCTGCACGGCCTCGGTCAGATCCAGAGGCTCCTCGTCCTCGGGTGCAGGGTCCTGCGCAACGGCGGCCGGAGTCTCGGGCTGGATCGGCTCCGCCGCCTCGGTTTCATGGTCGGCGCGCAGGTCGATGGCACCGCCATCTCCTGCGTCTTCGGCAGCGGCCTCCGGCGCGGGCGCTTCCTCGGCAGCAGGAGAAGCCGAACTTTCGGCCGTGGCCGCTTCCGCCGTATCCGCTGCCTCGACGGGAGAATCGGCCTCGGCCGGCGAGGACTTCGCCTCCCCGTTCGCCGCCCCCGGCTGCTCCGTACCATCGTCCGAAATGATCCGGCGAATGGAGGCCAAGATCTCCTCCATGGAGGGTTCTTGCTGTTCCTGCTTCGTGGCCTCGCTCATAACTTCATCTCCTCGGGCCACTCCAACGGCCCTGTTTGGCACCGCCTCTAATTGCGGTTCACGGCTCCGGGCGCTTCCAGCCCGAACCAGGTATCGCGAACGTCGTCATAGTCTGCCACAGGATCGTAGATCTCGACCGGCAGACCCAGTTCGAATGCGGTCATACGACCGACAGCCGTGAGAAGTTGAAAACCTGCGACAATTTCGTCGCGCTGAGCGGACACCAGGCTGACCTGGGCGTCGAGCAGTTCCTGCTCGGCATCCAACACATCCAGCGTCGTGCGGGTTCCGACCGCGTTTTCCTGCCGCACGCCCTCGAGGGCGATGGAGGCGGCTTCCACCTGGGACTGAAACGAGGTGATCTGCGCACGCGCCGTCGTCAGCCCTTCCCAGGCGCTCACCGCCTGCTGCTGGCTGTTGCGACGGGCCTCGTCGATTTCCAGCAGACGCTGACTCGCGAGCTGCTTGGCCTGGCGCACCTGGCTCGAAACGAAACCGGCCTGATAGATGGGAACGACCAGCTGGGCCAGAATCTCGGCCTCTTCGCGCTCGCTGTCGGGCGAGGACTGCTCCTCGTTGTAGCGCAGCCGGCCGGTCAGCGTGGCTTCCGGCAGCAGGTCGCCGATGGATTCGCGGATCTGGAAATCGGCCGCCCGCTCCAGGAAGTCGGCCTGCAGAACCTCCGGATTCCGCTCCAGCGCCTGGGTAACCGTTTCGTCGAGCGACGACGGCAAACCCTCCAGCGGGGCTGGGGCCGTCAAGTTGCCCGGCAGCTCGCCGACCAGTTCCTCGTAGATCGCGGCACTCTCGGTCAGGTTGCCCTCGGCCTGGATGCGGTCGGCCGTTGCGCCGGCCAGACGCGACTCGGACTGCGCCACGTCGGTACGGGTGATCTCGCCGACCTCGAAGCGATCCTCGCTCGCCTCCAGCTGGCGGGCCAACACCTGCTCGTTGTTGATGTTGAGCTGCAGCACGGAACGATCGCGCCAGACGTCCATGAAGGCCGTCGCCGTGGCAAAGAGCACGTCCTGCTCGACGAGGGTCAGACGCGAGCGCTCGGCCCGGACCTCGTTCTCGGCGCGGTTGGTCTGGGCCACGGTGCGACCGCCGCGATAGAGCGGCTGGTTGACCGACAGCTCGACGTCGCGCGGCTGCGTATCGAAGCTGCTGTCCTGCGCGGGCTCGACCTCCTGCCAACGCTGGCCGGCGGAGCCGGACAGGGTCACCGTCGGGCGCCAGTTGGACAGCGCCTGCGGGACCGCTTCGTTGGTGGCGCGCAACTGAGCGCGCGCGCTCTCCAGGGTCGGATTGTTCAGGTACGACAGGGCCAGGGCCTCTGCCAGCGTCTGCGCCGTCTGCGCAGAGGCCGGGCCCGTCGCCATGGCGAAGCACCCCGCCGCCAAGGCTGCCGCGAGGCTGCGCGCTGCACGGCCCTTCTGTTTCCGACACCGCGATCGCTGTCGCCGTTCGCTCATGAAGTCCTGCTCTCTTGCCGAAAATGCCCCGTTCGCACTGTGGCGATAGGTCGAAGAAACGCAAGAAGATTTTAAGTCTCGTTAAAGGCTGTACGTTGTAGTGCCAACGTATGCGAACAAAAAAGCGCAATCGGGCCGCAAAGCGGCGCCAACATTACGATCAGAAGACAAATCCGTCCTTGCGCTCGAAACCGGGTAGAACCGGAGTCGCGGCATCGAACAGCACACGCCCGGAGACGACGCCTTCGTCCTTGCGCATGAGGGTCGCGCGGCCGAGTCCGTCCTTGTCGAGCAGCACCGTCACCAACCGTCCGCCTTCGGCCAACTGATCCTGAATCTCTTGCGGCACCTCGGCCACCGCTCCGCCCAGCAGGATCACGTCATAGGGGGCCTGCTTGGCGTAGCCCTTGGTCAAGGTTTCCTGGACCACGACCGCGTTGGTGATCTCCAGCGCATCCAGTGCTTGCGTGGCCGCCGTGACGAACTCGCCGATCTGCTCGACGGCGACGACCGTCGCCGCCAGACGTGCCAGAACGGCCGTCGAGTAGCCCAGTCCGCAGCCCAGATCCAGCACCATGTCCTCTTCGCCGATCGCCGCCGCCTGGATCAGCCGGGCCAGCACCATCGGCTCCATCAGGTGCCGGTTCTGACCGATCGCCAGATCCTCGTCGATGTAGGCGAAGCGCCGGGCCTTCTCCGGCACGAAGGCCTCGCGCGGCAAGGTTTCGAACGCCTCCAGCAACCGCTGGTCCCAGACCCGGTTGGTGCGGAGCTGGCTTTCGACCATGTTGGTGCGGGCGGCGGCGTAGTCGACCATCTGCATGAGAATCCGTGGTTGCGAGGGTGAAAGCGACCTGCGGCGCCTTATACGGCTCGCAGTGCAGTGCATCAATGGCGCCGGCAGCCCGCCCCTGCCGCTCCCGCGAGCGGCTTGACCGTCAGGCGAGCCAGCCGTATGTACGGCATCCCTGCCGACGGCCCGGTGGGAGAGTGGTTATCCAGCGGACTGCAAATCCGCGCACGCCGGTTCGATTCCGGCCCGGGCCTCCAGACTCTCTCCCTCCATCGTCGCCGGCCGCCCGCCCCCGCGCTTCTGCCCCCTGCGCTTCTGCCCCCCTTGTGCTTCTGCGTTGCGGCGCCTCATGGTCCGGGCTTAGACTCGGCCCATGACGGACGTGCACCCCACGTCGGACGTCGCAGGGGACGTCACAGGCGAGGCCGCCGTTCTGACGGTGGAGATGCAGGCCTGCCTGCCCGACCCGCTGCACCCGGTCAGCCGGCAGTTCCTGGATGCCTGGCTCGACGGCAGCTTGCCGACACACGAGTTCCTGCGCTGGTTCCACATGCCGAACTCCGACTATCTGCCCGTCGCCGAATGTCTGCTGCGGGCGGTATTCGGCGCCTAGAGCGCGATCGTCTCAGGCGGGAGCGAAGCGCTTCCGCCTCACCCGAGCGACGACAGGGTGGCGGGCTCGACCAGTTTGAAGAACCGATCCACGTTCACGCCGTCGCTGCTGAGCGGCATCAGCAGCCGGGTATAGCCCCAAAGGCGATCGTGCAGGCTGACGTAACGGCGATGGGCCAGGGAGGGCTGCCGGCTCTCGGCACAGAGGAGCGCCGCCTTCAAAACCGTATTGGCATCCTTCGGCTCGAAGAAATCGGCCGCGCTGTGGCCGCGAAGTTCCTTGCCATGGAGCTCGCAAACGCGCGTGCCGGCGAGGCGGATTCGCAGATCCGTCGGGTTGTGCTCCAGATCGAGCAGCAGGACGTAGGGCAGTGCACTGGGAGGTATCTCCGTCGGATCGAGCTGCCGCGGCAGCCGCGGCAGATCCTGCGCCCAGAGCTGATAGACGCTCTGCAGGACCGGATAGTCCGAGATCTGCGCGAACGGCAGGTCTTCATGCTCCGTGCGAATGAGCCGCGAAGACGAGAGTGACATGCTTCGACCTCAGGTTAGCCCTTGCGTCACCGCCCGATTTCCGTTCGCCGAGCGGCCGCTTACGGTCGAAGGCTAACGCGAACGCGTAAATATCTCTGTCATTCCATGTAAACGAATTGCAACCGAAACGCGCTCGACCGGCCGCCTTGCCTACCGAACCGAGGGCTCAAAGCGTTTGCACGAAAAAGGGGGCTTTGCTATAAGCCCGCCCTCGCGCCCGGGCGACCGGCGCGCCTCATGGTGATCCGCGGTAGCTCAGTTGGTAGAGCAGGTGGCTGTTAACCACCGGGTCGCAGGTTCGAGTCCTGCCCGCGGAGCCATGCTTCTCCCCGTTTGCCAGGACCCCGCCGCTCCATCGCGGCACCTTCGGGAGTCAGCCCTCGAAACGCCAGGCGAGCTGCTCGCCGGCATGGAAGGGCACGACGCTCAGCTCGCCCTGCCCCATGACGTCGGGGACCGGCTGAGGCGTCCGGCTCAGCGTGACCCTGCCCTCGTTGAGCGGCAGCCCGTAAAAGCGCGGCCCGAACTCCGACGCGAAGCCCTCCAGGCGGTCCAGTGCGCCTTCCTCCTCGAAGGTCTGGGCGTAGCTTTCGAGCGCGGTCGGCGCGCTGAAGATGCCGGCGCAGCCGCAGGCGCTCTCCTTGTCCTGCCTTGCGTGGGGTGCGGAGTCGGTGCCCAGGAAGAACTTCGGGTTGCCCGACACGGCCGCCTTCCGAAGCGCCTGACGGTGGTGCCGGCGCTTGGCGACCGGCAGGCAGTAGGCATGCGGCCGCAACCCGCCCTCGAACATGGCGTTGCGGTCGATGCGCAGGTGATGCGCGGTGATCGTGGCCGCGATGTTCGACCCTGCGGTCTCGACGAAGCGAACCGAGTCCTCGGTGGTGATGTGTTCCAGGACGACCTTCAGCTCCGGAAAGTCCCGCAGCACCGGCGCAAGCACCCCCTCGAGAAAGGCCGCCTCGCGGTCGAAGATGTCGATCTCCGGCGAGACCACCTCGCCGTGCACCAGCAGCAGCATGCCGAGGCTCTGCAGACGCTCGAGAACCTTCCAGATCCTGCGCACGTCCGTCACGCCGGCGGCCGAGTTGGTGGTGGCGTTGGCCGGATAGAGTTTGCAGGCGGTGAAGACGCCGGCGCGGAAGCCGGCCTCCAGCTCGTCCGGATCGATCTCGTCCGTCAGGTAGGCCGTCATCAGCGGCGTGAAGTCCCGCCCCTCGGGCAAGGCGGCCAGGATACGGGCGCGGTAGGCCTCGGCAGCCGCGACGGTGGTCACCGGCGGCACCAGATTGGGCATGACGATGGCGCGGGCGAACTGCCGTGCCGTCATGTCGGCCGCCATTTGCAGCATCGCTCCGTCGCGCAGATGAACGTGCCAGTCGTCGGGCCGCCGCAGGGAGAGCGTCGCTTCGGATGTCTGCGTCTGCAGTTCGATGGTCGTCGTCGTGTCGGTCAAGCGCGGCCTCTCTTCACGGTTTTCTGCCGCCAACGCGGCCCCTGTCCGAAAACATTCAGTAGGCATACAGACTGCGGCGCGGCAGCGAAACCTCGAACGACCGTTCAGGCCGCTCGCGCGCACCTCTGCGGACCGCTGTGACGGGCTTCACAGCCCCGCGTCTCGGTCCCGCCTATCTAGAAGGTGTCAGAGACATCCCTGTCTCCTCCATCCCTTCCTTGCCGGCTCCACCTCCCCTCGGTGGGGCCTCTTTTTTTTACGCAGGCTATGGCCGCCAAGCGCGCCGTTGGATCAGGGGTCACTCCAGCAGGCAGTGCCGCGTCTCCTCGAAATCGTAGTCCTCTTCCTCGACCATCGGAGTCCAGGTCGGTCGCGAATCGAAGACTTGGCAGGCGACGATCATCGTCACCTGTCCGGGATCTTCGCCCAGCGGGCAGATCACGCGCGACGTGGTTCGGCGGTGAACACCGCCGCCCAGCATCAGCACGGTGCGGCTGTAGGTCGGGCGGCCCAGCGTCACGACCTCGCGATTGAGACCGACCAGATAGGACACGTAAGGACCGGGGTAGAACAGCTCGTTCAACCAATGCCCCGTCAGATCCATCCCGGCGATATCGCAGATCGCCGTGCCGACAAGCCGGAACCAGAAGCGGTAGTCGCCCTCCTGCTGCCCGGGGTGAACGTCCAGGAGCATCAGGCTGGGAAGCAGGTGAGGAATGTCGACCGGATCGATGTCCTTGCGGCGGGGAATCGCCCCGGTGCCCCTGCAGCGGCTCCAGTAGGCGTAGAATTCGCGCAGAGGCTGTTCCTCGATACCCGACATAGTCGCTCCGACTCCAGAGACGCAATGCTCAGTCTTTCGGCAGCTTTCGGGATCGGCAAGCCAAATTGTTGAAAAGAAACAATTCTCTAAAACCTAAGGGTGTACGGACCGCATCGCGATTTCGCAAAAGGAGTGCCGCCAGGAAGCCGTGCAGGCCAGAGGACCCGTCGACGCCCGGCCGCGAGCGCGATCCGTGATCGGCGCGACAGGCTCTACTCGGCCGCGCTCTTGTCGTCCTCGTCCGCCTGTTCGAAGACCGGCGGGACCGCGCGCAGCTCCTCGAGCGGGATATGGCAGGCGATCAGATGAGCCGGGGCGTCTTCCTGGACCGGAGGAACATCGGTCTCGCAAACCCGCCCGACCTTGCGGTGGCAACGGGTGTTGAAGGGACAGCCCTTGGGCGGATTGAGCACCGACGGCAGGGAGCCCTCGAGGATGATCCGCTGCTTTTCGATCGAGGTATCCGCGATCGGCACGGCCGAAAGCAGCGCTTCGGTGTAGGGATGGTAGGGCGGCGCGAAGACCTCGTCGGTCGTGCCCTGCTCCACGATGTGGCCGAGATACATCACGACCACCCGATCCGCCAGATAGCGGACCAGGCTGAGATCGTGGCTGATAAACAGCAGCGTGGTGCGATAGCTTCGCTGAATGTCCATCAGCAGGCCGGTGACCGCAGCCGCCACCGACACGTCGAGCGCCGAGACCGGCTCGTCCGCCACGACCATGCGCGGGTTTCCGGCAAAGGCGCGGGCGATGCCGACGCGCTGCTTCTGCCCGCCGGAGAGCTGGCGCGGACGACGCTTGGCGAAGTCGCGCGGCAGCTTGACCAGA
>JANQPZ010000008.1 GCA_028285215.1 Rhodovibrionaceae bacterium | reverse complement strand
ACGACGATGGACGCACCATTCACGAAATGGCTGCGGGGATCGGTAAGGAAGAGCAGCGCTGTGTCGAGAGCCTCGGGATCACCGACCCGGCGGCGCGGCAGGCGCTTCAGTTCCGCCTGACCCTGTTCGGTCTCCCAGAAGGCCTCGTTGATCTCGGTGCGGATGTAGCCGGGACAGAGCGCGTTGACCCGAACGCCATGGCGCGCCCACTCCAGCGCATGACTGGCCGTCATGTGCTGAAGGGCGGCCTTGGATGTCGCATAGGTCGAAACGCCCGCACCGACCCGGAACGCCAGCATAGAGGCGACATTGACAATCGCACCTTGGGTGCCAGCGGCGATCCATCGCTCGGCACAGAGCTGCGACAGCCGCCATGGCGTCCGGAGATTGACCGCCATGGTGTCGTCGAAGTCCTCGGCGGTGTTCCTGTGCGCCTTGCCCGGGCGGTGGATGCCTGCATTGTTGATGAGCAGCGTAGGGACGCCCATTGCCTCCGCCACCTCTTCCATCAAGGCATCGGGCGCAGCGCCGTCGCGCGCATCGAAAGCGAAGGCGCGGGCAACGCCATTCTTCGCCTCGACCGTTTCGACAAGAGCCGAAAGACGATCGGCCCGCCGCGCCGCGACAGCAACCTTGGCCCCATGCGCCGCCAAGACCTGTGCGAAACGGTGACCAAGGCCGCTCGATGCGCCCGTGACCAGGGCCAGATGCCCCCTCAAATCAGCCATCGAAACCCTCGATCACCACCTTGCCCAGGTGCGTCGCAGCCCTGAGGTGGTCATAGGCGCTTTCGGCATCGCGGAAACCGAAGCTGCGGTCGATCACCGGTTTGATTCCGTGGGCCGCAACCGCACGGAACATGTCTTCCATATTGCGCTTGGAGCCTACGGCGACGCCGTGAATCTTGATCCCGCGCATCAGGATCGAGGTGACCGCAAGCGACGCCTTGACCCCGGAGAGCACGCCGATCAGCGCGACGTTCCCGGCGGTGGCGACAACGCGCAACGAATGCTCGAGCGTTTGGCCCCCACCCACCTCGATGACGTGCTGCATCGGCCCGATCTCGTCCAGAATGGCCTTCGACCAATCCGGAGTCTCGCGATAGTTCAGCGTGTGGTCGGCGCCCATACGGCGGGCGACCTCCAACTTCTCGTCACTCGACGAGATGACCGCGACAAGAGCGCCCATCGCCTTGGCGAATTGCAGTGCGAAGAGCGACACGCCGCCAGTCCCCTGAACCAACACCCAGTCGCCTGCCGTCACCCGGCAATGGTCAACGAGCGCCGCCCAGGCGGTGACACCTGCGCAGGGAAAGCACGCGGCCTCCGCATCGGTCAGTTCCTTCGGTGTGGCCACTAGGTTGCTGGCGCTGACCAAGCGCATCTGGGTCAGAACCCCGTCGACCGGGCCGCCCAGCGTCGCGCGGCGACTCCGATCGGTCAGCGGCCCGTCCGGCCAACCTTCCATATAGGTCAGCGTGACGCGACTTCCTCGAACATACTGTCCGACATTTATTCCCACTGCCATCACCTCGCCCGCGCCATCCGATGCCGGCACGAGAGGTAACGAGAAACGTGGATTATAGCCTCCTTGACGAACCAGAATATCTCTATAATTCAACGATGTAGAATTAATCCTCACGAGAACTTCATCCGCGGCAGGAGGCGGCAGCCGCCGGCATTCAAACGCTAGGGGCGCCTTGAACTCCCGGATTTCGAAGCAGTGCGTTGCGGCGCTCATAATGTCGGACATTAGGACATTATGAGCGCCGCAACGCAATCTGAATCTGGAGCAACCGGCAAATCTCGAACTCTTCGCGCCTCTCGCCCGAAGGGGACAGAAAGTTCGTCAAGACTCGTTATATTCGAACAGCATAATATAATGTTATCTAAGCAATTTTTTTGGGATTGGCGTTCTTACAAAGCTGAAACTCAATAACAAAAACATCTCATTCCACATTTGTATTTCTCTCTTTTTACAAATTATTCAGAGTCGACTTATTCATCAAATAAAAGAGAAATTTTATAGATTGAATCGTCTCAAACCTGCAGCGTAAATTCGCACATCTTGGCGCTGGGGAAAGGGAGTTGGGGGCTCTCGAAGCAGCGCCGATCGAGAAGGGGGAGGGGCGCGCCATGGTCGAAGGACTCCGCGTGAAGGTATGGGGAGACTTCGCGCTTTTTACCCGTCCCGAATTCAAGGTCGAGCGCGTCAGCTACGAGGTCATCACACCCTCGGCCGCACGTGGCATCCTCGAGGCGATCCACTGGAAGCCGGCGATTCGCTGGGTCGTCGATCGCATCCGGGTCCTGCGCCCTATCCGCTTCGACACTCTGTGCCGCAACGAGGTCGGTGCCAAAGTCTCTTACCAGACGGCGCGCGCCTCCATTCAGAGTGGCGAGGCGCCCAATCCTCTCTGGATCGACGAACAGCGGCAGCAACGCGCTTCTACCCTGCTGCGTGACGTCGCCTATGTGATCGAAGCGCACTTCGTGATGACACAGCATGCCGGCGCCGACGACACGCCTGGCAAGCACGCGGACATGGCGCAGCGCCGCCTGGCGCGCGGACAGTGCGTCCAGCAGCCGGCCCTCGGATGTCGCGAGTTCCCGGCCTACTTCGCCCCGGCGGAGCCGGCCGATCTCCGGGATCCGGCGGAGGAGTCCCTCCGGGGAGAGCGGGATCTCGGCTGGATGCTGCACGACATCGATTTCGTCAACGGCATGACACCTCGCTTCTTTCGCGCAGTCATGCGCAACGGGGTCGTCGAGGTGCCGCCCTTCGCCCCGGGGACAGCCGCATGATCCTGACGGCGCTCAACGGCTACTATGAGCGTGTGGCCGGCAGCGAAGACGGACCGCCGCCCTTCGGCTGCAGCCTGGAGAGAGTGATCGGCGCAGTCCGCCTGCGACCCAACGGGACATTCCTCGACCTGATCGACCTGAGGATCCAGGACGAGAAAGGCAGGCTGCGGCCCCAGCTGATGCTCGTGCCTCAGCCACCGCGCCGCACCGTTAAAGTCATGGCGGGCTTTCTCTGCGACAACGCCGGCTATGTCCTGGGCCTGGATCGCGGCGGCAGACCCGGACGGGCACGCCAACAGTTCGACGCCTCCAGGTCTCTCCACAGGCAGCTGCTCGGAGACCTTAGCGATCCGGCAGCGGACGCCGTCCTGGGTTTCTTCGATACCTGGAATCCCGCCGAAGCGGCAGGTGAGCTGAGCGAGCGGGAGGAGCTCGCGGCCGGTTGGCTCGTGTTTCAGATCACCGGATTGGGATATGCCCACGAGCGGCCAGCCCTATCGCGGGCCTGGCAAGACCATCTGGCCGCGGCGGAGACCGACGAGAGCGGTCAATGCCTGGCGACCGGCAAGACCGCCGCCCCTATCGCACGCCTGCATCCTGCGATCAAAGGCGTGCCCGGCGCCCGAAGCAGTGGCGCCGCCCTGGTCTCCTTCAACCTCGAGGCCTTCACCTCCTACGGGCACGAGCAAGGCAGCAATGCGCCGGTCTCCGAGCGTGCTGCCTTCGCCTATGGGGCCGCTCTCAATCACCTGCTTCTGCCCGGTTCGAAAAGACGCCTGACGATCGGGGACACGCTCCTGGTTTTCTGGACCGATCGCGACTCGCCGGCAGAAAGCCTGTTTCCGGAGTTGCTCAACCCGACGACCGTTGAACAGAAGCCCGCCGACCGTGAACGGATCTACGAGACGCTGGAGCGCCTTACGAGCGGAAAGCAGCTTCGCGAAGTGTGGGAAGACGTCGATCCCGAGGTGCGCTTCTACATCCTGGGCCTGGCACCGAATGCCGCGCGGCTATCGATCCGCTTCTGGTCGACAGGCAGCTTCGAGAGCTTCCTGCATCACCTCCGCCAGCACTATCTGGATCTCAACCTCGTCGTCGACTTTGCCACGCGCAGTCCCTATCCCTCTGCCTGGAGTCTTGCCAGAGAGCTGCTGGCCAAGGGCGCGGACGGACGCCCCCGCTCCAGCGCCCGCGGCAACGACGCCCTCGACAAGCTGCACGGCGACCTTCTGCAGGCCGTGCTTTCAGGCACCCCCTATCCGGTATCGCTGCTGCCGCTTCTGCTCGAGCGCCTGCGCAGCGACCGCTTCTACAGCCATCCCCGCATCGCCTTGCTCAAGGCACTACTCAACAGAAAGAACCGACCCGGACCGGGCGGCAGGGAGATATCCATGGGTCTCGACGAAAACCGCAAGGATGTCGGTTATCTGCTCGGCCGCCTCTTCGCAGCTCTGGAGCAGCTTCAACGTGCTGCCCTGGGCGATGTCGGTGCCACGCTCAAGGACAAGTTCGTCACCTCCGCCTCCAGCACGCCGCGCTTCGTCTTCCCGCATCTGATGCAGGCCTCCCAGGCCCACCTGCGCAAGGCCAGGCGCGAGAGACCGGGGCGGGCCCTCAGGCTCGAGCATACCAAGGAGACCATCGTCAACTGCCTGACCGGTTATCCCGACTGGCTGGACATCGAGCAGCAAGGCCTCTTCCACATCGGCTACTACCACCAGCGCCAGGCGTTCTTCCGTAAGGGCGAGGCCGAGCCCGAACCGGTTTCCGCCAGCGGTGACGAAGACAAGGACTGACCCATGACCGCCCAGAGCAACCAAGCCCGGAACAACGGCCCCCTGAACAACCGTATCGAATTCGTCTACTTCTTCGACGTCACCCGCGGCAATCCCAACGGCGACCCGGACATGGGCAACATGCCGCGCATGGACCCGATGACCCAGCGCGGCCTGGTCACGGACGTCTGCCTCAAACGGAGGGTCCGCAACTACGTGGAAATCGTGAAGGAGGGCGCAGCAGGCTACGACATCTACGTACGCGAAAAGGCGATCTTGAACAACCAGCACAAGCGCGCCTATGAGGCCAAGGGCCTGACCGCCGAGAAGGGCAAACTGCCGAAGCAGGACAGCGATGCCCGTGCCGTCACCGCCTGGATGTGCGAGACCTTCTTCGACATCCGCAGCTTCGGCGCGGTCATGACCACAGGTGTGAACTGTGGGCAGGTGCGCGGACCGGTTCAACTCACCTTCGCCCAGAGCCTGGAGCCGCTGCAGGCACTGCCGGTTACGATCACCCGTATGGCCGTGACCACGGAAGCCGAAGCCGAAAAGCAGCAGGGCGACAACCGAACCGTGGGCGAGAAGTGGATCGTCCCCTACGGTCTCTATCGCACCCACGGCTTCATCTCGCCGCATCTCGCCAGGCGTTCGGGCTTCTCCGAAGACGACCTGACGCTTTTCTGGCAGGCGCTGATCAACATGTTCGACCACGACCGCTCCGCCGCGCGCGGCGAGATGGCGGCCCGCCGCCTGCTGGTCTTTCGCCACGACAGCTCGCTCGGCAACGCCCCGGCGCATGCGCTCTTCGACTTGGTCGGCACCAGGAAGAAAGCCGAGAACGGTCAGCCCGCGCGCGGCTTCAGCGACTATGAGATCACCCTCGACGAAGAGCGGCTGCCGACCGGCGTGACCTGGGAGGCGCTGCTCTAATCATAAGTTTGGAGAGCGACTTACACCTCAGGTGGGTTCACCAAAGCGATTCCCCCAAAGGCGATCCTGAACTAGGATGGCGCGGTCGCTCCTAACACAGGAGTGCGGATTGAAACGGCGTTATGACGGCCTGACCGGCCGTGTGATGGCATCGCTCCCGACCAGGGAGCGTGGACGGCAGCCGTGGCTTGCCGAGGGAGTCACCCTCTTACCCGGGTGACTCCCCTCACCTGCGCGAGGCGTGGCGGACGAGATCTTCGAACTCCGAAAAACCGGGCCCGTGAATCACGGAGCGACAGGAAAGGTTTTTCATGGATCGCGCCCAGCTTGCAGTTCTGGGGACGGCGACGGGCGCCGTCACTCCACTGTGACGACAACCTTTCCGAAATGGCTGCCGCTCTCCAGATAGGCCAGCGCGGCCGGCGCCTCCTCGAAGCCGAAAACCTTGCCAACGACGGGCTTGAGGCGATGCAAGGCGATGGCGGCGTTCATCTCGCGGAAGTGGGCGACGCTGCCGACATAGGTGCCTTGGATCTTGATGTTCTTGCTGAGGATCAAACCCGTCGCCACCTGGTCGGCCAGGCCGGTCAGTACACCCATGAGAGAGATCGAACCGCCATGGCGAACGGCCTCGAGCGTCTTGTTGAGCGTTCCAGGCCCACCGACCTCGACGGCATGGTCCGCGCCGACGCCGCCCGTCAATTCCTTGACCTTGGTTTGCCAGTCCTCCGTCTGCCGATAGTTGACGACCTCGTCCGCGCCCAGAGCGGTCGCCCGCGAGAGCTTTGCATCGTCCGAGCTGCTGATGATCACCCGGGCCCCCGCAAGCTTGGCGAACTGCAAGGCGAAGATCGAGACACCGCCCGTCCCGAGCAGGAGCACGGTCTGACCGGGACGAAGGCTCGCGCCGACGAACTGGGCGTACCAAGCAGTCACGCCAGCGCAGGGCAAGGTGGCCGCCTCCTCGAAGGAGAGGTGCTCGGGCACCTTAACGACGCCGTGCGCCGGGAGGACGACCTGTTCCGCCAGCATCCCGTCGACCACGCCGCCGAGAGACCCGGCCTGCAGCTCGGGCGTCAGCACGCCCGCGGTGAAGTCGGGCATGAAGGCGCCGGCCACCTTTTCACCGACGGCGAGGCCTGCGACCCCCGCCCCGACGGCCGAGACGACGCCGGCACCGTCGGACAGGGGAACGACGCCGGTGGCCCGGCCGCTCGAGGCAGAGGTGCCTTTGACGACCAGGAGGTCGCGGTAGTTCAGCGAGCAGGCCCGGACGTCGATGACCACCTGCCCCGGACCGGCCTGCGGCGCTGGTCGCTCCTTGATCGCAAGGGCGTTCACGTCGTTTCCATCGATCAGCTCGTAGGCGCGCATCTGGCTCTCCTCGGTTTGCACAGGCCCTATCTCCATGGGGCTTGTTTGAACCGGAAATGCGCTATTTATGATTTTTTGACAAGTACCTACAATTTTGTAAGTAATGAATGACGCTGGCGTGGAGAGCGGACATGGCGCGCGACTACGACTGGAAAACCGGCTGCGACGTGGAGGCGACGCTTTGCGTCATTGGCGGCCGCTGGAAACCCGTGCTGGTCTGTCACCTTCTCGATGGACCCAAGCGCTTCGGCGCGCTCTGCCGCCTGACTCCGAACGCAACGGAGCGCATGATCACGCTGCAGCTCCGCGAGTTGGAAGCCGACGGCGTAGTCTCGCGCCACGTCTATGCGCAGGTGCCGCCGCGCGTTGAGTATGCGCTCACGCCCTTCGGGCGCACGCTTGAGCCGATCCTCGTCCTGATGCGTGACTGGGGCGGCGCCTTCAAGGCCCGCCAAGCGGCAGCAGAGATGGAGGAGCGCTCCATGAGGACGGCTGCAGAGGCCTGATCGACGTAGCGCGTCTACCCCGACCTGACAGACGGCCCGGCTCCTACTTCTCCAGATAGCCGCGAAGCCCATCGAGACCGGTCTCGATGAAGCTCCGCATCGCAGCGACCGCGGCGGCGTCATTGTGCGACTCGCTGGGATAGTTGCCCGTATCGGCCCGGAAGAAATTGGCCCGCCAGACGACCTGAGCGCCCTCGCCATCAGGCATGACGCTGATCGTGTTGCTGTAGAAGCTGGCCGGGAAAACCTCGACGTTCTCTTCTTTCAAGCGATAGGAGTAGCTCATCTTGACGTCGTCGATATCGTCGACGCTTTCGACGACCTGCCCGCCATCCTCGAAGACGAGCGTCCGCCGAGCGCCTCTTGCGCGATCGCCCTCAAGCGGCGACTGCACGACCTGCGGGTGCCAGCTTGCCAGAGAGGAGAGGTCGCCGAGAACAAGCCAGACATCCTCTGGAGCGGCAGCGAAATTCGCCTCGAGCGTCAGGCGCTGCGGCGTGGGCCCGTGCGCCCAGGCGGAGGGAACCAGCAGTACGGCGCAGAACAGCATGGAGAGGCGGAGGGTGAGTCTCATTGAGGTCTTCCTATCGCTTCGATCATGAGGAAAGCCGCCGCCGGCGGCGGTCGAGCACGGTGACGGCATAGGAGAAAAGGGCAAGAGCAAGCGCCAGGGCGGCCGGCGCCCAGGCCATTCCAACCGGAGCCAAGATGCGGCGCGGTTCCGTATGACGCGCGAGCGCGGCAAGGAAGGCGTCCGCAGTCAAGTCGGCACCGAAGTAGCCCAGGCCGGTGGCGGCGCCGAGCGCCTGAAGGTACGGCGCCTGAAGCGCGCTGAGATGCTCGCGCCACGACAGCTCGACATTGCCATGGAGATCGCTGCTGGGATGATATCCAGGGCGTGCAGCGGCATCGGCGGCAGGCAGGTTGCTGCGCCGTGGCCACTGCTGCACATCGTCCTTCTCGAAGAACCCGATCTCCCGGCCGGTGTCGTCGTGCTTGGGGATCGGAACCGGCGACGCTCCCCCGACCCCGAGAATGAGACCGCCGACCTGTCCCGGATCGCCGGGATAGGCCGGGATGCCTGAATAGGGCAGCGGCGGCGCCTCATGCCCGTCGGTCAGGAAGACGAGATCGACGCCGAGCGTCCGCGCCCGGTCGAGCGCGTGATAGACCGCCTGGGCGACGAAGCTGTCGCCCTCCCAAGCCATGCGCCAGGTCAGAGCCGAAATGGATTCGGTCAGCGGTGCGAAGTTCTCGCAGACCTCGACCGGCTCGATGAACGTCAAACTGCGCCGCTCGGCGAAAACCGCGAGACCGGCGCGGGAACCGCAGGGGAGCGCCGAAAGCAGTGCCGGAAGCAGCGCCTTGACGTAGTCCAGCCGGCTGGCCGGGCGACCGTCCACGACCATGTCGCGTGCGTTCATACTCTGGGTGACGTCGACGACAAAGAGCAGGTCGCGCAAACCGCGCTCCCGGGTGACGCGCGGATCGAAGGCGGCAAAAATGGCGAGCAGGCAGGCCGCTGCGAGCAGGATAAAGATGGCGTCGGGCCGGCGGTAGGTCATGGTCCGCCTCGCGGCAGCCCCGGCAGATCGGTCCAGACCTTCTTCGGACGGGCATCGGGGTCGCCGACCCCCTCCAGGCTTTCCCGCGGCAGGTCCCGCACGAGCCGCATGGCGATATCGAGATTCACCTTGGCATCGTAGTGCTCCGGATCGGCGGCCAGCGCTGCGCGATAAGCTGTCTTGGCGAGTGCGACCTCAGGGATCGCATCGTTCAGGCGCGCCACTTCGATGAAGGAGAACGCGCGTCGCAGGCGTGCGTTGCCGAGCGTGAAGCGATAGCCGGCCAGGAGATCCGGATCACCGGCGCGGACGAGTTGAACGCCGAAAACCTCCGCCTCGGCGATCCGGTCTCGCGCCAGCAGATGCAGAGCGCGGGCATGCAGGAGCGGAGGCGCGGCGTCCGGCTCGACGGCGACATCCCGCCCGGCGGCAAGGGCGCGCAGATCGGCAGCTTGCAGCCACAACGTAACCGCCGTCGTGCCGTTGACAGCCGCTCCAATTCCTCCAATGGCAAGCAAGCCGATCCAGACATGCAGGCCAAGACTGCGGCGGCAGTCACGGAGCCATGACCAGAGACTCGCAGCGAGCCCAACACCAGCCATTATCGCCGGCCTCCAGGCCCCGCAATCATCGGCCTTGGTACCTTTGCGGCCAAGGGCCGTTCGATCAGCCGCGCGAAGCTCAGCACAGCAAGGAAGAGCGCCGCCGCGCCATAGGCCAGAGCGTCAAGGTCGCGACGCGGCAGGCGTTCGCGATAGATCAGGGGGCGGCGCTCGAGCGTGCCGATTTCTTCGATGGCCTCGGCCACCGCCTCGGGATTCTCCGCCTCGAAGGCGCGGTAGGGCACGCCGAGACGTTGCAGGAAGAGATGCAGGTGCCGCTCGGGACGGAGCTGCGGGCTGTCGATCTCGTTCGGAGCCGGCGGCTCGAAGATCCCCTTGGATCCCTCGCTGCGCAGATACAACCAGTAGAGATTCGACGCTTTCCGCGCAGCTTCGGCGCGCAGGAACTCCTGCACATCCGGAGCAATGACGCCAGCACCGTCGGAGACCAGCAGCAGCGCGCGCGAAGCGGTTCCGGATTCCTCCTCGAACAGCGAGAAGGCCATGGCGAGCCCGCGCCCGACGTCGGTCTGGGAAAGTCCCGGCTCGGCGATGCCGGAAACGGCGCCGCGCATTGCCTCACGCCGGTTCGTCATCGGGAGAAACAGCATCGGAGAAGTCGAGAAGGCGGCTACGGCGATGCGATCCTGTAAACGAGTCTCCAGAAAATCGAGCAGAAGGCGGCGCGCCGCAGCAGCCTTCGATTCCTCCTCGCCATCGGGCCGGCGGTTCGCAAAGGTATTGTCCATGCTTGCAGAGCGGTCGATCAGCAGCACAAGGTGCGCGCCCTGCCCCGTGCGTTCCAGAGTTCCGCCGGGGCGGTGCAGACCGGCCAGACCGAGCACGAGAGCGACGATCGCCGCCGCGCCCGTCAGCTTCAATCCCCAGTCCACTGAGAGGGATAGGGGATCCGTGGGCGTGGTCTCCAGCCGAGGATGGCCGGAGCTCCGCAGCATCCGCACAACGAAGGGAATCACGGCGCAGAGCAAGAGCGCAAGCAACCAGGGGCGATCGAAAGCCAGCATCACAGACGCCCTCGCTCTACTGCGGCAAGCCGCTTGGCAAGATCGACGATCTCCAACATCGGCGCCTCCGAAAGGGCGATGTCGGAAGCGGCTTGATCCTGCGCGTTCGGGGCGGCGAAGAAGAGAGCGCCCGATATCGCGAAAAACCGCTGGAGAGGCGCCTGCAAAGGGACGAATTCCGAACGCGCCGCTAGGAAACTGTCGAGATCGGCGCCGAGAAGGGGACGCTTGAACGCCCCATCGAGACCGCGGTGGAGCGCGAGGCATACCAGGCGCAGGCGATCCTCCTGCCCAGACCGTGCGACACGGCTTACCTGCCGGTAGGCCGCCGTCAGCGGGCGTGCCGCCCGGTGATGGAAGGGCGGCCAGGCCTGGTGCCAAGCGAGACCAAGGAGGCCGACCAGACCCAAGAGGGCAGAGACAACCGTCGCAATCTGCGCGCGCCGTGCATCGATAGGGGCATAGCGGTCGTCGGGCCGCAGCTCCTCGGGCGAGGCAGTTGCGAGGATCGGCCGGATCGGCGAGGTGACGAAACTCCAGGCCGGGATCTCGAGATCGCGGAAGCCGTCCGGACCGTTCAGGCGGATCAAGTAGGCCGGCACCTCACGGCGCTTCGGTTCCAGCGGGGCGTAGAAAGTCTGGTAGCGCGTCGTAATCTCCAGCGCCTGTTCGTCGCTCCCTTTAACAGGCGACACCGCAACGTCTTTCAAATCCAGCCAATAGGTTACCGAACGAGATCGCGGCAGCGTGGAGCGATCGAGCTGGTAACCCTCCGGCAGGGCGAGGATCGCACGGTGCGTCAGTACATCACCAATCCAGTAGGCATGCTCGCGCGGGACCGATAGGCTGAGCATCGTTTCTGCCGCCGCCGGCCGAAGCGGCGCAGCCAGCAACGTCGTCGCGATAAAGAGCCCGGCCAACTGCCTCATGCGCTCTCCGTTACCAGCTCAGTCGCAAAGCTCTCCACGTCAATCCGGTCGACAACCTCGATCGGGCGCCGGCCAAAGGCGGCAAAGACCGTGGCGATCTCCGCATTGCGTTTGGCACGTGCCTGCGCATAGGCGCGCGCGTAGCTGGGGCGCATGAGCAAGGTACGCGCCGCTCCCGTCTCCGGATCGAGAACGTCGCAGAGGCCGAAACGTCCGCTCACGCGATCGAGCCCGCTGTCGCGGAGCCAGATGGGCCAGAGCGCATGCCCCTCGAGCACTGTGAGCAGCCGCGCGAGTCCATCAGGCGGCATCTCAAAGTCGGAAACCAGAAAGGTAAGCGTTCGCCGGATAGGGATTTCGGCCGCGAGCTCGACGAGCGTTGCAATACCTTGTCCGGCCGGCTCGAGATCCGCGAGAAGGCTCCGCGTCTCGGCCGCAAGCCCCGCGAAGCGTAGAGGCGGCCGCAAAAGGGGCGCTGCGCCCTCCCCCCGGGCAACCGACAGCGCAAAGCGGTCGCCCGTACGGACCGCCCCATGTGCAAGTGCACCGCCGAGCAGGGCGGCCAGCGCCCGACGGTCGCTGGCCCCTGTGACGGCAAGCGACGCCGAGAAATCCATCAGCCCATGAACCGTCACATCCAAAGGCATCTCGAAGCGGCGCACGTGGAGCGTGCCGAACGGATCCCGCAGCGAACGGCGGAGATCGATCCGGCGTGGATCGGGATACATGAGCAACGGCGCGGTGTCTGCGAAACGCGCGCCGGCGCCGCGCTGACTGCCGCGATGGGCGCCGGGGCGGCCGCCGGTTGCGCGCGTACGCAAACGGTAGGCGATGGCGTCGAACAGCGCGAACTCGGCAGCCGTCGTCATGACCGGTTTTCTGCGGCCGGCGCCGGAACGCTGGCAAAGACGGCATCGATCAGCGCCGGCATAATCTCATCGCGCCGGCTTTCGTAGACCGGCGACAGGAAGGTGCGGTGAACCATGACCGGCACGAAGACCGCCCGTACGTCTTCCGGAAGAACCATGTCGCGGCCCTCCAGCCAGGCGGTGGCGCGCGCGGCCCGAACGAGTGCTGAGATCCCCCGCGGGCTCGCGCCACCGCGGATCAACCGGGCCGTATCCACGCCCTCGATCTCGATCCCGGCCACCTCCGGCCTGCGCAGCGCTTCCCAAAGCGCGAACACGTAAGCCTCCAGCGCCTCGGAGGTCGCGACCGCCTCCTGGATATGACGGGCGGTGTCGTCGAGCTCTCGGTAGGGCAACGTCTCTGTCGGCACCTCGGCAACGAGGGCGTCGACATCATGATAGCGCGTGTCGAAGGCCAACGCCCGGCGATCGGCGGGAGCCTCGGGCATCGCGACCCCGATCTCCATAAAGAAGCGATCGCGCGCGGCGGCCGGCAGTTCGAAGGTTTCGTCGCGCTCGATCTGATTGCGGTCGGCGAAGACCTGAAGGTGGGGGAAGTGATGCTCGGCCTGGAAGGCATTGACACGACGCTCCGCCATCAGGCGGAGCAGCAGGGAGTGGACCTGCGGACGGGCGCGATTGATTTCGTTGAAGAAGAAGACCGCCAGCCCTTCACCATGCTCGAGCACCGGACCCGGCTCGACCCGCGGCCGCCCGTCCTCGCCGATGAAGGCCGTATAGAGGAAGTCGCTCGGCATCATGTCGACCGTGCCCTCGACGCGCGTGAAAGGCCCGCCAATGGCCCGGGCCACGGCCCGAAGCAGAGTGGTCTTGCCGACGCCGACATTCCCCTCAAGCAGCACATGACCGCGGCAGAAGATGGCGGTGAGGATCAGCCGAATCACGCTCTGCTGGCCGATAATCACCTGTCCGATGGCCGCCTCGGCGGCCAGTGCCCGGGTACGCCAGTCGTCAAGCCGTCGGAACCTGTCGTTGCCCGCCCCGCTGCACGAAGGCTTCTGTGTCGGTTCGATCACGGTCCGCCCCCGAAGGTGGGCCTGCGCGCGCCGAGGCTGCGGCGCGCCCGGCCTTGGAGCACTGACCTCAGTTGGCGCCCGGGATCTTGGAGACGTCGTAGATGAACTCGCCGGTCTCCTTGAAGTGCTTCACCCGCATGGCATTTCGCTCGTCCATCGCGGCAAGCGACTCCGCCTGCTTGCTCAGTTCGGCCGGATCGTGCTGCGGGTCGTACTTCGTGCCTGCAACCGTCTCCGGATAGCCGGGCTTCGGTTCCCAGCAGTTTCCAGGGGCTCGGCAATTCGTACCGTCGTAGGCCAGGGCGCCGCCGCCGAGGGCGATACCCGCAACCAGGCCGGCCATGATCGTTAAGCTCCGTTTCACAGTGCTTCCTCCTTATTAGTCAGCTTTTTATCTGTCCGATCCGTTGGATGCCCGGACAGTCTCAGGACCCCTCGCCGTCTTGCTCTGCGGTTTCGGACTGGAAGGGCTGGAACGCCTTGCGCTTCTCCTCCGTCAGCCAGGTCGCCGTATCCGGCGAACCTGTGTAGAGGTGGCGCATCCAGGCCATGGAGAGCAGCATTTCGTCGAGCGTCAGGGCTCCCCACATGGGGCCCATCTGTCCGCGAGCTCCCCCGTAAATGGTCGAGAAGAGGCCGACATCGTGTTCGTTCTGCGGATAGGTCCAGTAGTCGTCGTTGAGCCCGGGACCGATCTTGCCCTCCGCGTAGCGGCCATGGCAGGCGGAGCACATGGTCGCATAAACCTCTTTCGCCTCTTCGAGAAACTCCTCGTTCTCATTGTAGATGTTTTCGCCGGTCTCGAAGAAGGTCTTCACCGCCTCCGTATCCCTGCCTTCCTCCATTGCGTAGGACAGGTCCAGGGGATAGCCCTCGGTCGTGTGAAAGAACCTTGGAGACGCGAGGGCAACGCCGGCGCAGGAGAGCAGCAGCAGCAGAGCTCCTGTGCAGCGGGACAGGCGCACAAACCGCGGGACCCAGTCGATCTTTGACAAGAAACAATGCACGTCAGCTCTCCAGCGGCAGGAGGGGAACACCCTCTTCTTCAAGAACGGCCCGGATCTCGGCAGCGCTTTCGCGAAGAGCGGCGTTGATCTCCTCGACAAGATGCGGAGCACGCTTTGCCACACCGATCGACTGGGCGTAAGTCAAGGGAATGATCTTGCCGTCGAGCCGCTCGATATCGTTGGTGATGATTTGCATACGCAGTGGCGTGGAGGCGTTGGTCACATAGCGCGCGACCGCGGACGCGAAGGCGATCGCCACGTCGGCGTGACCGTCGACCACCTCGGCCACAACCCGTTCGGCCGGTACATTGATGTACTGGTTGCGGCGCGACTGGAAGTTGATCAGGGAACGACTGTAGGCCAGGTTATTCTCATACTTGCCGGCGTACTTGAGAATGGTTTCGGCCGGCGAATGGAAGCGGTAGCTGAAACGATCGATGCCAAGGGTATCGGCATCCTGCCACTTCTTGCCCTCGAAACCGCGATCCTCGCGACTGACGAAGACATAGGACGTGCGGTAGTAGGGCACCGACGTCAGGAGCCTGGGGTCGTTTTCATCCACCCCCATGACAATCTCGCATATGCCGTCGTCGATGCCGTCACGTACGAGGTAGATCGCCGCCCTGTCGATCCAGACATACTCAAGTTCGCGCCCCATCGCTTCGGCAACGATGGCCGCGATACCGTTTTCGAAGCCGGCCGCATCGGCATCGGAGAAGGGTGCGTCCTTAGTCGACGAGCAGACCCTGAGAGGCCCTTCGGCCGTTGCGTCTGCGTTGACGCCATTCGTGGTCTCTGCTGCAGTCGCCGGAGCCGCGGCGGCGGTCGCGAACGCCACCGCGGCCAAGCCGGCGAGCTTCATAAGCTCAATCATGCGCATGGTGCCATGTCTCTCGCTGCTGGAAGGAGCCGGTTCCGTCGCACCGCAGCGCGACGGAACCGGCGGGACCTCTAGACGCTCCTATCCTTCGTTCGGCTGGTATTCGCCGACGTTGGGATCGGAATAGGGGTTTCTTCCATCCAGCGAGAAAACCATGATGCCGCCACCCATCTGGGTGTATTCCTGCAGCCGCTTGAAGGCACCGACCGAACCGAGACCGGCGGTCGGGTCCTGAAGATCGAAGACCAGACCGACGCCCGGCCAACCGCCGACACCGTAGTAGATGGCGACATACTGCGTACCGTCGTGTTCGTAGGTCATCGGATGGCCGATGGCACCGGAGGGCAGACGATACTTCCAGAGCAACTCGCCCGTGTCGGTATCGCGCGCCTTCAGGAAGCCATCCAGCGTGCCGTAGAAGGTCAGCCCGCCGGCCGTCGCCATGGTTCCGCCCCAGACCGAGAAGCGCTCCATGACCTCCCATTTGAACTCGCCGGTGATGGCGTCGTAGGCCTTGACCTGACCCAGCCCGAGATCGTTCTGCCGGTCGCCCTTCGGTCCCGGATACATCCAAAGGGTAGCCCCGACGAAGAACTGCCCGGCACGGTAAGGCAGCATGAAGGGCTCCCAGTCCATGCAGATGTGGTTGAGGCCCATCAGGAAGACTTGGCGTTCCGGATCGTAAGAGTCGTGGCCCTGATTGTGATACCCCATGGCCGAGGGGCAAATGTCGCGGGACTTGTGGTCCATGCGTGTGCCGAACTCGGGGTCGCGGACCGGCAGGCCGGTGTCGAGCTGAACGGTCTTCGTCCAGTTCACCGTGTCGTCCAGCTTGTCGGCGGAGACGAGATCCCCGGTGCTGCGGTCCAATGTATACACGATCCCGTTGCGGTCAGGGTGCGTGAGCAGCTTTCTCATGTTGCCGTCGCGGTCTTCCTGCTCGGACAGCATCATCACGTTCACACCGGCGTAGTCCCACTCGTCGTGAGGCGTCTTCTGGTAGGCGAAGCGCGCCATGCCGTCGTCCGGATCGCGGCCCCAGATCGAGTTCGTCCACTTATTGTCACCGGGGCGCATGGTTTCGTTCCAGGGCGCGGCGTTGCCGGAGCCGTAGTAGAACAGATCTTCATCGGGATCGTAGGCGTACCAGCCCCAGTTCGTGCCGCCGCCGATCTTCCAGGCATCACCCTCCCAGGTGTCGAGGCCCAGATCCCACTGGCCGTAATGCGGGTTCGGCGCGTTGAAGTCGGCGCTGAGACGCATATCCTCGTCCGGACCCGTGGCAAAGGCGCGCCAGCGCTGCTCGCCCGTCTTGACGTCGTAGGCGGTGACGTAGCCTCGCACGCCCAGCTCGGCGCCCGAGGAGCCGACAATCACGTTGTCCTTGATGACGTAGGGCGCGATGGTGAGCGTGGAGCCGACCCTGATATCGGAGTTCTCCATCACCCAGCGGGTCTCGCCGGTTGCGGCATCCATCGCCACGATATGGCCGTCGAGCTGGGTACGGAAGATCAAGGGATCGACCTCGCCGTCGCCGGGCCAGTAGGCCAAGCCCCGATTCACGACGTCGCAGCAGGCAACCGAGCGCGCAGTCGGATCCTGCCTCGGCTTGTTCTGCCAGATGATCTTGCCCGGCTCGTTCAGATCCAATGCGAAGGTCGTGTTGGGAAACGGCGAGTGCACGTACATCACATCGCCGATAACCAACGGCGTACCTTCGTGCCCATGCAAGACGCCGGTGGAAAACGACCAGGCCGAGCGCAGCTCGCTGACGTTTTCCTTATTGATTTGATCCATCGTGGAATAATTGTTTGCACTGTAGTCGCGGCCGGTCATCACCCAGTTGCGCGGGTCCTTCGCCATCTCCACGAGCGTGTCGTTGGCAAGTGCTGGGCTCGCCGCCAGTGCCGGCGCCGCAATCAAGGCTGCCAGCGTAAGTGCCGGCATTCGTTTAGCTGTTCTCATGCTCATGGACGTCGTTCCCTATAGCCTGTAGCCGCCGACTTCTCATCAACGCAGCTGCGCCAGGCCGGGTGTGAAGCGACCCTCTGACGCCGTGCCCGCTGTCGGGTCGGAGCCTGTTGCCGACGCCCGAAAGGTCGTTCACGCGTTGCGTCGGTTCGGATATCTAAGCGCACCTTTCCGGCCGCTGTCTTTGGGAGCCTGCCCCGATCTGTGCAGGGAAAATTGCCCGGTTCGGGGAAGAAGACTCCCCGGATTTTTGAAAAGACGCCCGGTCTCGTAATGACAGAGGAAAAAAATTTGTGTTACACTTAAAATAGTTAGGCCAAAACGCCCAACGAACCAAGAACAATGGGCACGTGGCTCGGAGGAAGGCGTCATGCGACGCGATCCGTCAGCGGTCACCGCTGCGATCACGGTCGGTTCTGTCGTCTCCGCATACGACGACAGCGCGGTCATGGATAACCATATACGTGCCAAAGTCTCGAAACGCTCGGCAGCGGAGCTCGTCCGGGACGAAGGCGATCGGATCCAAAACACTCGGGTCCAGTCCCCGCGGCCGGTCGGTCTTCTCTCAGACAGTCGAGCTGCGTTTCGCAGCGGAAGAGTCTTGCACCCTCACCGGTGCGACGCGGCCACAGGCTATCGGCCATGACGGACCGCGGCTGCGAGCTAACCCGGTTTCCCGCAGCGGCACAGAGCCTGACCGGCGGCGTGACCGGCGTCGCGTCGCGTCACATGTCCCTGAAAGTCTTGGCCACGCTTATCGTCGTTGGGCTCAGTCTTCTGCTCTGCAGCGCTGTTTCCGCTATCCTGATACTGAACGCTCGCCTTGCGACGAACGAAGAGACCACCGAGGCCTTTCGACTCGCGCAAACCTACATCGACGCGCGCAAGGAGCTGCTGTCCAACAGCGCCGATCCCCTAAACGAGGCATCGGAGCTCGTAGAGGATGTCGATCGGGCCAAGCATGTCGCTGCGGTACTGCTACACCCTGACGGCAGCGTGCACCCGCTGCAGCCGGGTCATCCCCGAGCGACCACATCAAGGGTACCGGCGTGGTTCGCTGGATTGATCGAAGCCGACCGACTCTCGGTCGACTTCCCGATTCTCGAAGGCGGAGATGCTATCGGTACGATCCGTCTAACGAGCGACGCCAGGGACGAAATCCATGAGGTCTGGTTGGATTTCCGCAAAATTCTCCTGGCGATCCTGGTGGCCGGGGCGACTTCGCTCACCATGTCTCTGCTGCTGGTGTTCGGGATCCTGCGGCGGATCGGTGCCTGCAGCGAAACGTTGAGGCGCATCCGCCGAGGCGACCTGAGCGCGCGCGTGCCGAGTCAGGAGTTACAGGAGTTCGCTGCCCTCGCCAGCGGGATCAACGACCTCGCCACCCATCTGGGCAGAGAGTGCGAGCAGAACCGGCAGCTCCTCAGCCGACTGATCACCGTCAGGGAGAGCGAACGCCAGCGCATTGCCAGCGATCTTCACGATGGCATGGGCCCCTGCTTCTTCGCCCTCAATGCCGCTCTGCACGAGGCCCGAAACCTGTCGGCGCAACTGCCGGACGGCGTGGCGCTCAAGCGGGACCTGAAAGCCGCCTTGGCGGCTCTGGCCCGCCACGCCACCTCGCTGCAGACCGAAAGCCGGTCGGTCATGTCCGACCTTCGCCCGATGCTGACAAAGGATACGACGCTTGCCGACGCCTTGGCGGATCTTTCGGTAAACTTTCTCGACATTGCTCCGAACGCCCGCGTTTCGCTGGCCGTCGGCAAGGACTGTCCTGACAGTTTCAGCGAACTCGTCGATCTCTCCATCTATCGCTTCGCACAAGAGAGTGTGCTCAACGCGATCAAACACGGTGCGGCCAACCGAATTGCGATCGAGCTGACCTGCGCGCCAGCAGACAGATGCCAGGGCCTGACGGTCACCGTGACGGATAACGGCTCCGGCCCGCATTATCCGGACGTCTCACCGAGCTACGGTCAAATCGGCATCGCCGATCGCACGAGCGCGCTCGGCGGTACCTACAAACGCCCGTTCCGGACTCAGCACGGCGTGGTGACCGAGATCTGGATTCCATGCCCGTGAGAGGCGGCTCATCTCGTCGAGGAGCACCGCTGGGAGGACTGCGATGCCGAGGGTTCTAATCGTCGACGATCACCCGGTCGTGGCAGAAGGCTGGGGACGCATCGTCCGCGCCGCGGGTGCCTGCGAGGTCTTCTCCGCGCACTCGCCGTTGACCGGTCTGCGTGCCTATCGCGAAGAGCGTCCCGATCTTCTCATCGTCGACCTCTCCTTCGGCTGCAACAAGTTCGCCGGGGTCAAGCTCATCCGGCGGCTGCGTCGGCACGATCCGGAGATCCCGGTGTTGGTCTTTTCGATGCACCGCAGTGCCATGATCGCACGCCGGGCCCTGGAGGCGGGCTCGAACGGCTTCGTCAACAAAGACGCGCCCCCCGAAGAGATCGATCAGGCGTTCCGGTCCTTGAGCCAGGGTGAATGCTACGTCTCCGCGGATATCGCAACGAAGATCGCATTGCTCAACCGACCGGGCAGCACCAGCGCCGCCAGCGCCCTGACCCCGCGAGAACTCGAGATCCTCGGCTTCGTCGCCGAAGGCAAGTCCTACCGCGAGATCGCGCAGGAGGTCTGCATCAGCTACAAGACCGTGACGAACACTTGCTACGCCTTGCGCAGCAAGTTGAACGCGACCAACATGCCGGAACTGGTGGTCAAGGCGATCGAGTACTTCGACGGTTGAAGCCATGGCATCCAGCCGGCGCGGCGCCGCGGTCGCATCCGGGCGAGGCCACTGAAGCCCGCATAGAAAACCTATCTTGCCGAGGAGCCAGACCTGCTGCGCTTGCACTCGCGGTCGTCGCGCCAGCGATAGTAGCCGGCAAGCGCCTGTACGGCCGGAGCGTGGAAGGCATGAAAAGCGATCGGCGTCAGTGCGGTCACCGGTAGCGGTTGGGCCTCCGGTTCCCCGCCGGCGGCCAGATGCGCGAGGATCGAGCCCGTGGCCGTCGCCATGGCGACGCCGCGCCCGTTGAAACCGACGCCGGCATAGAGCCCCGGCTCCGGTGCATGGACATGCGGCAAATGATCGGCCGTCATGGCCACGCGGCCACCCCAATGGTACGCGAAGTCCACCTCGCCCAGTTGCGGATAGAGAGCCTGCACCGCGCGCTGGAGCGCCCGCGTGTCGTCTGCATCTAGACTGTCCTTCGCGAAGCCGCGCCCACCCATGATCAGGCGGTCCTGACCGTCCTTGCGGAAGTACCAAAGCAGCCGGCGCGTATCGGAGGCGGGATGGCCGTCCGGCAGGATCGTAGCCGCCAGGTTTGGAGACAGCGGCCGGGTCGCAACCTGGAAACTGTAGACCGGAACGAGACTGCGCCGCAGGGCCGGGATCAGATCGTCGGTATAACCGTTGGTGGCCACGACGACGCTGTCCGCCCGGACCCGGGCCGCAGGCGTTTCCACCTCCCAGGTCCCGTCGCGCCGACTCAAGGAGAGGGCCGGCGTGTCCCCGAACAGGCGGATGCCCAGCTTGACCGCGGCCCGCGCAAGACCGCGCGACAGCGAGAGCGGCTGCACCGAACCACCACGCCGATCCAGCATCGCACCGACGTAGTGGTCACTGCCGACCAGGCGCGCGGTTTCGGCATGATCCAGCTCGACGATCTCATCGGTGAAGGAACGCCACTGCGCGCGACGCCGGCGCAGCGTCTCCAACCCTTCCGGCGCATGGGCGGGCTGAATCCAACCGCCGGTATAGAGGTCGCAGTCGATGGTATGACGTGCCACCAGATCGAACAGCAGAGCCGGTGCATCGCCCGAGAAACGGGCCAGGCGCGTGCCTGCCTTCTCGCCGAAGCGCGCCATCAGCGCCGCCGGATCGTGCTTCAGTCCCGGAATCACTTGGCCGCCGTTGCGCCCCGAGGCGCCCCAGCCGGGCTGCCGCGCATCGAGAACGATGCAGTCCGTTCCGGCCTCGGCCAGATGCAGGGCCGTGGACAGGCCCGCAAAGCCGGCGCCGACGATACAGACCGGCGTCCGCAGATCCTCGGTCAGCGGCGGAGAAGACGCCAGCGGTGCAGCAGTCGCGCTCCACAGAGAGTTTGGAAAAGACGTCATGCAGCGATTCCTCCCCGCGCTGCCGCGTCAGCCACCGATGGCGTAGGACGGCCGGCGCGGATCGGCAGCACCGAAGACCAATCCCTGACTGCGGTCGGTTTCCACGGCGCAGACACCGCCGGCCCGCCAATCGAAGTCGGGCCAACGGGCAATGCGATGACCTTTGCTACGCAAGGCCGCTGCGACGTCCTCGTGGATCCGATCCTCCAGCTTCACCAGTCCCGGATGGTGGGTGAAGGGTGCAAAGGAAGAGGGGAAGTTGTAGGTGGCGAAGCGCGGTGCATCGATCGCCGCCTGCAGGTCCATCCCGAAGTGGCGGCGGTTGAGCAGAACCTGCAGCATGGCCTGAGTCTGGACGTCACCCCCGGGGGAGCCGAAGGGCATCACATCGGGACCGGAAACCAGGATGGCCGGGTTGGGCGTCAAGCGTGGACGTTTGCCCGCCCGCACGCCGGAGGGATGGTCGGGATCAGGCCGGGACTGGCTTCCCCGGCTGGAGGGAACCAACCCAAGTCCCGGAACGACCGGCACGGTCCAGGAGCCGTCGCTCGGCGTCGCCGAGAAGGCGTTACCCGCAGCATCGACGACGGCCACGTAGGAGGTGTCGGGTTCGGCCGACGGACTGTCGGCGGAGAGCGGCACGTCCCTGGCGTGGCCACCCAGCGGCAGGATCGCCGCCGGCATGTCGCCGCCCCGCGCGCGCTGCGGGTCGATCTGCCGCACGCGAGCCCGCGCATGGGCGTCGGACAGCAGGCGCTGCAACGGCACCTCGACGAAGCGCGGATCGGCGAAATGATACTCGCGGTCCGCGAAAGCGTTGTTGAAGATCTCCGTCAGCAGATGGATGTAGCCCGCATCGTTGTGATCCAGCCCCGCCAGGCCCGCGACCTCGATCTGATTGAGCGCGAGCCCAAGCACCGGCCCCTGGCACCAGGGTCCGCAGGTGAAGACCGTCGTATCCCGCCAGGCAACGGCGAGCGCCGGCTCGACCTGCGATCGGAACCCAGCCATGTCGGCCATGCCGAGAAAGCCGCCCTCACCCTCCACGAACCGCACGATCTCGCGGGCCACGTCGCCGGCGTAGAAGGCGGCCCGCACGGCCGCCAGCCCGGCCAAGCGGTCGCCACCGGCCGTGGTCTCCTGATCGCAGAGGAACTGGAGCGTGCGAGCCAGGTCCGTCTGCACGAAGCGCTCTCCCACCTTCGGGACGCGCCCTCCGGGCAGATAGATCGCCGCGGTGGAGTCCCAGCGGCTGTAGCCCTCCAGCTGTTCGGTGATGGTATCGACGAGAAGCGGATGTGCCGGGATGCCGTCGCGCGCATAGCGAATCGCTGCCGCGGCGACGTCGGCAAAGCGCAGTGTCCCGAAGCGCTCCAGCGCCGTCAGCCAGGCATCGATCGCGGCCGGGACGACAACGCGCTCGACGCCGAGCGGCAGGCTGCCGCCGTGTCGATCGAGGAAGTGCCGTTCGGGAAGTGCCGCCGGCCAGGTGCCGAGACCGTCGATGGTGACCGGAATCGGTGTGTCAGCCGTGCGTATCATGATCGGCGCGACGCCGCCGATGTTGACCAGGTCGCTCTGCACCACACCCAAGGCGATGCCGGCCGCACAGCCGGCGTCGATCGCGTTTCCGCCGCCCTCCAGCACGTCGTGGGCGGCAGCGGCGGCCAGATAGTGGCCGGCTGACACGACATGGCGCGTCGCGCCGACGGAAGGCCGGGTGGGGGTCATTCGGGGGAATCTCCATGAAGCGGGGCCAGCGGCGACAGACTTCGCCGGCGGCCGGCGAGCATAAGCTGACGGACAAGCACCGCCGCTACGAGCGCAAGACCTAAGACATCGGTGGCGAGGCCGGGCAGCAAGAGCGTAAAGGCGGCCGGCAAGAGCAACAGCCGCTCAATCACGCTCAACGGCGCCAGAAGGTAGCCCTCGATCGCGCTGTTCAGCGCCATCAGCGCGACGAAGGCCAGCGCGACCAGTGCCAACTGCTCACCGATGCCCACCTCGATGCCGAGAATGCCGGGCTGCACCACGAAGAGGAAGGGCAGCAAAAAGCCCGGCAGCGCCAGGCGCAAAGCCGTGAAGGCGGTTCTCCAGAAGCTGGCACCTGCGAGGTTCGACGCAACCAGCGCGCCCACGGCGACGGGCGGCGTCAGCGCCGACATGTTCGCATAATAGAAGACGAAGAGGTGCGCCGCCAGCAGCGGCACGCCGACCTGCACCATAGCCGGGGCGCCGAGCAGCGCGACAAGGATGTAGGCTGCCGAGGTCGGCAGGCCGATGCCGAAGGCGAGACAGGACAGAGCCGCCAGCGGCAGCAGCAGCCAGAGCTGGCCGTCCGACATCTCGAGCATGGCGTAGCTGAGCTTCTGGGCGAAGCCGGTGACCACCACGAATTCGATCATGATCGAGATCACCGCGATGATGACGGCCACCATGGCGCCGCTGCGCGCGCCGGCGATCAGGCCATGCAGCACCACAAGCGCGGCCTCCGCGAAGGCCGCCGGCCGCAGCCGGCCCACCGCCAGTCGCTTGACGATCTCGAGTGCCAGAATGGTGAAGTTGGCATAGAGCGCGGCGATCCCGGCAGGAACGCCGCCGACGAGGAGGTAGACGAGAACGCCGACGGCGAAGATGAGATGGAGATGCAGGAGCGTCGCGCGCGCCAAACCGATCTCCATCATCGGCACATCGGACAACTCCTGCCGCTTGCGCCGGGCATCGATGTCCATCCGAACCGCACGCAGATGCACGCCCCACATCAGGAAGGCGTAGAACAGCAGCGCCGGAAACACGGTCGCAACCATCACCTCGGCATAGGGGATTCCGGTGATGCCGACGATCAGAAAGGCGGTGAGACCGAGCTTGGGCGGCGTAACCTGGCCGCCCGCCGAGGCCGTCGCCTCGACCGCTCCGGCGAAGTGCGGTGCGAAGCCCGTCTTTTTCATCAGGGGGAACGTGAAGGCGCCGGTCGAGGCGACGTTGGCCATGATCGATCCGGAAATGCTGCCGAAGAACCCCGACGAGGCGATGGCCGCCTGGGCCGGGCCCGCCCGCATCCCGCCGACCAGGCCGAAAGCTGCGCGCATGATGTAGTCCAGCCCCCCGGTCGCCTTCAACAGGCCGGCCAGCAGCATGAACAGAAAAATCGTCGAGGCGGAGATTCCGGTCAGGTTGCCAAGCAACCCTCGGAAGTAGGGGATCGAGGTAATGCCGACCATCCGGTCCCAACCGATGCCGCCATGGTTGGCGAAACCGGGTACGAGATAGCCGAAGTAGGCATAGAGCAAGGACAGAACCGCGATGACGGGGATCGACGCGCCCCAGTCGCGCCAGACCGCATAGAGCGCTATGACGAGGAGCAGCCCCGCGATCCAGACGTCCAGCGTGTTCGGCAGAAACGACCGCTGCGTGACGAGCGCCTGATACTCGACGTGGATGTAGACCAGCGGCACCAGAGTGAGAAACGCCAAACCGAGGAGCAGCTTTTGGGCCAGGCGCTGATGGCGCGCGCCGGCAGCCGTCGCGGCCGCCAGGAAGGTCAGCATCAGCGACAGCCCGAGGTGCAGGTTCTTGAACTGGCCCGACGGCAGAACGAAGAGATAGGCCTGCCAGAGATGCAGCAGCGCCATGGCGACGGCAACGGCATAGTAGAGCAGTGCCGTCGCCTTGGCCGGGGCATGTCCGCGGTCCACCTTCGCTATCAGGGCCGCGGCGAACCCCCCGTGCATCGTCTCTCTACTTTCCGCCAAGGCCGTCCCCTTGGCCGTCGTATTCCAACCTTTCGAAGGAACCGGATTCACGCTTCAGGTGGGATCGCCACGGCGACCCCACCTGAAGCGATCTCTCTAGGCCTCCGTGAGATCGTCGCGCCAGACGCCCTGTTCCTTGAAGTACTGGGCTGCACCGGCGTTCACCGGGACGCCGGCAACCAGATAGCGCGTCGCCGACTCCAGGGTCACGCTGCGCAGCGCGTCGGCGATCTGGTAGAGCTCGGACGCGTTTTCGAAGACGGCCTGCGTGATCGCATAGGCGGTTTCGTGATCGACGCCGGCATGGGCGGCGAGAATTCCGGAGGAGCCGGTCCCGACGCAGGGTTCGCTGATGGCCGGCCAGGTCTCCGGCGTGACGTCGAAGCGCATGATGCCGGGGTTCGCCGCTTGCGCCTTCTCGATCACCGCATCGGGGAAAGAGACGGCGCGGATCGCCGTATTTGTCGTCAATTCCTGAACGATTGGCGCCGGGCGCAGATTGGTCAGGATGGCGGGGATGCAGTCCACCCGTCCGGCCGCGAACTGGTCGTAGACCTCCCGCCAGGACCCGTAGGTGAAGCGCACGCCCTCGGTCATGCCCGCCGTGTCGAACATCAGCCGCCAGGACTGCGCTGTGGTGCCGCCCGAGGTGCCCGGCGCGACCCGCTTGCCGACCAGATCCTCGAAGCGCGCCACCTCGCTGTCGGCCTTGACGATTGGCGGCAGGGCAAAGGTGGTATAGCAGAACATCTGCCGCACATCGATTGGGGCCTGGTAAGGCGCGCTGCCACGCGAAGCCGGTACCAGGTCGACCGAGGTCGACTGGCCGAAGTCCAGCAGGTCTCGGCCGATCAGCGCAATGTTCTCGGCCCCGCCGGAGGTCGACTGGGACGAGGTCTGCAAATCGGTGTGACGGTTCACGATCGTGCTGAGAGCCTCGATGATGACGTATCCGGTCGATCCAAGGCTGGCGGATCCGAAGACGAACTGGTCGCCCCGAACCTGCGCGCGAACGAGCGAACCGGGGAGAAGCGTCAAGGCGGCAAGCGATCCGCCAAGCCCGCCGCAGAGCGCCAGAGCCCGGCGGCGGGAAAGTCCCTCGCGTTGGCTGTCGCCTTCAGCAGCACCCCGGATACTGCGCCTGACGATATCCTGCTTTGTCATTTTTCCCCTCCCCGTTCACTTTGTTGAACGCTCGACGTTCGGCGCCGCATCTTTGCAAACTGCGACATGCTCTGCAGGGAGGTTGCAACCGCAGGCTTCAAGCCCAAGATTGCCGTTTCTATTTACCGCCCTGCGGGCAGATGTAAAAGTAACTATGTTCAATATTTTGAAATAGCGTTCACCGAGGAGTCAAGCCATGCCGCATCGGCCCATGGGTAAGCGGGACACCGCAGGCGCCGATACAGCCCTTGAAGACCGGCAGGAACCGACTGCCGCGGACGCGCACGACGCGAGGGTCGGCGAGATCCTTCGAAGCTGGCGCAGCGGAAAAGGCCTGACGCTGCGCCAAGCCGCAGCGCGGGCCGGCGTGGCCATCGGCACCGTCAGTCAGATCGAACGCGGTCTGACCTCACCGTCGCTGCGCGTCCTCCGCGAACTCTGTGCGGCCATCGACCTTCCGATGGAACGCCTCTTCGAGAAACCGGAGACAACGTCGGACGAGATCGTTGTGCGCGCTCACGAGCGCCGCATCCTGACGTTGGGCGAAAAACGGATGCGCAAGGAACTGCTGACGCAAAAGGCGGGCAGCGGCTTGCAGGGCATGATCGTCGTGGTCGAGCCGGGCGGCAGCTCCGGCGACGACCCCTATACCCACGATGGCGAGGAGATCGGGCACGTTCTCAAGGGGACCCTGGAGATCACGATCGGCACCACGACCTATCTGCTCGGCCCCGGCGACACCTTCTGCTTCGAGAGTCCGCGACCGCACAAGTTCCGCAATCCTGGCCGGACCGAAACCGAAGTGCTCTGGGTGGTCAGCCAGCCGTTCTACTGATCGGGCGCCATCTCAGCGCTTCTAGAGCAGGATTCACGCCTGAGGCAAAAGTCCTGCGCGTCCGCCTGAGACGAGCGCGCTGGATTCGGCCCGTCCTTCCGGCCTCGGGATCAGTCGCAGGCCGCCGTGACGATGATCTCCACCCGCAGCTCGGGGCGCGCGAGGCGAGCCTCGCCACAGGCGCGGGCCGGCGCGTGACCCTCGGGGACCCAGGCATCCCAGACCGCGTTCATCTCCGCGAAGTCGGCCATGTCGGCCAGCCAGATGACGGCCTGCAGGATCCGCTCGCGCGAGGATCCGGCGCGCTCGAGCAACGCCTCCACGCGGCCGAGGCAATCGCGGGTCTGCTCGGCGACGGAGTCACCGTCTCCCACCTGGCCGCAGAGATAGACCGTGCCTTGATGCTTGACGATCTTGCTCATCCGTTTGCCGGTTTCGATCCGCTCGATCACTCGTCCGCTCCTTTTTTGGGTGTCGTCGGCCAAGTCCGCAGCGTTACCCGCTCGGCGCGGAGTCGCCCAACCGGGCGCTCGCTTCTCTCTCGGACCCACTCGCCTTCCGGAGCGCGGATCGCTAGAGAGCGATTCACGTCTTAGCTGGAATCGCCAAAGCGATTCCAGCTCAGGCGATGCTGCTCTAGTCTGCGACGCCATGCCAACCGGACCCAAGGCCCGAGCTGCCTCGCCCGCAATACTGGTCCCGCGCGCATGGCAGCGCATGCTGTCGGGCCGGCGGCTGGACCTGCTCGATCCCTCGCCGCTGGATGTGGAGATCGAGGACATCGCCCAGGGCCTCTCGCGGGTGGCGCGCTGGAACGGCCAAACCAGCGGCGACTGGGCCTTCAGCGTCGCCCAGCACAGCCTGCTGGTGGAGCGCATCGTCCGGCGGCTTGAGCCGAAGCTGGCCCAGTCGTGGCGGCTCGCCGCCCTGCTGCACGACGCGCCGGAGTATGTGGTCGGCGACCTGATAACGCCCTTCAAGGCCGCGGTCGGCCCCGGCTACAAGCAGCTCGAACATCGCTTGATGCAGGCCGTCCACCTGCGCTTCGGCCTGCCGGCCCTGCTGCCCGAGCGCGTCACGGTCCTGATCAAGCGCGCCGACGGCATCGCCGCCTACATGGAAGCCACCCAACTCGCCGGCTTCGAGCGCCCAGCGGCCGACAAGATCTTCACGCGCCCGCGCGGCAAGGCCGCGGCCGAGATTCTAGTCTGGCAGCTGGAGCCCGTCGCCCCACCCGAGGCCAAGGCGGATTTCCTTGCCCGCTTTGCCGAGCTGGCTGAGGCCTCCGGTTCGGTTACCCGATCGGCCTGACCGCGCGCTTCTGCGCCGTCGCTTCAGTTCGGCCGGCCGGTCCGATCCGGGTCCTTGCCCGGCGTTTCTTCCTCATCGAAGAGAATGCGCTCGGCTGCGCCGTCCAGGTCCTCGTACTGGCCCTTACGCAACGACCAGAGGAAGGCGCAGAGGCCGAGCAGGCCGAGGAACAGTGCCGCCGGGATCAGGTAGATGAGGACGTCCATGCAGAGCTATGTGGGCCTTGCCGGGTCGCCTTTCACTACCTTCGCCCGGCGAGGCGCAGAGCGTTGCAGATGACGATGATGGAGGAGCCGCTCATGGCCACGGCCGCGATCAGCGGCGTGACGAAGCCGGCGACCGCCAGCGGAATGGCGCAAAGGTTGTAAAACAGCGCCAGCGCGAAGTTCTGTTTCACGAGGCGGTCCGACCGCGTAGCGACCTCCAGCAGGTCCAGCACCGGGGTCAGGGCATCGCCCTGGAAGACCGCGTCGGCCGCCGTCTGGCTGATGTCCACCGCGCTGGACGGCGAGAGCGACACCGAGGCGGCGGCCAGGGCGGGAGCGTCGTTCAGACCGTCGCCGACCATCATGACCTTGCGCCCCTCGGCCGCCAGGGCCTCCAGCCGCGCGACCTTGTCGCCGGGCGCCAGCTCCGCCCGCCAGACCGGGATATCGAGGTCCGCCGCCACCGCCGCCACCGTCTGCCGGCGGTCTCCGGACAGCAGCTCGACCTGCAGACCCTGCCGCTTGAGGTCCGCCACCACCTTGGCAGCGTCCGGACGCGGGCGGTCGGTGAAGGCGAAGCGCTGCGGCGCCTTGCCGGGCCGGGTCAGCCAGAGCTCCGGTCCCTCTCCGTCGCCCGCGTTTTGGTCCTCGTCATCGCTCTCGACCGCGGTCCAGCGGCGGCTGCCCAGGCGCACTTCCCCTTCCGGCGTCTCCAGCAGCAGACCGCAGCCGGGCAGCTCCTTCACGCCCTCCGCCGCCGGCACGTCCGGCGCGGCGCGCGCCACGGCGCGGGCCAGCGGATGCCGGCTGGCGGCGGCCAGGGAAGCGGCGACTTCCAGCGCCTCCGGTTCGATCACGAGATCGGTCAGCTCCGGCCGGCCCAGGGTCAGCGTGCCGGTCTTATCGAAGACCACGCTATCGACAACGGCGAGACGCTCCAGGGCGGTGCCCGACTTCAGCAGGAGTCCCTTGCGCAGCAGACGCCCGCTGGCGATCACCTGCACCGCCGGCACGGCCAAGCCCAGGGCGCAGGGACAGGTGATGATCAGTACGGCGATGGCGATCATCAGCGCCGGCTGCCACTCCAGCCCGCCGAACTGCCACCAGCCCAGAAAGGTGAAGAGCGCCAGCAGATGGACCACCGGCGCGTAGACCCTGGCCATGCGGTCCGCCAGGCTGACGAAGCGCGCGCGGCGCTGCTCGGCCACCTCCATCAGGCGGACGATCTCGGCCAGCAGCGTCTTCTCGCCGGTCGCCGTGACCTCCAGCATCAGCGGCGCGGCGACGTTCAGCGTGCCGGCGAAAACGCGGTCACCCGCCACGGCACGGCTGGGCAGGCTTTCACCAGTGATCAGGCTGCTGTCGAGCTCGCTCTCGCCGGAGAGCACGCGACCATCGACGGCGATGCGCTCGCCCGCAGCGGCGAGCACCCGCATGCCCGGCTCGACCTGCTCCGGCTTCAGCAGCAGGCGCTTGCCGCCCTCGGCGACCACCGTAACGGCCTGGGCGCCCAGCGCCAGCAGCCGTTCCGCGGCGGAGCGGGCCTTACCACGCGCGCGGCGATCCAGGTAGCGGCCGATCAGCAGGAAAAACAGCAGCATCACGGCGGAATCGAAGTAGGCATGCGTGCCCTGGTTCATGGTCTCGACCAGCGACATGCCGGAGGCCAGCAGCACCGCCAGAGAGATCGGGACGTCCATATTGGTGGTGCGCGCCTTCAGCGCCGAGAGCGCCGAGCGGAAGAAGGGGCGCCCGGCGTAGACGATCGCCGGCATGGCGATCAGGGCGGAGAACCAGTGCATCAGGGTGCGGGTCGCCGGTCCCATCCCATCGACATGACCGGCCCAGACCGCGACCGAGAGCAGCATGACATTGGCGGCCGCAAAACCGGCGACGGCCATGCAGCGCAGCAGCTCGCGCTCCTGCCGCGCATCGTCGGCGGTCAGGCGCGCCGGCTCGTAGGGCATGACCTTGAAACCGAGGTCTTCGATCCTGCGAGCCAGTTCGCCGCCGCGGGCCGAGGGTCCGTCCCAGGCCAGCGACATCCGGCGCGTGGTCAGGTTGACCCGCGCCTCCCGCACGCCGTCCAACGGCTGCAGCGCAGACTCGATCTTGCGCACGCAGCCGCCGCAGTGCAGGCCCTCGACCATCAGATGCAGGCGGCGGGCACCGCCTTCGTCGCGCTGAACGTAGGACGCCACGTCGATGCGCGGCGCCTCGGGCGCAAAGGCTTCGGGCGCGGAGCCGGCAAGCGCCATCGGACGCCTACTGCGCCACGAAGAGGCGTTGACTGCTCTGGTGGCGCCGGCCGTGTTCCTCGACTGTCACCCTGGCATCCCAGATGCCAGCCAGCGGCAGCTTCACGAAAATGCCGTAGCGCCCGTCCGCACGCAGCTGCAGCACGTGGCTGCTGTCGAAACCTTCGCTGGTCGGCCGCACGAAGGCCACATGCACCCGGTCCGGATAAAGCGGTTGTCCCTGCGAACCGGTAACGGCCACGGCGAAATCCAGTGTCCCACCCTCCAGGGTCTGGGAACTGTAAGCCACATCCCAGCCCAGCGCTTCCTGGCGCTCGACCGCCGCCAGGCGCCGGTTATACTCGATGCCGTCGCGGTAGTGGGACTGGGTCGTCAGCCCCGTCCAGGTCGAAAGCGCCACGGTCACCATGATGCCGTTGACGGTGAAGATCACCAGGAAGAAGGCAACGAACAGCCAGGGGATCCAGCGGCCGTCGCGGGTGAGGTTCTGCAGCAGTGGGGTCATTTCGCCGGTCCTCGGAAAACGCTGTCGTAGGTCACGAGATCGCCGCGGGAAGGGTCGCTGAGCCGGAAGACGATCGGCATCGATTCACCGCTCAAAGCCTCCGACGGCGCGCGGATATAGACTTGATAGGTCGCCACCGAGTCCGGATCGGCCGTCAGGGTGGCGGTCTCGCCGGTGCTCTCGAGGTTGACCACGCTCATGCTGGAGCCCGCGACGCCGTCACCAAGCTCGTAGGACAGGCGGAAGCTGCGCGGCTCGCGGGTCATGTTGAGAATCTTGACGGTATAGCCGTTGCGGATGTCGCCGTTCGAAAGGGTCACGAACAGCGGCGCCCGGTCGTGCAGCACGCTGATGTCGACATTTGCGCGCGTGACGTAGGTCACCAGCATCGCCAGGGCGACGCCGAGGAAGAGCATCGCGTAGAACAGCGTGCGCAAGCGCAGGAGCTTCCACTTCGGTTTCGGCGCACCGCTCTCCAAGGCAATCTGGTTGGCCTCGGTGTCGAAGGTGATCAGCTCCTTCGGTCGGCCGATCTTCTCCATCACCTCGTTGCAAGCGTCGATGCAGAGACCGCAGCCGATGCATTCGAGCTGCTGGCCGTCGCGAATGTCGATTCCGGTGGGGCAGACCGCGACGCAGGCCGTGCAGTCGATACAGTCGCCGCGGCCGTCCCAGCTCTCGCCCTTCTTGTGCTTGCCCCGAGGCTCGCCGCGCCAGCGCTGGTAGGTGACGACCAGGGTATCCTCGTCGAACATGGCGGCCTGGAAGCGCGGCCAGGGGCACATGTAGACGCAGACCTGCTCGCGCGCCCAGCCGGCTAGGAGATAAGTCGTCGCGGTAAAGAGACCGACGAAGAAGTAGGTGCCGGTCGAGGATTGGCCGGTGAAGAACTCCGCCACCAGGGTCGGTGCGTCCTGGAAGTACATGACCCAGGCGCCGCCGGTGAAGAGAGCGATCAACAGCCAGGCCGCATGCTTGAGCGTCCGCTTGCGCAGCTTGGCCCCGGACAGCGGCTGCTTGTCGAGGCGCAGGCGCGCGTTGCGGTCGCCCTCGATCTTGCGCTCGACCCACATGAAGAGGTCGGTCCAGACGGTCTGCGGGCAGGTGTAGCCGCACCACAAACGGCCGAACAGCGAAGTGACGAAGAACAACCCGACGGCGCCAAGCACGAGCAGGCCGGTCAGGTAGTAGACCTCCTGCGGCCAGATCTCGATGAAAAAGAAGTAGGCGCGGGCATTGGCGATGTCGATCAGGACGGCCTGATCGGGCGCGTCCGGCCCGCGGTCCCACCGGATCCAGGGCGTGATGTAGTAGATCGCCAGCAGCAGGCCGAGCACGGCCCATTTGATGCGTCGGATCGGGCCGCGCACGTCGCGCGGATGGACCTTGATGCGGTCGGCATAAAGCGGCGAGTCCGGGTTCTCGGCCTCTTTCCAGGAAACCGCCGCCTCATGATCCACATCGGACGCAGCCAAGTCGACGAGCCGCGCTGGCGGTTCGGGAAGCTTGCCGTCGCTCTTACGTAGCGCTTCGGCCATTGTACTGTCGCTCTCCTCGCGCGCTTCGCTTGGTGGGCGCTGCGCTTCGCCTAGCGTCCGCCGCCCCTATTGCCCACCGCCCAGGGCATGGACGTAGATGGACAGCATCTTCAGCGTCTCGCCCTCAAGCCGAGCTTGGAAAGCCGGCATGACGCCGTGCTGCGGGTTGACGATCTGCGCCATGATCTCGTTACGCTCACTGCCATAGAGCCAGATCGCGTCGCTTAGATTGGGGCCGCCCAGGTCGGTCACGCCCTCGCCCATCTCGCCGTGGCAGGCGGCGCACTGGATCGCGAAGATCTCCTCGCCCGGCGCCAGATCCGCACCTTCGGGCGCGCGGCCCGACAGGGAGAGGACGTAGTCGGTCACCTGGGCGATTTCCTCTTCGCTCAGCAGGCCGTCGCCATAGGCCGGCATCATGTTGAAACGCGTGTCGGGATCGTCTTCCCAGCGCACGCCATGGACGATGGTGTGGTGGATCGAGTCGAGCGAGCCGCCCCAGATCCAGTCGTCGTCCGCCAGAACCGGGAAGCCCCCCACGTTGCCCTGACCAGCCGCGCCGTGACAGGCCGCGCAGTTGTCGGCGAAGGCGACGGCACCGCCGCGCTGCGCGAAGGTGAAGAGCGTGCTGTCGGCCCGGATCTCCTCCAGAGAGGACTCCTGGATGCCGATCAGGAATTCGCCCTGCCGCTCGCGGGCGTCGGCGATCTGATCACGCACCTGTTCGCGGCTGGACCAGCCGAGCAAACCCTTGGTGTAGGTCGTCCCGAGCGGAATCGCCGGATAGAGCACCATGTAGCCGATCGACCAGATGATGCAGGCGTAGAAGACGTAGAGCCACCATTTGGGCAGGGGCGTATTCAGCTCCTTGATGCCGTCCCACTCGTGGCCAGTCGTCTCTTTTCCGGTCAGCCGGTCTTTTTCGATTTTCGTCGGCATCGCGTTGTCAGTCCTTCTTATCGTCCCGGCCGGCGCCCTTCTCCATCTTCGGCGCCTCGCGGAAAGGGATATCGGCGTAGCTCTGCATCTGCGTCTTGCGCCGTCGACTGGGCCAGAGGACCCAAAGGACGATGCCGCTGAAGATCACGACCAGCAGAACCAGCCAGAGGCTCGTGACGAACCCGTAGAATTGCTCGATCACTGGACCAGTTGCTCCGGCTCGACTTCGGTGAAATCGACCATCTGACCAAGGATCTGCAGATAAGCCACCAGGGCGTCCATCTCGGTCAGGCGCTCCGGATCGCCGTCCAGATTACCGACAACGGCTTTCGGATAGCGCTCCAGCAGTCCGGCATGATCGCCGTTCGGGTCGGCCTGAGCCCGCATGTCGGCCGCGGCCTCCGCCACCATCTCCTCGGTGTAGGGCACGCCGACCACCTGCTTGGCCTCCAGGTGCGCGGCCTTCTCGTTCGGATCGAGCAGGCGATCCAGGAGGAAGGCATAGGGCGGCATGATCGACTCCGGCACCACCGCACGCGGATCGATCATGTGCGCGACGTGCCACTCGTTGGAGTACTTGCCGCCGACCCGCGCCAGATCCGGCCCGGTGCGCTTGGAGCCCCACTGGGAGGGATGGTCGTACATAGACTCCGCCGCCAGCGAGTAGTGGCCGTAGCGCTCCACCTCGTCGCGAAGGGCGCGGATCTGCTGGCTGTGGCAGGTGTAGCAACCCTCACGGATGTAGATGTTGCGCCCGGCCAGCTCGAGCGGCGAATAGGGCCGAACCCCCTTCACCTCCTCGATGGTGCTCTTCAGCCAATAGAGCGGTGCGATTTCCACCAGCCCCCCGATCGCGACGACGACCAGGATGCCGATGACGAGGAAAATCGAGTTCTTTTCGAACAGTGAATGCTTGAACATCGTCGTCCCCTATGCCCGCGCCGCGGCCGTACCGGCCATTGGCGCTTCCGAGCGGATTTCGCCCTGGATCGTTTTCCAGACGTTGAAGATCATCACCAGCGAACCGATGACGAACAGTGCGCCGCCGGCCGCCCGGATCAGGTAGAACGGGTGCATCGCCTCGACCGTCTCGATGAACGAGAACTCGAGGAAGCCCAGCTCGTCGTAGGCGCGCCACATCAGCCCCTGCAGGATGCCCGACACCCACATCGCGCTGATGTAGAGCACGATGCCGATCGACGAGATCCAGAAATGGACGTTGACCAGGCGCAGCGAGTAGAGCCGTGCCCGTCCCCACAGCGGCGGGACGAGGAAGTAGATCGCCGCGAAGCTGATATAGGCGACCCAGCCCAGTGCGCCGGAGTGCACGTGGCCGATGGTCCAGTCCGTGTAGTGGCTGAGCGCATTGACCGTGCGGATCGACATCAGCGGGCCCTCGAAGGTGCTCATGCCGTAGAAGGCCAGCGACACCACCATGAACCGGATGATCGGGTCGGTGCGGATCTTGTCCCAGGCGCCCGAGAGCGTCATCAGGCCGTTGATCATCCCGCCCCAGGACGGCATCCACAGCATGATCGAGAAGGTCATGCCCAGCGTCTGCGCCCAGACCGGAAGCGCCGTGAAGTGCAGGTGATGCGGTCCGGCCCAGATGTAGAGGAAAATCAGCGACCAGAAGTGCACGATCGACAGCCGGTAGGAGTAGATCGGGCGCTCGGCCTGCTTGGGCAGGAAGTAGTACATGATCCCGAGGAAGCCGGCGGTCAGGAAGAAGCCAACCGCGTTATGGGCGTACCACCACTGGGTCAGCGCGTCCTGCACGCCGGACCAGAGGATGTAGCTCTTCGAGCCCGTCAGGCTCACCGGGATCGTCGCGTTGTTCACCAGATGCAGCATCGCCACAGTGACGATGAAGGCGAGGTAGAACCAGTTCGCCACGTAGATATGCGGCTCCTTGCGCTTCCACAGGGTCGCGAGGAAGACCAGCAGGTAGACGACCCAGACGATCGTCAGCCACAGATCGACGTACCATTCCGGCTCGGCATATTCCTTCGACTGGGTGATGCCCAGCAGATAGCCGGTGGCCGCAAGCACGATGAACAGCTGGTAGCCCCAGAAGACGAACCAGGGCGCCAGTTCACCGGCAAGCCGCGCCCGGCAGGTCCGCTGGACGCAGTAGAAGGAGGTCATGAGCAGCACGTTGCCGCCGAAGGCGAAGATCACGGCCGAGGTGTGCACCGGGCGCAACCGGCCGAAGTTGATCCAAGAGGTGTCGAAGTTCAGGACCGGAAAGGCGAGCTGCAGGGCGAGCACCAGTCCCACGACGAAGCCGGGAAAGCCCCAGAAGACCGACGCGATCAGGCCGGCG
>JANQPZ010000335.1 GCA_028285215.1 Rhodovibrionaceae bacterium | reverse complement strand
GGCAGTTCGTCGCTGCGGGTGATCTGGTGTTCGACATCGGCGCCCATGTCGGAAACCGCAGCCGAAGCTTGCGGGATCTCGGCGCGCGGGTCGTGGCCGTCGAGCCGCAGCCCCGCTTCGCCGACTGGCTCGAGTGGCTGTTTCGCGCGCAGCCGGAGGTCACGGTCGAACGCTGCGCCCTCTCCGCGAGTCAGGGACGGGCGCGCCTCTCGGTCAGCCGCCTGCATCCGACCCTGGCGACCCTCGACAGCACCTGGCAGCATCAGGTCGCCGCGGCGCGCGGTTTTTCGCACGTGCGCTGGGAGAGCGAGGTCGAGGTGCCGGTCGAGACGCTGGACAGCCTGATTGCCCGCCATGGACGGCCGGCCTTCTGCAAGATCGATGTGGAGGGACACGAGGCCGAGGTCCTCTCCGGCCTGTCCACGCCGATACCCGCCTTGTCTTTCGAATACACGCCTGCGGTTCCGGCTGCGGCCGAAGGCTGCGTCGCACGACTGGAAGGCTTGGGCCGCTACCGCTACGCGGTCAGCATCGGCGAGACCCTGAACCTCGGCGCCTGGCTGGATGCGGCCGGGCTGCGCTCCTGGCTGGCGGCGCGACGGCCGACGGAACGCTCCGGCGACATCTATGCCGTCCAGGAGCGGTCATGAGCGCCGACGGCAGCAAGCCGAGCGGTTCGGAGACCGCGATCTGGGAAGAGATTCTGGCGCGCGCGTCCGACCGGAGTCCAGCCCGCTCCGTCGAGAGCTGGCCGCTCTGGCCGCTCTACCGGCCCCTGCTGAAGACGGAGTGGGTGCTGGCGCACCTGGGTCAGTCCCTCGATGGACGCATCGCGACCGAGGGCGGCGCCTCGCGCTACGTCACCGGGCCCGAAAACCTGGACCATCTGCACCGTTTGCGTGCCCTGGCCGATGCGGTGATCGTCGGCGGTGCGACCGCCGCGCTCGACGACCCGCGCCTGACCACGCGGCGGGTCGGCGGCCCCCATGCCGTGCGTGTCGTGCTCGACCCCAAGCGGCGTCTGTCGCCGGATCTGTCGGTGTTCCGCGACGGCGCTTGCGAGACGCTGCTGATCGCCGCGGAGGCCGACGCGCCCCATGGCCAGGCGGAGGTCGTCGCCGCGCCGCTGGCGGCAGACGGCCGGCTCGCGCCGCGGGGCGTGATCGAGGCACTGACTCGCCGCGGCTTGAGGCGTCTCTTCGTCGAAGGCGGTGGCGTGACGGTGTCGCGCTGGCTGGCGGCCGGCGCGCTGGACAGGCTGCAGGTGACCGTCGCGCCGATGATCCTGGGTTCGGGACGGCCCGGCCTCACGCTGCCTCCGATCGAGGATCTGGACCTGGCGCTGCGCCCGCCCTGCGGCACCTATGGGATGGGCGGCGACGTGCTGTTCGATTTCGATCTCCGGACATCGAGCTGAAGGAGACTGCCGGCAGTCACCGGCTGGCGATGGCCACTTCACCGGCTCTCTCAATCTCTACATCTCAGCTTCCACCTCCGAAGACGTCCATGAGAGAGCTGCGAGACGAAGCGGTGTTTCGCTGCGGCCGTGCGACTGTCGGTTCCGGTGCGACCTTTTCACTCCATAGAGGCGAGGATGCCGACTGATACTCTCGTCGCGTAGGTTTTCCACGCCAAAGCAGCCCGTCCCATGCTCCACTCGACGACCTTCCGCGACGCCAGATCCGACGACGCCTCGCATCTTGCGATCCTTGCCGACATGGCGACGCGCCGGCTGACCTCGTGGCTTTGGGCCGCGGGGGCCACCGAGGGGCAGTCGCCGATGGAGGTTGGCCGGACGGCGATCGGCGCGGGCGAGGGGGGAACGATCCACCACAGCAACTGGCGCGTGGCGACCCTGGGGGACCGGGTCGTCGGCGGGCTGAACGGCTATGTCCTAGGCGCGCCGGCGACCTCGACGGATGCCACGATATTGCGAGTCTTCCGCCCCTTGGACGAGCTCAAGGCGATGGTGTCGGGGAGCTGGTACATATCTGTCCTCGCGGTTTTCGCCGAGGCGCGCGGCCGTGGAGTCGGGGCTGACCTTCTCGCTGAGGCGCGGGCGTGCTCCTCAGCGGCTGGCTGTGATCGCCTGACGCTTGTTGTTGGTAGCTTCAACACCACGGCGCACAGTCTCTATCTCCGCTCTGGGTTCGAGGAGCGCGCCCGCCGACCTTTCGTCCCATTTGCCGGATCGGATCCGCAGGGCGATTGGATCCTCATGTCTCTGGACGTGGCAGGAGCGCGTTAATGAGTGATGGCGCGGACCGCGTTCCGCTGACCTTGCGGCTCGTTCCCGGACGCTATGCCGTCGCCCGGCTTCCCGCCGACGCGGCGATTCCATCGTGGGCCGACGGCCCCGGCTTCGTGGCGATCGCCCGAGCGGACGACGAACTGACCATCGTCTGCCGGCAGGATCGCGTCCCGCCCGGGACGACGGCCAGTGAGGATTGGGCCTGCCTGCGCACGGTCGGGCCGTTTGCCTTCCAGGCCGCGGGCGTGGTCCGATCGTTGATAACCCCTCTGTCCTCGAACGGCATCGGCGTCTTCGTCGTCTGTACTTTCGACGGGGAACACCTGCTGATCGCAGCGGGCGATCTCGAACAGTCGCTGGTCCACCTTCGCGCGGCCGGACACTTGCTGAGACAGGGCACTTAGATCGGCGCAATCAGACTATTCGAGTTGAACGCCTGAGACGGGAATCGCCCTCTAAGCTGTGAGACTCAGCAGATCGAGATGTCCGATCCGAAACTGCTGCTCGCCCAGGTGCCGGCGTGCGTCCCGCCACTGCCGAATCATGGCGGTCGACTTGCCGGTTTGCTCGGTCGCGGCGGTCGCGTAGCCGTCCAGCAAAGCCGACTGCAGACCAGACTCCTCCGGACCCAGATGCCAGTCCGCCGGCTCCAGCCACACCTCCCGCCCGGCATCGCGGAGCAGGGTCGCGGCGCCGACGGCCGCCTGGTATCCCAGGGCCGGTCCGAAGGACTTGTTCCGGCCGTGATGGGCCGCCACCAGCTCCAGCACCTGGGTATCCTCCGGCAGCGACGGTTCCAGGCTGATACGCCCGTCGACGGTGAGCGCGAAGTAGACGGCGGCTTTGCTGAAGTGGGTGACGAGGCGGTGCAGCCACTCGGCCGACACCAGGTCCAGCAAGGCGGAGCAGGTTACCAGCTCGACGGACTCGCTCGGGAGCAGTTCCAGATCGGTGGCGAGATCCAGCTGCATGGTCGCCACCTCGCTGTTCTGCCCGCTTTCGGGGCAAAGCGCCAGGAGGGCGGGGTCGTTGTCGATCAGCAGCCAGTGCTGTCGGCAGGGCAACAGCGGCGCAAGCGTGCGTTGCGTCGCGCCGGTGCCGCAGCCGAGGTCGAGAATGCTCAGCCGTCCCTTGGCTTTGGCCCAGTCCGCGAGGCGCGACAGAAGCTGAGGGTTGCGCGCTGCAGCATCCGCCGCCGCCCGCAGCGTGAGCCAATCGGCCTCGAACCCGCTCATTCCAGCGCTTCCAGAACCCTTGCGACCCGGTCCGCCGTCTCCTCCCAACGGGGGAGGGCGCGCCGTGCCGCCTGCGCACCGGCCTGCAAGCCGGCGTAGGCCTGCGGATCGGTCATCAGCGTCTCCAGCGCTGCGGCCAGCGCGGCGGCGTCGCCCGGGGGCAGCAGTCGGCCGGCAGCTGCGGGGACCGTTTCGGGGATTGCACCCGCCGTTGTTGCAACGATCGGAAGGCCGCGGGCCAGAGCTTCCGTTAGGACCATGCCGTATCCTTCATGGAAAGACGGCAGCACGAAGAGGTCTGCCGCACGGTACAGTTGCGCCAGTCTGCCGTCGTCGACCTCTCCTGCAAAGCTTATCCGACTCGAATGCCGGAGACCCGCTGCAAGTTCTTGCAATCGTTTCGCTTCCTTAGGGTGGCGCTCCGGAGATCCGACGATCGACAACTGAAAGTGGACGAACGAAATCCGCTCCAGAGCCTGCAAAAGGACCGCGTGCCCCTTGCGCGGGATCAGGCTGCCCACGGACAGCAGCGTGAAGGGGTTGCCCGTGCCCTCGGCCAGCGGCGCCGGGTCGACCCCCGGGACGGCAACGGCAATCCGGTGCGCCGCGACGTCGTAGTCGGCGGTCAGGCTGCGGGCGGTTACCTGCGAGGTCGCGACCACCGCGTGCACCGGCTGCAGGGCGGCGCGCTCGAGCGCGCGCAGCCGGGCGGCGCGTTCCGGCGTCAGCCCGGTTTCCTCGGCCAGCGGGTGATGCACCAGGGCGATCAGCGGGCCGCGGGCCGCGACGGCGGCGGCGGCCTCCGGCAGGACCCCCAGCGCCAAGCCGTCGATCATGACCGGCAGGTCCGGAGGGATCGACGCAAGTCGCCGGGTGGCCTCCGCCACTCCTGCCGTGTCGGCGATGACATCGGGGAGCCGCAGCAACTCGACCGTCCAGCCGCGCCGACGCAGCTCGGTCAGCAGCCGCTTGTCGTAGAGGTAGCCGCCGGTGCGCGTGTCCGGGTCCCCCGGCAGCGCGAAGATCAGGCGTTTCACGCCGGCAGTGGTCCCTCGAAGGCCGCCCAGGCGACGTGACTTTCCCACAGCGTGATCTTTAGGCCGCTCAGGCCCTTGGCCGACTCGCCCAATGCCCCCTCGGCGATGCGCGCGGCCATGCGGTCGAAGATGACCTTGGCCATGAACTCGGTTGTCGTGTTCTGCCCCGCGAAGTCTGGCAGTTCGTCCAGGTTCCGGTAGTTCAGCGGGCTCAGAAGGTCTTTCAGCGCTTGAGACGCGAGGCCGATATCGATCACCAGTCCGTCCGCGTCCAGGTCGGACCTGCGGAACTCGACGTCCACCAGATAGGTGGCGCCGTGCAGCTTCTGTGCCGGGCCGAAGATCTCGCCGCGGAAGGAGTGGGCGATCATGATGTGCTCGCGCACCGTCAGGGAGAACATGCGAAGGTCCTTGTTCAGTCGTAACGGACGACACGGCAAAGCGCGGCCTCGCCGGCCGCCAGGCGTGCCATGGTCTCGGGCAGATCGGCGAAAGCGACCTCGCCGTCCAGGAGAGCGTCGAACAGCGGATCGCACAGCAGGGCGAGGGCCAGGGTCAGGCGGTCGCGGTGACTGCGCCGGGCGCGGCGCGCCGGCGAGACCTGGCCGACCTGGGAGGAGATCAGCCGCAGCCGCTTCGCGTGGAAATCCTGGCCCAGGGGCAAGGGCACGTCTTTCGCGCCGTACCAGGAGAGCTCCAGGACCGTGGCCTCGAAGCCGGCCAGCTCCAGGCAGGGCGGCAGGCCGGAGGGCGATCCGCTGGCGTGAACAACCAGGTCGCAAGCGTTCCGAAGCCGTTCGAGCGCCTCCTGCGGCGCGAGAAAGGGCAGATCGAGAGCCGCTGCGACCTCTGCCTTGACCGGGTTTGCGTCGATCAGCCACACGGCCGTTCCGGCCAGTGTCGCCGCCAGACGGGCGACCAGACAGCCGACGACACCGCCGCCCACCACCGCGACCCGGTCGCCGAGGCAGAGCCCGCTGTCCCAGAGGGCGTTGACCGCAGTCTCCATGTTGGCGCCGAGCACGGCCCGCCGGGCCGGCAGGCCCTCGGGCAGCGGCAACAGCAGATCGGCCGGCGCGAGGTAGCGGTCCTGATGCGGGTGAAGACAGAAGACCTTCTGCCCGATCAGGACCTCGGGTCCTTCCTCGACTTGCCCGACGCTGGCGTAGCCGTACTTCACGGGAAAGGGAAAATCGCCGGCTTGCAGCGGCGCGCGCATCCGGCTGTACTCGCTCTCGGGCACGTCTCCGCGTAAAACCAGCGCTTCGGTGCCGCGGCTGATCCCGCTGTACAGGCTTCGGACCGTGGCAAAGCCGGGCTGTGCCGAAGCCAGGTTTTCGGTGCGCAGGGCCCCGCGGCCGGGCGCGACGGCCCAGAAGGCGGTCGCG
>JANQPZ010000322.1 GCA_028285215.1 Rhodovibrionaceae bacterium | reverse complement strand
TACGCATCTGCGTTCCAAGGCCAAGTCGAGGCTTTCGCATGTTCGCGATGAAATCGAAGGCCTCAGGAACCAGCGTAGCTTTCTGCGCCGCCGCATCCGAGACGAAATGCGCGCGCAGCTGCTCAATCTGAACGCCGACGTCGAACAGCTCCGCCGCCGGGTTCGGGAAACCGTTCAGAGTCTGAAGAGCGATACGGGCGACTTGGCGGAGGCGCGGCGGCGGGAGATGGCTGCCTTTCGCGCCAAGCTGGACGAGCAGATCGCAACGCGCCGCCGTGATACGCAGCGGTTGCTCGCGGAGTTCGGTGACCTTCGCGCAAACCGCTCTGCGCGCAAGCGGGCGCAGCTCTCCGAGGAGCTGAATGCCCTGCGTGCCGCAACGGCCAGCGTTCTGTCGGCTCATCGCAACGAGCGCGCGCGCCTCAGTGCGAACTGGGCGGCAGTCAAACGCCGGCGGTCTCTCCGCGCGGCTGCCCGGCTCCCCGTGACAGTGACCGATCCGGCTCTGGCCGACGGGTCTGTTCAGCAGCTTCTGCGGACCGACGCGCCCCAGTCCTCGGCAGAAGCGCCGGACGCACTGGAGAAGATACCTTCGCCGCGATCATCTCAAGGACTTCAACACGACTAGCAGGCCGTCATCTGCGCAGCAGTCTCTAGGAGAGCGGTATGAACGCTTTCGATCCGGCTCAGGGACCGTCGATGCCTGAACCGTCCCATCGTCAACCTCGATCCGGCTTCGTGGAAAACGAACGCATCGGCGAGCTGGCGAACCGCATGCGCGCTTACCTGCGTGCCGGCATCCCGGTTCACCTTCGCGGCCCTGCCGGTTGCGGCAAGACCTCCATTGCCATGCACGTCGCAAGCACGCTTAGGCGTCCCGTCTCTCTGGTCGTCGGCGACAAGAACATGACGACGGCCGATCTGGTCGGAACCAAGTCCGGCTACCAGACAACCCGCGTCGTCGACAACTTCGTCAACTCGGTCACGAAGGTCGAGGAGAACGCGGTTCAGGGCTGGCAGGATCACCGGCTCACCGTCGCCTGTCGCGAGGGCCATACCTTCGTCTACGACGAGTTCAATCGCTCCCCGGCGTCGGCCAACAACATTTTCCTCGGCGTCCTGGAAGAGCGCGTTCTGGTCATGCCCTCGCACAGCAAGCGTGAGGAGTACCTGAAGGTTCATCCGGGCTTCGCCCTGATCCTGACCAGCAATCCCACGGAGTACGCCGGCACGCACACGGTGCAGGATGCTCTCGCCGACCGCATGATTACCATCGACCTGGACCATCAGGATCGCGAGACCGAGATCGACGTCACCTTGTCGCGCTCCGGCGTATCGCGCGGCGTCGCCGAACGGATTGTCGACTTCGTCCGCGCCTACCGACAGTCCGGCGCCTACGACCAGCCGCCGACGCTACGCGCGTCGATCATGATTGCAAAGATCATCGAAGCAGGCAGCCTCGAGCTGACCATGCGCAATCCGCTGATCGAACGGATCTGCGCCGACGTTCTGCAGGCCCGTTGCGGCAGCGAGAAGGACCCGAAGCGACGGGCAGCGCGCAGCGACTTCCTCACAGCGCTGGCTTGCCACCATTTCGACGGCGCCCCGCGTCCGGTCCTCGAGGAGGAGATGGCGCGATCGTCGAAGCCGGTCGGCGTTGCCGTCGGCGTGCCGGCTCCTGAGATCGCCGCGATCGGAGGTACGGCATGAGCGACTACTCCAAGGCGCGCGGTCTCCATAGCATCGTAACGCCGAGCGAGCGGGCAGATCCGCTACAGCCGAAAAACCGCAGCCGGCTGATCTCGAAGCTCGCCAGGCTGAACCACCAGAAGCTGCTGCTGGAACGCCTCAATCGGGTTTGGGTCGAACAACAGAGGTCGACGCTCGCGCGGCTCCAGCGACTGAATGCGCAGATCGACGCCATCCATGCGGTGACCGGCGTCTCCATTCCTTCGAATACGGCGCCGAGATCCTCCGGAGGGGCCTCCCGCCAGGCGCCGGCAAAGCGCCGGCAGTGACGCAGCCGCAGAAGACCCATCGGGCGAGGTACTCCGAACCTCGCCGCCGACAGACCAAGGAGATCGGATCATGACCAACAGGCGTCCCCCATCGAGTATGCCTCCCTTCCGCGGTGACAGCGGTCAGTCGAGCCTCTTGCTGGAGGGCCTGACCTTGCTGGCGAAGATGGCCGGCCAGGCTCTGGAGCAGGGTACGACGGAGATCTCCCGCTCCGTCCAGGTGCCGCTGAGCGGGGGCCGCGATCGGGCCGAGGGCGGCCCGGGCGTGCTCGACGCCAGCCTGCGTGTCCGAACCTGCAGCGAGGCGGCGGGCAGCGAACGGACGCGGGCCTCGACGGAGGCGGGCGAAACCATGGCGGCGTCGCGCATGCGCGAACCCCTGGTGGATCTCTTCGACGAGGACGACGAGATCGTCGTTGCCGCCGAAGTGCCTGGCTGCGGTTTGGAAGATGTGGACATCACTGTCGAGGATGGCGGGCGCGAACTCACACTCACGGCCCGAGGGATCCGCGGTTATCGCCGCCGGCTCGCGTTGCCTGCGGCCGTCGACCCCGACCGCATGGAGAAGAGTTGCAACAACGGCATGCTGAACGTCCGGCTCGGCAAGAGCGATTTGGACAAAAGCGCCCCCGAGTCGGACACCGCGACATGAAACGCAAGCGACGGCCGTTCGCCGAAGCGTGCCGTCATGGGTTCCAGTTTCAACTCAATCACAGGAGTGCGTGATTCGATGGACAGGCATCTCACCGATAGCGACGGCCCCCTTCCAGGCAGCGAGCCGTCGAGGCAAGGCCAGTATCTCTATTGCGTCATTGCCGCTGACAAGCCCTTGACGTTCGACGTCGACGGCATCGGCGGTGCTGGCGACAAGGTCTACAGCATCCCCTTCGATGGGCTCTCCGCGGTTGTCAGTGCCTCGCCCGAGGCGGAGTACGATGGAACGCGCCGCAACCTTACCGCTCACATGCGCGTTCTCGAAACCGTTATGGCCGAACACACCATCGTTCCCATTCGCTTCGGAAGCGTGGCGCCAACGCCCGATGCCGTTTACGAGACGTTGCTGAAGCCGCAGCGCGAGACCATTCAGAGCGTTCTGGCCGATCTCGAAGGCCGGGTCGAGATGGGACTGAAGGTCTTTTGGATGGAAGGCGTGCTCTATGCCGAGATTCTCAAGTCCCGTCCGGACATCGCGCAGCTGCGGGACTCGCTGCTGGGGCGGTCGCCGGACGAGTCCTACTACGAGCGGGTGAAGGTCGGTGAACTGCTGGAAGGGGCGGTCGCCGACAAGCGCGCGCAAGAGGCCGAAGAGCTTATGAACTACCTGGCGCCTCTGGCCTATCGCGTGAGGCGGTTGGATGCCCTCGGCGAGCAGATGGTGGTGAACGCCGCGCTGCTGATGGATCGGTCCAAAGTCGATGCTTTGGATGAAGCCGTCTCGAAGCTGGATGCCTCCAACGCCGAGCGTTTGCTGTTCAAGCTGGTCGGACCCACGGCGCCTTACAACTTCGTCGATCTGGCCCCGACGCCGCAGGCCTGAGCCGGGCTGCGGCCTCGAGGTGCGATCCGCCCATGGGCCTCTTGAAGACACTGCTGACCGGACCCGTCACGGCGCCGGCCAAGGGCTTCTTCTGGGTTGCCGGAAAACTCGCGGAGCGCGTTGAGGCGGAAGTCTTCGACCCGAAGAAGATCCAGAAGGAGTTGGAGGATCTGCAGCTCCGGTACGACCTCGGCCAGATCAGCGAAGACGAACTGGAGCAAGGCGAAACGCTGCTTCTTGAACGGCTGAAGGCAATCCGCGAGAGCCAGAGGAGAGAGTAGAAGCCATGACCGATACCAATATGCCACCCGGCCTCAACGTTCCCGATGCGGCGGCGGCACCGCCCAAGCAGGAAGCGACAGCGCCTCCGACGGAGCCGTCCGCACCGGCACCCTCTCCGGCGGAGAGTCAGGCGACGGAGAGCCAAGTGGACACGGTGCAGTTGACAGCGCCGGTCCCGCCGCCGCCTGCAAAGCCCTTGCTGACTGTGGTGCAGGCGGCACGCATGGCGAAGCAGCAGCTTCAGGAGATTACGGGTCTCGAGGTGGCGACCGTCTCCGCCATGGAGGAGCACGAGGGCGGCTGGCGCGCCTACGTCAACCTGGTGGAGTTGCGGCGGGTGCCCTCGACCAGCGACGTGCTGGCGACCTACGAGGCGATCCTGAACGCCGAAGGGGAAATGGAGACCTACAAGCGGCTTCGACGTTTCCTGCGCGGCCAGGTCAACGACTAGGGAGCACCCCCCGCGATGCAGTACGCCACCGGAGGCACAAATCTCGCCGATATCCTGGAACGGGTTCTGGACCGGGGCGTCGTCATCGCCGGAGACGTCACCGTCTCGCTGGTCGAAAT
>JANQPZ010000316.1 GCA_028285215.1 Rhodovibrionaceae bacterium | reverse complement strand
CTTCCTGCCTTCCGGACCCTTCGCGGTGTTGCCCATGACCGATGCCCCGGACGGCACCCACCGCTCCTCTCTGGTCTGGACGGAGCGCAAGGACCTGGCCTCCGCGATGACGGACCTGAGCGACCAAGCCTTCGCCGCCGAATGCCAGCGTCGCTTCGGCGACAGTCTGGGCCGCTTCGGCCTGACCGGGCCGCGCTGGGCCTATCCGCTGTCCTTGCATCATGCGCAGCGCTACCGTGCCGGGCGGCTGGTCCTGGTGGGCGATGCCGCCCACGGCATCCATCCGATCGCCGGGCAGGGCCTGAACCTGGGTCTGCGCGACGTGGCGGCCTTGGCAGAATGCCTGATCGATGCCCGGCGGCTCGGTCTCGATCTGGGTGCGGCCGAGCCCCTGGCCCGCTACGAGCGCTGGCGCCGGCCGGACACCCTGATGCTGATTGCGGTCACCGACGGGCTCAACCGCCTCTTCTCCAACGACCTGCCGCCCCTGCGCCTCCTGCGGGACCTGGGCATGGCCGCGGTCGACCGTGCGGGTCCTCTCAAGCGCCTGCTCATGCGCCATGCCATGGGCCTGGTCGGCGATCTCCCGAGACTGCTGAAGGGCGAGCCGTTGTAGTGCGCTCTGGATCTATGACGAGAGCAGGAGCCACGCCTTAAGCGGGATCGCCAGAGCGATCTCACCTCAGGCGATCCTGCTCTAAGATCCGCTGCGCAGGGACTCCAGGCCTTGCTGCACCGCCTGGCGTCGGGGGTCGTCGGTCGCAAGATCTTCCGTCAGAGGCTCCGCCCGCTCCAAGGCGGAGACCGCCTCGTCCCGGCGACCCAGCACGGCATAGGCGCGCGCCAGACGCAACCAACCGTCCAGGTCGTCCGGGTTCGCCTCCATGCGGATGGCGAGACCCTCGACCATGCCCTCGATCATTGCCTGGCGCTCTTCCGGGCTCATCTCCTGCGCGGCATCCATCTGCTCCCGCGTCGGTCCGGGCTGGCCGCCGGCCTGACCGCCGGATTGACCGCCGACTCCGGGACCTGGCGGGGGGGCGCCGACGGGCGGCACCCGAGAGGCCGTGTCGAAGTCCGCGGGCTCGAGGCCCGCCCGTTGGGCAACAGCCGTCAGGCGTGCCATGATCTGGGGGCGACCGACGATATCAGGCGGCAGCTCGCGGAGCAGCCGGGCCCAGGTCTCGATGGCGCGCTGCGGCTCCCCCGCCTGTTCGTGCATCACGCCCACGTAGTAGAGCGCCAGCGGCTCATTGGGATTAAGCCGCAGGGCCGCCTCGATCTCCCGCCGTGCCGCCGGCATCACCACGCCGTTCTCGGCGGCAATCAGGGCCTCGGCCCGCTGGGCGCGCAGATCGGCGCGGTCGAAGCCACGGGCGATCGCCTCGCCGTAGGCTTCCGCCGCCTGCAGATAACGGCCGATGACGGCGTAGTTGCGGGCCAGAATCTCCCAGCCCTGCGGATCGCGCGGGTCCTCGCGCATACGGTCCGCCAACTCGGCGATCAGGCGTTGGCGTTCGTCGAACCCCTGACGCTCCTCCGCACGCTCCGCGAAGGGCATCGACGGCATGTTCGGCGACCCGAGCCCATAGAGGTAAAGGCCGAGGGCGCCGAGGGGCAGAACGGCCGTCAGCACCATCGCCAGCGCCTTGGCGGGCGTACTCCCGCCCGACTGCCCCGTCGACTGATCTTCGCGTTGCTCCGCTTCCGCGGCACGCAGGAGACGCCGCTCGATCTCCGCCTGCGCGGCTTGCGCCTCGACCGCTGTGAGGTTGCCGCGCTCCAACTCCCGCGCCACCTCGGACAGCTGATCCTTGTAGACCTGTAGGTCGTAGGCCGCGCTCGACGCCTGCTCCTGCGCGCGACGCAGCAACGGGCGGAGCAGCATCACGACGACCATCGCCGAAAGCGCGGCCGCGGCGATCCAAAGGATCCAGTTCATGCGTCTTCTTTGTCGAGCAAACGCTTGAGCCGCTCGCGTTCGGCAGCGGTCAAGGGTTCTGCAGCCTCGGCCGCCTTGGGGCGGCGCAGCAGGTAGAAGGCGACGCCGAGACCGCCGAGAAGCAGCACGACGGCAGGCCCGTACCACAGCAGATAGGTCTCGGGCTTGACGGGAGGTTTCATCAGCACGTAGTCGCCGTAGCGCGCCTGCAGATAGTCCATGACCTGACCGTCATCGTCTCCGGCGACAAGACGCTCACGAACCAGGAGACGCATTTGCCGGGCGATCTCCGCGTTCGAGGAATCGATCGCCTCGTTCTGACAGACGACGCAGCGCAGATCCCGGGAAAGCGCGCGGGCGCGGGCTTCGAGATTCGGATCGTCCAGGATCTCGTCGGGCATCAGCGCAAGCGCCGGGGGCGTCGGCAGAATGGCGACGAGCCCGGCGATGAGTCCGACGGCAAGCAATCTGCGGATCATTTCCGCGCCTCCTCGACGGCCGGCAGGATAAGCGACTCGACCTCGGAAGAATGAATCGGACCGACATGGCGGTAGCGGATGCGTCCTGTGCCGTCGACGACGAAGGTCTCGGGCACGCCGGTCAGGCCCCAGTCCAGGCCCACACGGCCCTGCGGGTCGGCCCCGATCCGACTGTAGGGGTTGGTCAACTCTTCCAGGAAGCGGGCCGCGTCCTCGGGCTTGTCCTGGTAGTTGATCCCGACCAGCCGAATACCTTCCTGCTTGTTCAGACGGACCAGGATCGGATGCTCCGCCCGGCAGGGCACGCACCAGGAGGCGAAGACGTTGACCAGCGTCACTTCCCCGGTGGCCAGGTCGCCGCTGGCAAGGCCCGGCGTATCGACACCCTCGATCGGCGGCAGAGCGAACTCGGGCGCAGGCCGGTCGATCAGGGCCGAGGGCAGCCGGCTGGGGTCGCGACCGCTATCGAGAGCCCACCAGAAGGCGACACCGGCACCGCAGAAGATCACCAGCGGCAGGAAGTACAGAAGGTAACGCATGGAGGCTCTGCTTACTCCGCCGGTTGCACGGCCGGGCCGGCGGGCACCCGCGTCTTCGCCTGCCGTGGCGCGCCAACCCGCAAACGCCGGTCGCTCAGGGACACGATGCCGCCCAGCATCATCACCAGCGAGCCGAGCCAAAGGAAGGGAACCAGCGGCTCGTAGTAGATCCGCACGGTCCAGCCTTCGCCCCGCTCCTCCTTGTCGCCGATCACGGCGTAGAGGTCGGCCAGCCAGCGCGTGTGAATCGCCGCCTCCGTGGTCGGCATGTTGGCAACCGGATACAGCCGCTTTTCCGGCGTCATCACGGCAACGAACGCGCCGTCGCCGTCGCGCACCGTAAAGCTGGCGGTTTCCGACAGATAGTTGGGCCCTTGCAACCGCTCCACGCCTTCGAACGTGAAGCTGTACCCCGCCACGTCCTTGGTCTCGCCCGGCTGCATGACGGAGATGCTTTCGACCTTCCAGGCCGTCGAACCCACCATGCCGGCGATGGCAATGGCGAGGCCGCCGTGGGCGAGGGCCGTGCCGTACTGAGAGCGCGGCAAGCCCCGCGCACGCGACCAGGAGTCCGCCAAGGGCGCCCGAAACAGCTTGGTCTTCGCAGCCAGGTCGGTGAAGGCGGCGACGAACAGCCAGGCCGCCAAACCGAGCGCGAGAGCCGCGAGCAGCGGCCCGCCGTTCTGCAGGTAGAGCGTCGCCAGCCCGACAACGAGCGCGACGGCGGCCGCGACCTTCAAACGCCCGAGCACCCCCGCCATGTCGGTTCGCTTCCAGGCCATCATCGGCCCGAAGCCCATGACGAACACCAGCGGCAGCATCAAGGGCACGAAGGTCAGGTTGAAGAAGGGCGGCCCCACCGTGACCAGCCCGCCGCCCAAAGAGTCGAGGATCAGCGGGTAGAGCGTGCCGATCAGGATCGTCGCCGTGGCCGTCGCCAACAGCAGGTTGTTCATCACCAACCCGCCTTCCCGGCTGATCGGCGCGAAGAGGCCGCCGGGCTTGAGGGTCGGCGCGCGGATCGCGAAGAGGGTGAGCGATCCGCCGATCACGAAGATCAGCATCATCAGGATGTAGAGGCCGCGCTCCGGATCGCTGGCGAAGGCATGCACCGAGGTCAGGAGACCGGACCGCACGATGAAGGTCCCGAGCAGCGAGAGCGAAAAGGTCAGGATCGCCAGCAGGATGGTCCAGACCTTCAGGGCATCGCGTTTCTCGACCACGATGGCGGAGTGCAGCAGCGCCGTGCCCAGCAGCCACGGCATGAAGGAGACGTTCTCGACCGGATCCCAGAACCACCAGCCGCCCCAGCCAAGCTCGTAGTAGGCCCACCAGCTGCCCAGAGCGATGCCGCCGGTCAGGAAGACCCAGGCCGCCAGCGTCCAGGGCCGCACCCAGCGCGCCCAGGCGGCATCCACTTTGCCCTCCAGCAGCGCCGCGATGGCGAAGGCGAAGGCCACCGAAAACCCGACGTACCCCAGGTAGAGCATCGGCGGATGAAACGCGAGGCCGGGGTCCTGCAGAAGCGGGTTCAGGTCCTGGCCGTCGAGCGGCGGCGGAAAGACCCGCTCGAAGGGATTGGAGGTGAAGATCGTGAAGGAGATGAAGCCGATGCCGATCAGGCCCTGGATGGCGATCACGCGCGCCTTCAAACTGGGCGGCAGGTTGCCGCCGAACAGCGCCACGGCACCGCCGAAGACCGCCAGGATCAGGATCCACAGCAGCATCGAGCCTTCGTGGTTCCCCCACACGCCGGTGATCTTATAAAGCATCGGCTTGGCCGAATGGGAGTTGGCGACGACGTTCACAACGGTGAAGTCGCTGACAACATAGGCCCAGGTCAAAGCGGCGAAGGATACCGTCACCAGCAGAAGGTGGGCGACGGCCGACGGGCCGGCCACGGCCATCCAGGCGGCGTTTCCGCGATGCGCCCCCCACAGCGGGACCACGGTTTGCGCGGTCGCCACCAGCAGCGCCAGGATCAGGGCGAAATGGCCGAGCTCTGGGATCATGCCTGCAACGTCCTTCCTGCCTGGGCCAGGCCGCCTTCAGCGCGGCGGCGGTTGACCGCTTTCCGGCCGCCACTGACCGGAGGCTTGCAGCGCCTCCGCGACCTCGGCCGGCATGTAGTTTTCGTCATGACGTGCGAGGACCTCGCGGGCGACGAAAATCTCCCCGTCCGCGCCGATCGAACCCTGCGCCACCACGCCCTGCCCCTCGCGGAAGAGGTCCGGCAGGATCCCGTCGTAGGTCACCGGGATGGCGTGTGCCAGATCGGTCACGCGGAACAACACGCGGTTGCCCTCGAGCTGCTGCACCGAGCCTTCTTCGACCAGCCCGCCGATGCGCACGTAGCGATCGGGCTCCAGGCCTTCTTCGGCGATCTTGGTCGGCGACACGAAGAAGACGAGATTGTCTTCGAAGGCCGTCAGGACCAAGGCGGTCGCGGTCCCCAGCGACAGCAAACCCAAGAGAGCGACATGGAGACGACGGCGCTTGCGGGTCACGATGCAGCCTCCCTCTGTGCGGCACCGGAGCGGCGGCGCGGGCTGGCGGCGCGCAGGGCTTCCAGCCGCGCTTCGCGCGCTTTGAGTTCGCGCCGCGAGGCGACGAAGAGGTAGATCATCACCGCCGCCGCCAGCCCGAAGCAGGGCCACACAAAGGCGGCATATCCCCCCATATCCAGAAAGGCGAGCAGCGCTTCCACGGCTCTAGCGGCCCCCGAGGTCGGCGACACCCAGCGCCCGCAGGCGAGCGTTCAACATCTCGCTCTTGGTTCGCAGGATCAGCACCACGATGAAGTAGAGTGTGAAGGCCAGGGCCATCAGCCCCAACGGCCAGAGCATCGACTCGTGGATCGCCGGCGTACCGATACGCGAGACGCTGGCCGGCTGATGCAAGGTGTTCCACCAGTCGACCGAAAACTTGATGATCGGCAGGTTGATCACACCGACGAGACAGAGAAGCGAGGCGGCCTTCTGCCCCCGCTCGGCATTCTCGAAAGCGTTCATCAAGGCGATGTAGCCAAGGTAGAGGAAGAACAGGATCAAGACCGAGGTCAGGCGCGCATCCCAAACCCACCAGGTCCCCCACATGGGCTTGCCCCAGAGGCTGCCGGTCGCCAAGGCCAGAAAAGTGAAGGCCGCTCCAACCGGGGCCGCGGCCTTGGCCGTGATGACGCCGAGCGGATGCCGCCAAATCAGATAGCTGGCCGAGCCGGCCGCCATGCTGGCGTAGACGAACAGCGCCATCCAGGCCGAGGGCACATGCACGTACATGATCCGCACCGTATCGCCCTGCTGGTAGTCGGGCGGTGACGCGAACAGCGCGAGAAAGAGGCCTATGCCGAGACTGACGACCAACCCGGCAAGGGCCCAGGGATAAACGGCATCAGCCGCGCGCAGAAAGCGCGCCGGATTGGCGAAGCGGTGCAGCGAACGGCTTTCGCTGGCGGTTGTGGCTGCGCGACTCACGGGTTCCGATCCGGCAAAAGGGCTTCGATCCGTTTCCATCCTGTTTCACACGGCGTCGCGCGCTTCTATTCCGCGCGAAGCTGTGCGTTTTTCTTTTTCTGATCGTAACATGACCAGCGAAGGGCTGCGGGTCCAGAGCAACCGACTCAATTCTGTGCGAACGAACCGCCCCGGACCAGCCTTATCGCGCTGGAATCCTACAAGAATCTCGGCTTTTCGACCGGTCGGCAGGTTATTCGACAGATTGCCGCAGGGCGGCGGCGGCAGCAAAGGCGGCCAAAGGCAGAGTTCCGGCCAAGATGGCGCCCAACAGAAGGAGATGGGGCTCGGGCGACAGCCCCTGAAGTTGCGCATCGACGGCCGAAACGCCGAAGATCAGAACCGGGACGTAGAGCGGCAGCACCAGCAGCGGCACCAGGACACCGCCGCGCCGGGCGCCTAAGGCTACGGCGGCGCCG
>JANQPZ010000315.1 GCA_028285215.1 Rhodovibrionaceae bacterium | reverse complement strand
CGCCGTCAACGACGTCTTGCCATGGTCAACGTGACCAATCGTTCCAATGTTGCAGTGCGGCTTCGTACGCTCAAACTTCGCTTTCGACATCTTTGCTCCGGCCCCTGTGGCGTCGCTGCCTCCATGCAGCGGTCTATCTGTTTCGACGCAGCCCGCGCCCTGTCCGCCCAAACCCCCGTCGGGCAAAAACCCGTCGAGTCGGCCCGGCGAACGGCGGGCCAGCAACTGGAGCGGGTGGCGGGAATCGAACCCGCATAACCAGCTTGGAAGGCTGGGGCTCTACCATTGAGCTACACCCGCAACTTCCGTCGCAACGTCCCTGACAGAACTCCCAAAGTCGCCCGGCCCACAACGCAGAGAGCTGGTGGAGGGGGTTGGATTTGAACCAACGTAGGCGTAGCCAACGGATTTACAGTCCGTCCCCTTTAACCACTCGGGCACCCCTCCAGCCTGCGCCTCAGCCGGCGCAACGGAGTCGCGAACTATGGACATTTCGGTTCGACTGTCAACGGCGATCACGACAAAAAGACCCGCAGTCGGCCTGAACAGCTGTCTGGCCGATCGCGGGACTTGCCCAGCCCAGGGCTGGCGACGCAAATCTAGGCTCTCGAACGGTTCGGCGCAAGCCTCGCCGGCGGCGCCTCCGCGGCGCGGTCGGCTTGGCGTCACGGGCGGCCGGCAGGAGAGGGAGCGATGATCCGATTCGACTCGGAAGGCCGTGTGACGCGGCATTTCTGGCCGCACCTGCTGCTGCTCGCCGCGGCCCTGGCCGGACTGGCCTGGGACCAGACGCTCGGCGGGAGCGTCTGGACCTATCTGGTCGTCGGGGAGGTTCTCGAGCCGGTGACCCTGCTGCTCGCCGGCGTCGCCGGCTGGTGGCTGCTCAGGCACCGCCACCTGCTGCCGGCGCTGCTGGCCCTCGGCATCGTCGTCGGATTCGGCGTCACGGCGGTCAGTTTCGAGAACCTGGGCCGCAGCGCCCACTTCTCCCTGGTGCTGGCGCGCCTGATCGCCGTGGTCCTGACGGGTTATGGCTTCAACGCACTGCGCTTGCTGTTCGATCCCCCGGCCCCGAAGATTTGAAGAGGGAGTGGGAACGGCACCTGCTGTAAGACCTGGACCGGAAGCAACGCGGTCCCCGTTCTGGGGGCTTCGAGGGCGCCCTGCCTTGCGGTGGGCCGCCCGTCTTCTGTAAGTCCACACAGCACGACGGGATAAAGGCGGAGCGCGAGAGTCATGCAGGTCGGGGTACCGAGGGAGATCAAGACCAAGGAGTACCGGGTGGGCCTCATGCCCGCCTCGGTGCGCGAGCTGGTCCACCACGGCCATGCCGTGACGGTGGAGAGCGGTGCCGGCGCCGGCATCGGCTTCGAGGATGCGGCCTACCGGGCGGCCGGGGCCGAGGTGGTAGGGAGCGCGGAGGAGGTCTTCGCCCGTGCGGAGATGATCGTGAAGGTCAAGGAACCGCAGGCCGGCGAGATCGCCCTGCTGCGCGCGGACCAGATCCTCTTCACCTACCTGCACCTGGCGCCCGACCTTCCCCAGACCGAGGGCCTGCTGGCGTCCGGCGCCACAGCCATCGCCTACGAGACCGTCACCGATACCGCCGGCCGGCTGCCGCTGCTGGCGCCGATGAGCGAGGTCGCCGGGCGCATGTCGGTGCAGGTCGGCGCGCACTGCCTGGAAAAGGAACAGGGCGGCGCCGGACTGCTGCTGGGCGGCGTTCCGGGGACGCCGGCCGCCAAGGTGGTGGTCCTGGGCGGCGGCGTCTCGGGCAGCAACGCGGCACGCATGGCCATGGGCATGGAGGCCCATGTCACGGTGATCGACAAGTCGCTGCCGACGCTCGACCGTCTGGATCTGCGCTTCGGCGGGCAGCTCAACACCGTCTTCTCCACGGTGGAGACGGTCGAGCAGCATGTGCTGGGCGCGGACCTGGTGATCGGCGCGGTGCTGGTGCCGGGCGCCGCCGCGCCGAAACTGGTGACCGAGGAGATGGTGGCGGCGATGAAACCCGGGGCCGTGCTGGTCGACATCGCCATCGACCAGGGCGGCTGCTTCGAGACCTCGCGGCCCACCACCCACGACGACCCCACCTACCTGGTCGACGAGGTGGTACACTACTGCGTCGCCAACATGCCGGGCGCCGTCGCACGCACCGCGACCAACGCCCTGAACAACGCCACCCTGCCCTTCGTCCTGGCCCTGGCCGACAAGGGTCCGCGCAAGGCATTGGCCGATGATCGCAATCTTTTGAACGGCCTCAACGTCGCCCAGGGCCGACTGACCTATCGCGCCGTTGCCGAGGCGCACGGCCTGCCCTATACCGCGCCGCAGGAGGTGATGGGGCTCTCCTAGTTTCCGGCTCCGCCGCCGCCGCGCTTTCGCTCCGGCGTTCGGCCATATTAGGAATTCCCTATCGAAGACCGCCGTATAAATCCATATTCCGGCCATCAGGCTGCTCCAAGGTCCCTTACATGCGTCGAACGGTGCTCTTTGCGCGGCGGTTGACCCGCTCGCGCCACGGCCAGACCGGTCTCTTCGCCCTCTCGGCGGCGGAGACCGTGTTCCTGCCGCTGGTGCTGGAGGCCGTGATGGCGCCGATGATGCTGGTGGACCGCCGCCGGGCTTGGCGGACGGGCGTCATCGCCCTGGCAGGCTGTCTGGTGGGCGCCCTGATCGCCTATTTCCTGGGCGCCTGGTTCTACGACTGGGTCGGCCACGACCTGGTGGTTTCGGCCGGCGGCGAAGAGGCCTTCGAGGACTTCAAGGCCTTCATGCAGACCCACGGCTTCTGGGCGATCCTGGTCGCCGGCCTGACGCCGATTCCCTTCCAACTCGCGGTGCTGGCCAGCGGCGTCACGGGCTACTCGCTGCCCGGCTTCATCGTCGCGGTGCTGCTCGCCCGCAGCGTTCGCTACCTCGGCATGGCCGCGCTGGTGGCCTGGCTCGGCGCGGATGCCTTCCGCGCCTTCAGCCGCCTGCGCCGCATCGCGCCCTGGCGGCGGACGCGCGCCTCAGGGGATCAGATCGCGCAGGCGGTACCAGAGCATGGCGAGCACCAGGGTCGGGGTGCGCAGGATGCGCCCGCCGGGGAACGGCGTGTGGGGTAGCCTGGCGAAGAGGTCCAGGCGCCCGGCCTGACCCGCAATGGCCTCGGCCAGCACCCGCCCGGCGATGCCCGTCAGCGTCACGCCGGAGCCGGAGAAGCCCTGGGCGAAGTAGGTCCGTCCGCCGATCCGCCCGAGATGGGGCGAGCGTTCGACGGTAATGGCGACGAAACCGCCCCAGGCGAAGTCGAAGCCCACATCGTTCAGATCGGGGTAGACCTCCAGCATCTTGCCCCGCATGGCCCGCGGCAGGTTCGGCGGCATCAGGGTCGAGTAGCTGACGCGGCCGCCGAACAGCAGCCGGTCGTCCGCCGAGCGGCGGAAGTAGTTGAGCACGAACTTCAGGTCGGAGATCGCCGCGTTCTGCGGGATCAGCCCCTTGGCCCGGTTCTCGCCGAGCGGCTCGGTCGCGGCGATGTAGGTGCCGACCGGCATGATCCGCCGCCGCAACTGCGGCACCAGCTCGCCCAGATAGGCGTTCATCGCCAGGACCAGGAACTTGGCGTCGACGCGGCCCCTCGCCGTGGTGACCCGGGCCGCCTCGGGATCGATCGCCGTCGCGCGCGTGCCTTCGAAGATGCGGACACCCGCCGCCGCCGCCGCCCGCGCCAGGCCGAGGCAGTAGTTCAGCGGATGCAGATGGCCGGCGCCGGCTTCGTAGAGGCCGCCGATGTAGCGCGGCGAGCCGACGTGCGCGCGTGCGGCCTCCGCCCCCCGCACCACCTCGTACCCCTCGCCGCCCAGCTTCGAGAGGACCTCGGCCGCCTCCGCGCAGTCCTGCAGCTCGCGCGGCCGGTCGGCGGCATGGAAGTAGCCCCAGGTCAGGTCGCAGTCGATCTCGTGCCTGGCGACCCGGTCGCGGATGATCTGCTTGCCTTCCTCGGTCATGGCGAAGAGCCGCCGGGCGTCGTCCAGGCCGACCCAGTCGATCAGCTTTTCGGCCCCGGAGGAAAAGCCGGTGCAGATCTGCCCGCCGTTGCGCCCCGAGGCGCCCCAGCCGATGCGGTTGGCCTCCAGCAGCACCACGTCGAAGCCGCGCTCCGCCAGCTCCAGGGCGGCGGTCACGCCGGTGTAGCCCCCGCCCACGACGCAGACGTCGCAGCTCAGCTCCCCGGTCAGCTCCGGATGGTCGGGCTGGGCCCGGGCGGTGGCGGCATACCAGGAGTCGGCGTGGGCTTCGCGGGGCATGTCGCGGGGCATGGTTCCGGACCGGGGCTGGACTCGTGGCTCTGGACGCTTCGCGGAGGCAGGTGGTAGCTGGAGGCATCTACCTCCGGAGAGAGACAGTAGTCCATGTCCTACATCGAGGAATTCCTCAAGGACCATCGTATCGAAGAGGTCGAATGCCTGGTGCCGGACATGGCCGGCATCGCGCGCGGCAAGATCCTGCCGGCCGACAAGTTCGTGCGCGGCGTGAAGCGCGGGCTGCGCATCCCGGAGGCGATCTTCGTGCAGACGGTCAACGGGCGCTATCCTCACGACTCGGAGAACGTCATCGCCGACACGATGTCCGACGTCTACCTGGAGCCGGACCCCGTCAGCATCCGCGTCGTGCCCTGGTACGAGGAGCCGACGGCGCAGATCATCTGCGACCCCTACTACTTCGACGGCCGGCCGGTGCCCTTCGCCAGCCGCCACCTGCTGAAGCGGGTGCTGGCGCTGTTCCAGGCCAAGAACTGGCAGCCGATCGTCGCGACCGAGCTGGAGTTCTACCTGGTCGACATCAACGACGACCCCGACTATCCGCTGCAGCCGCCGATCGGACGTTCCGGCCGGCGCGAGACCTCCCGCCAGGCCTACGGCGTCGATGCCGTCAACGAGTTCGATCCGCTGTTCGAGGAGGTCTACGACTTCTGCGAGGCGCAGAACATCGACATCGACACCCTGACCCACGAGGCCGGGGCGGCGCAGATGGAAATGAACTTCAATCACCAGGAGGCGCTGGCCGCCGCCGACCAGGCCTTCCTCTTCAAGCGGACGGTGCGCGAGGCCGGCCTGCGGCACAAGGTCTACGCCACCTTCATGGCCAAGCCGATGCAGGGCGAGCCCGGCAGCTCCATGCACATCCACCAGTCGCTGACCGACTCCCAGAGCGGCCGCAACCTCTTCAGCACCACCCGCGGCAGCTCCTCCAAGCTGTTCCTCAGCTACATCGGCGGGCTGCAGCGCCACCTGCCCTCGACCATGCCGCTGCTGGCGCCCAACGTGAACTCCTACCGCCGGCTGATCCCCCACGCCGACGCGCCGATCAACACCCACTGGGGCTTCGACAACCGCACGGTCGGTTTCCGGGTGCCCAACTCCGAGCCTGAAGCGCGGCGGGTGGAGAACCGGGTCGCCGGCGCCGACGCCAACCCCTACCTGGCGGTCGCCGCCTCGCTGGCCTGCGGCTACCTGGGGATGACCGGCCGCCTGAAGCCGAGCAAGCCGCAGGAGAGCAGCGCCTACCGCCTGGCCCACACGCTGCCGCGCACCCTCTACGACGCGCTCTACCGCTTCACCCGCACCAAGCCGCTGCGCGAGCTTCTGGGCGAGGAGTTCGTGACCGCCGTCGCGACGGTGAAGAACGCCGAACTGGACGCCTACCAGGAGGTCATCTCCTCCTGGGAGCGCGAACACCTGCTGCTGAACGTTTAGAGCGCCTTCCGGATGGATGCCCCAGGTGAAGCTGCCGCCGGGCGGAGCGGCAGACCAAAGCGCCGCTACACCGGCCGGTCTACCTGTGATAGTTCTGCCGCGCCCCTCTTCCCCTGACAGACCCGCAGCCAGACCACGCCATGGGCTATCTCGACCGGCACAGCCTGCTCAAATCGAGCGACCTTGACGAATTCCGCGCCATCATGGAGCGCGAACTCGGCCGACACGACCTGACTTTCCACGGCTCGCGGCGAGGCTTCGAGGCGCGGGTCTGTGCCGCGCAGCTGGCGGATCTTGTGCTATTTCACGTCTCCTTCGGCGAGGTCTCGCTCGAGCTGTCTTCGCGCGACGCAGAGGAGGAGACTTTCGTATTCGGTCTCGTCACCTCGGGAAGCGGCACCATCGACCAGGGCTGCGAGGCGCTGAACATGTCTGCTGACCGGGCCTACATGCGCGACATGCGTCGGCCCATGGTTGCGGAGCAGTGCGATTTTGGCGGTTTCGCGCTCAACGTCCCGCTGGCCCGTCTGCGCGACCAGGCCGAGGCGCTCTTCGGCCCCGGCGCCGCGGGTGTTGACCTGCGCTTCCGGGCCGCCGCCGATCTGCAGAGCGCGGCGGGGCGACATCTGCGCCAGAGCGTACACTTCGTGGCGTATCAGCTCGATTCCGCACCGCCGGGCACCATCGGTCCGCCAGTGCTCGCGGCTTGGGAAGACCTGCTGCTGGTTCAGCTGTTGACGGCGCTGCCCAACAGCCTGGAGGACTTCGCCGCCCGAGCGCAGCGCTCCGGCGCGCTGCCCTATCACGTCAAGCGGGCGCGCGAGTTCATCGAGGCACATGCCCGCGAGAAGATTTCGCTGATCGACCTGGCCCAGGCGGCCGGCTGCAGCCTGCGAACCCTGCAGGCCGCTTTCGTAGAGGCGACCGGCCTCTCGCCCATGGCCTATCTGAGAGCCGCGCGCCTGGAGGGCGCGCATCGCGATCTGCGCCGCGCCGAACCCGGGACGACCGTTGCCGAGATCGCGCGGCGCTGGGGCTTAGCGCATCTGGGCCGCTTCGCGCGCGACTACCGCCGGCGCTACGGCCGCAATCCTGTCGAGACGCTGCGCGACGGCCTCTGACTGCGGAGCCGCGACAGGCTCGGTCACACCGGCGGTCCGCCGCTCCTCTGTCCAAAAGCTGCAGTCACTATCCAAGAAGCGCAGGAAACCTGACGCTAAGTGCCGGCCGATGTTGCCGGGCGACCTGGGCCCTAGCCTATGTTGCACCCGTCATGCGGGTGGAGTCCCAAGGGTGGCTGAGGTTTCCCGGAAAACGAGACATGCTTTGCCGGCCAGCGCGGCGCTGCTGCTGACTCTGGCAGCGTCACCGGCCTGGGCGATCAACAACGAGGCGGACCTGCGCGCCGCCATTATCAATGCCAATACCGGCGCCGCGACGGGCACCATCGCTTTGACCGGCAGTATTACGCTGACCCAGTCGCTGCCGATGATCGATGGCAACCTCGTCATCCAGGGCGGCAACCACACCATTAATGCCAACGGCGCCGGCCGCGCTTTTTTCGTGAATTCCGGCAGTCTCGATATCAGCAACCTCACCATCGAGAACGCTGTTGCGCGTGGCGTCGACGCAAGCAATGGTGGCGGTGGCGGTTTGGGCGCAGGCGGTGCCCTCTTCGTGCGCAGCGGCGCCG
>JANQPZ010000301.1 GCA_028285215.1 Rhodovibrionaceae bacterium | reverse complement strand
GCGCGATCGTCTCAGGCGGAAGCGCTTCGCTTTCGCCTGAGACGTGAATCGCCCTCTAGACTTATGATGAGAGTAGGATTCACGCCTCAGGTGGGATCGCCAGGGCGAGTCCACCTGAGGCGATCCTGCTCTAGACTGGGATCTGCCGTGGAGGCAGCGTCGTGGCGGGTTGCCGGACAGGCGGGAGAGGCTGCGCGATCAGTCGCCGTCGATGAAAGCGCGTAGACCCTGGTCGACGGGGCCCTCGACCAGCACGCCCCGCTTCTCCTCCGTCGTATGATTGATGAAGACCTGCCCCGACAGTACGAAGTGAACCGGGGCGAGTAGATCCTGAGCGGCCGCTGCATCGGCCTGCGGACCAAGTTTCTCGGTCTCGGGCTTCACCGAATCATGTCGCTGCGCCGTCTCCGCGGGCCCTGTCAAGGGCAGCATCAGCCGCAGAGTGGCTTGTTCGATGACCTCGCTCTTGTTCGGTGCCAGATAAGCGCTTTCGGAGTACACGGGCATACGAAAGCGGCGCAATCTATCGTAGAGGTCGAGTACGTAGTCGCCGTAGGCTCCGGGCAGAGCCTCGTCCAAAAAATGCCAGGTCGGGTCGAAGCCGGCGGCTTTGGCGACGGTCGTACCCACAAGGCGGAAACGCCAGCGCTGGCGTCCGCGCGCGTCGTACCTGGCTGTCGCTTCTCCTGTCTCCGCCGAGGGAAGGTCATCGTTGACCAGTTCGGCGAGCAGAATATGAGGCAGGAGTCCAGGGTCGAGTTCTAAGGGATCGATCTGGTCGCGGCGTGGCAGAAGCCAATCCGGCTCGGATCCTTTGTCGTTGCGCGCTTCGTCCGCTGCACGCTCTCGTCCCTTGGCCCGCCAATGTCTGTAGAGCCAGCGCAGCTTTTCGTGGCCGATAGCGTCGGGCGCGAGTGTATCCACGGGTAAACAACCTGCCTTCACGTCTTATCCGAGCATCGGAAGCTATGGAGTCTAGCTCGTGCGGGCAAGCAATCTTACGGTGAATCTGGTTAAAAACTCCGGAGGCTAAGCGTCTTGGCTCCGCAATCCGGTCATCATGTAGTTGACGTCGAGATCGCGTTTGGCGAGGCGCCAGCCGTCGGTCAGCGGATTGTAGACGAGACCGCTGGCGTCACCAACGGTGAGGCCTGCTGCCCTCAAGGCCGCGGCGGCTTCGTGGGGCCGCACGAACTTCCGCCAGTCGTGCGTCCCGGCCGGCAACCAGCGCAGAACGTACTCGGCGCCGATCTTCGCCAGGGCAAGAGCCTTTAGCGTTCGGTTCAAGGTCGAGAGCACCAGCAGACCGCCATCGCCGACCAACCGGCCGCAGGTGCCCAGAAAGGCTGCCGGATCGGCCACGTGCTCGACCACCTCCAGGGTGACCACCAGGTCGAACGAGGCACCTTCTGTCAGGAGCTGCTCGGCCGTCGCTTGCCGATAGGACAATCGAGGCCCTGCCGATGCCTTGCCCGTTTCCATCAAACCGGCCTCCGCCGCGTGCCGGCGAGCGACTTCCAGCGACTCCGCTGTGGCATCGATGCCCAGCACCTCTGCTCCAAGGCGCGCCAACGGTTCGCTGATCAGGCCGCCGCCGCAGCCGATGTCGACCGCCGTCAGCCCTGACAAGGGTCTGTCGGCGCGCGGGTCGCGGCCGAACCGGTGGCAGGCGGCATCGCGCAGATAGGCGAGGCGTGTCGGATTGAGACGGTGCAGCGGTCTCATCTCGCCATCCGGATCCCACCAGGTTGCCGCCAAGCGGCCGAACTTTTCCAGTTCGCCGGTAATCACCGAGCTTTCGGCGGTCTCCGGCTTTGCCTCTTGTGCCTCTGCAGTGCTGCTTGCCATTGGTGGACCTCGCCGGAGAGCTGTTTCAGGGAAGGTGGAAAAACGTTCTTCGCTACACGAAAACCTTGTATCATCGAGGCGGTGGCCAAGGGGTTTGCTTGCTTTTTCCACAGCTTCCCAAGTATGGATAGCGCGCCTCCTCGCGGCAACCTGCCGCCTGTCCTGGTTCGCCAAACGGGCCGCTTGGGCGGCGGGGCGTTTCCAAAACCGTTGGTCGGACTTCACGATGGCCCGCATCGTTATGAAATTCGGCGGCACTTCGGTCGCCGACCTGGAACATATTCGCAACGTCGCCCGGCGCGTGCGGCGCGAGGTGGAGGCAGGCCATCAGGTTGTCGTCACCGTGTCCGCCATGGCCGGTGAAACCAACAAGCTGGTCGGCTGGGTTAAGGATGCTGCGGCCTTGGCCGACCTGCGGGAGTACGACGCGGTCGTCTCCTCGGGCGAGAACGTGACGGCCGGCCTGCTGGCGCTTGTTTTGCAGGCCGACGGAGTCGCCGCCCGTTCCTGGCAGGGTTGGCAGATCCCGGTGGTCACCGACGCGGCACATGGGTCGGCACGTATTCAGCGGATCGAGACGGATGAGCTGGAGCGTCGCCTCGCAGAGGGACAGGTAGCCGTGATCGCAGGCTTCCAGGGGCTGGAGCCGGAGCGCAACCGTATCACCACGCTCGGTCGCGGTGGGACGGACACGTCCGGTGTTGCTCTGGCCGCCGCATTGGGCGCGGAGCGCTGCGACATCTATACCGACGTCGACGGCGTCTACACCAGCGATCCGCGGATCGTGGCGAAGGCGCGAAAGCTCGAAAAGGTTACCTACGAAGAGATGCTGGAGATGGCCTCGCTGGGGGCCAAGGTGCTGCAGACCCGCTCGGTCGAGATGGCCATGAAGCATCGCGTCCGTGTGCAGGTCCGCTCTTCCTTTTCGGATGCACCCGGAACGCTGGTGGTAGACGAGGACGAAATCTTGGAACAGGCAGTGGTAAGCGGCGTTACCTACAGCCGCGACGAGGCGAAGATCACCCTGATGGGGGTTCCTGACCGGCCCGGTTTCGCAGCCTCGATTTTCGGGCCGCTCGCAGAGGCGGCGATCAACGTCGATATGATCGTGCAGTCCGTGTCCGGCGACGGCGAGCGCACGGATATGACCTTCACCGTCACCAAGCACGATCTGGCGCGCGCCGTCGAGCTGTTGAGCGGGCGTCAGGCGGAGCTGGCCTTCGGCGAGTTGCTGCAGGACTCCGACGTGGTCAAGGTCTCGGTGATCGGCGTCGGCATGCGCAGCCATGCCGGCGTTGCGCAGAAGATGTTCAAGACCCTCGCCGACAAGGGCATCAACATTCAGGTGATCTCGACCTCCGAGATCAAGGTCAGCGTTTTGATCTCCGAAGCCTATACCGAGCTGGCGCTGCGCAGCCTGCATACGGCCTACGGTTTGGACGCCGTGTAGGCGGAGGTGCGGTCGGCCGACCTTGCTCGGGTGCAGGTAAGATGAGCTAGGTCTCCTACCGTCTGAGCATCAGCAGGAGCAGTCGCTTCGACAGTCCCTGCGGACCGGCTCGCGAAGGAGCGATTTTGGGAATGACGCCGCCGCAGACCCTCGGATGGATTGGTTCGCGACGCCTCTTGCGGCAGCTACGCGACCTCATGAAGGGCGGCGGCTCGGTTCAGGACCGGCTCAACCGCACGGTCGCTTTGATCGCCGACGACATGGTGGCGGAGGTCTGCTCCTTCTACCTGCTGCGCGCCGGCGAGGTGCTCGAGCTTTTTGCGACCAAAGGCCTCAGTCCAGAGGCCGTCCACCGGACCCGCTTGCGGCTCGGCGAAGGTATCGTCGGGGATATTGCCGCCCATGCCCGTCCGTTGAGCCTACCGGACGCCCAGGATCATCCGAACTTCGCCTATCGGCCGGAAACCGGCGAGGAAATCTACCACTCCATGCTCGGTGTCCCGGTGCTGCGCGACGGCCGTGTTCTAGGCGTGCTGGCGGTGCAGAACCGGGCCTCGCGCCACTACGGCGAGGAAGAGATCGAGACGCTGGAGACGGTCGCGATGGTGCTCGCCGAGCTGCTGAGCTCGGGTGATCTGGCCGTTACGATGGGCAGCGGCTCCCTCAACACCTCGGAGGCGCTGCCGGCGCGCTTCGGTGGGGTCGTGCTGAATGAGGGTTTGGCGATCGGCAGAGTCGTGCTGCACGACCGCGGGATCGTGATCCGCCAGGTGGTGGCCGAGGATCCTGCAGTGGAACTCAAGCGGTTGGATGCTGCCCTCAAGGCAATGTACGGCCAACTCGACGATCTGCTGGCGCGCGACGAGCTGGCCGACGGCGGCGAGCATCAGGAGGTGCTGGAAACCTATCGGATGTTCGCCGAGGACCGCGGCTGGGTGGAGCGGATTCGCGAGCAGGTCCAAGGCGGCCTGTCGGCGGCGGCGGCGGTGCAGCGGGTACAGAACGACCTGCGCACCCGGATGAACCGGGTCAAGGATCCTTATCTGCGCGAGCGCTACGCCGATTTCGAGGATCTGGGCAATCGGTTGCTCCATCACCTTCTTGGCAGTGCCGGGTCGGCGGAGGATCGGGGGTTGCCCGACGACACCGTGCTGCTTGCCCGCAGTCTCGGTCCCGCGGATCTGCTGGACTACGATGCCGCCAAGCTGAAAGCCGTTGTGCTGGAGGAGGGCTCGCCGACCGCCCACGTCGCGATCGTCGCGCGCGCCCTGGGCATTCCCATGGTGGGGCGCTGCCGCGACGTCTTGACCCGGGCCCGACAGGACGACGTCGTGGTGGTCGACGGGGTCAGCGGCCAGGTGCTGTTGCGCCCGCGCTCCGGAATCCGGGATTCCTTCGTGGAAGCGATTCGTGTCGGGGAGGAACGGCGTCAGCTCTTTGCCGCGACCCGCGATCTTCCGGCCGTTACGCGCGATGGCGTTGCGGTCAGTCTGCAGGTCAACGCGGGCTTGTTGGTCGATCTGCCCCAGCTTCACGCCAGCGGTGCCGACGGTGTAGGCCTCTACCGCACCGAGGTTCCTTTCATGGTGCGGGATTCCTTCCCCGACGTTGCGGCCCAGGTCGAGCTTTACGCGCGTGTACTCGATCAGGCCGAGGGCAAGCCCGTGACCTTCCGGACTCTCGATGTCGGTGGCGACAAGGTGCTGCCGTACTGGGGCGGGACGGAAGACGACAATCCCTCGATGGGTTGGCGGGCCATCCGCATCGGACTCGACCGGCCGGCGATGCTGCGGCAACAGCTGCGTGCACTGGTGTGCGCGGCCGCCGGACGCGACCTGCGGGTGATGTTTCCGATGATTGCCGAGGTGAGCGAGTTCGTACGCGCCAAGCATCTCCTGGAGCGGGAGGTTCAGCGGCAGAGCGCCAAGGGCGGCGAGGTGCCGGCCCGTGGCGAGACGGGGGTCATGTTGGAGGTGCCGGCGCTGGCGTGGCAGCTTCCGACCTTGTTCGACCTTGTCGATTTCGTTTCCGTCGGCTCCAACGATCTTTTGCAGTTCCTCTTCGCCTCCGATCGCGGCAATCCGCGGCTAGCGCGGCGCTACGACATTCTTTCGCCGCCGGCCCTATCGTTCCTGCTCAGTCTCACGCGTCAGGCCGACGATGCGGGCGTGCGCTTGTCGCTTTGCGGCGAGGCGGCGGGCCATCCCCTGGAGGCTATGGCGCTGATCGGGGCGGGTTTTCGGATCCTCTCCATGCCTCCGCCGGGCATCGGCCCGGTCAAGTTGATGTTGCGGTCGCTCGAGTTGGGGCCGCTGCAGGCCTATCTGCACCATCTCGCCGGCCTTCCGCATGCCAGCGTACGCGGCCTGCTGCGTGCCTATGCACGTGATCGCGGCGTTTCGATCTGATGCGAAACTGCGGTTGAGCGCCCTTTGAAGGGCTCTTCGCCAGGCGGTCGCCGCCCAAAAAGACCTTGATTGGCAAAAAAATCCCGCAAATCTGTATGATTTGCGGCCTCAACCTAGAATTTGCTAACTCTTTGCACACGACACTGTCGCAGGTTCAAGCCAACGGAGTCGTTTCGGCGCCTCCATCACAGGTAAGAGCTTTGCGCGGTCTTTATCGCGCATAAAGGGACGGGCGGCCGGCAACGCCTGTGTCGTACTGGCTGGGTGTCCGGGACTGTCGGGGACACCGCCGCGAGGGAAATGATTATGGCCGAACGTGCGCTTGAGGCGGAGCTCCGCGAGGATCACGAGCAGAACCGGCAAGCGGAGCGGGACAGTGTCGGTGCGATGCTGGCGCGGGCTCGCAGGCAACGCGATCAGGAAGTGGCCGATGTCGCCGCCAATCTGCGAATCAGACGCGTCTATCTTCAGGCGATCGAGGAGGGGCGCTACGCCGAATTGCCTGGAACAACCTACGCCGTCGGGTTCGTGCGCTCTTATGCCGAGTATCTCGATCTCGATTCCGAGTTTCTCGTCGAGCGTTTCAGGTCCGAGATCGCGGGACTGGATCGTAAGCAGAGCCTCCACTTTCCGGCACCTAAGCCAGAGGGCAAGCTACCTGGGGGCGCGCTGGTCGTCATCTCGGTCCTGCTGATCGCCCTGACCTATGGCGGATGGTACTACGCCAATCAGAACAATTTGCTCGACGATCTCCTGCGTCAGACTGCCGGACACACCGTTGCCGACGTGCCCGACGCACCGCGCGGCAACTCGGACGGGAATCCGGCCCCCGCTGGGGAGACCGCAACTGCAGAGATCGCGGATGTGCCGCGGCTCGACGACGATGCGGCCCAGCCCCCGGTTACACCGCCACCGCCTCTCGGCAACTCCGCGCGACAACTTTCGCAGACGCCCCGCGACTTGGACCGCGCGAACGAGCAGGTACCGGCAGCCGAGATGGCCGCTTTGCCGCCGCAGCCTGAAGCGGCTCGGGATGCTGTTGCTGAGCCGGCTGACGATGTTCAGGCCGAGCCGGCACCGGGGGTCCCGGGGCGTTCCGCCGACCCCTCCGCGCCTCAGGCCACCGTTGCCGGCGAAGCGGTCGAGCCGACGGTCGCCGAGGCCACAGAGATCGCAGGCGCGGTTGAGGCCAATGCTGTGGCGGAACCGGAGGCCGAAATTGCCGCCGTGGCAACGGAGACGCCGGACTCCGACATTCCGGCGGCGCCGGATTTGCCGAGCGAGTCGGACGACGAGGGCGCAGGTCGGGTGTATGGGGTCGGCAATGTCGAATCCCGCGTTACCCTGACGGCCACGTCGGATTCCTGGGTTCAGGTCCGCAGTGCTGACGACAATCTCCTGATCACGCGCGTGCTGCGGGCGGGCGACGCCTACCGAGTACCCAACCAGCAGGGGCTGACGTTGGAAACCGGCAACGCCGGCGGGTTGGCGGTGACGGTGGATGGTCGAACGGCACCGCCGCTCGGCGGGTCTGGCATCGTGCTGCGCGGCGTGTCTCTGGAGCCGCAGGCCCTGCTGTCGGGGCAGGCGACGCCCTAAGATCGGAATTGTTTCGGGCGAGATCGCTCTTGCGATCTCATCCAGGGCGCGAATCGCCCTTTGGGCTGCGGTTCTAAGATGTTTCGGGCGAGGGAGGGGCTGCTTACCGTGTCCGGACGCCATCTCGCCTTGAAGAATGCCGCCGGGAACGGCATTTTGCACGGGAACGGCGCGGTACTGTAAGCGCGCAAATCTCGAGGAGCAGGCGATGTCCGCGGTTCGTCCCTACCGGGAGATTATCCGGCGCAAGTCGCGCCAGATTCATGTCGGCAAGGTCCCGGTTGGCGGCGATGCGCCGATTTCGGTGCAGTCCATGACCAATACGCCGACAACGGACGTGGCCGGGACCATCGCGCAGATCCGCCGCCTGGAGGTGGCCGGTGCCGATATCGTGCGCGTTTCCGTGCCCGATCCGGAGTCCAGCGCTGCCCTGAAGGAAATCGTGCCGGAAGTGACCGTGCCGATCGTGGCCGACATCCACTTCCACTACAAGCGCGGCATCGAGGCGGCCGAGGCAGGCGCCGCGTGCCTGCGCATCAATCCGGGCAACATCGGCAGCCGCGACCGCGTGCGCGAGGTGGTCAAGGCGGCGCGCGATCACGGCTGCGCGATTCGCATCGGCGTCAACGGCGGTTCCTTGGAGCGTGAGCTGCTGGAACGTTACGGAGAGCCTTGCCCCGAGGCGATGGTGGAAAGCGCTCTCAATCACGCCAAATATCTGGAAGACGAGGATTTTTTCGAGTTCAAGATTTCGGTCAAGGCCTCCGACGTGTTCCTTGCCGTGGCGGCCTACCAGGGTTTGGCGGAGGCTTGCGACTACCCACTGCATATCGGCATCACGGAGGCAGGCGGTCTGCGCTCCGGCACGGTCAAGTCTTCGATCGGCCTGGGCATGCTGCTCTGGTCGGGGATCGGCGACACCGTGCGGGTCTCGCTGTCCGCCGAGCCGGAGGAGGAGGTGCGGGTCGGCTTCGAGATGTTGAAGACGCTGGGTCTGCGCCATCGCGGCGTCAACGTCATCTCCTGCCCGTCCTGCGCGCGCCAGCAGTTCGATGTGATCGAGACGGTGAAGGTGCTGGAGGAGCGGCTGGCGCACATCACCACGCCGCTGACGGTGTCGGTGATCGGCTGCGTGGTCAACGGGCCGGGCGAGGCGACCATGACCGATATCGGGTTCACGGGCGGCGGCAAGGGCACGCATCAGGTCTACATAGGCGGACTGCCGCACCATCGTTTGAAGGACGACAGCATCGTCGATCATCTGGTGAGGCTGGTCGAGGAGAAGGCCGCGGCAGTCGAGGCCGAAAAGGCCGGTGCAGAGGCCGAGGCGGCCGAGTGACCCGCTGCCCGTCTTTCGCGGTCCCTGCCATGAGGGGCGCGCCAGCGTCTGCCAAGACATTCCAAGGGCAGGACCGGCACGCCGCCCGCGCTTAGCGGAGCTGCGCCGTGGCCGACTCCGCCTCCCTGCCGTCCTGTCCGTCCGCCGCCGTCGCCGCATCTCCGCTCGATGATCTGCTCATCGTCGGTGTCAATCATCGCACCGCGTCTGCGGATCTGCGGCATCGGCTCTACGTCGAGGAAGAAGATCAGGCGAGTCGCCTGGCGGAACTGGCGGCGAGCGGCGTCACGCCTGTGCTGGTGATCTGCACCTGCGACCGGGTGGAGATCCTCACCAGCGCGCCGGCCGCGGATCCGGCGACACTGATTGCCCGTCTGGCCGACTGGGGCGGCGCAACTGCGGAAAGCTTGAGTGACTTGATCGCGACACGCCGCGGTGCCGTGGCGGTTCGGCATCTCTTTGCGGTGGCCGCGTCCCTAGACAGCCAGATCGTCGGCGAACCTCAGATCCTCGGCCAGGTCAAGTCGGCCCACAAGCGGGCCGCCGCGGTCGGTCAGGTGAGCGGTATCCTGGAGCAATCGCTGCAGGCGGCCTACGCCGCGGCCAAGCGTATCCGCAGCGAAACGGATATCGGCGAACGGCCCGTGACGCTGGCTGCGTCGGCCCTGCAGGTCGCCCGGCAGATCCACGGCGATCTCGGACGCTGCCGGGCGTTGCTTCTCGGGTTCGGGGAAATGGGTGAATTGCTGGCGGAGGAACTGCAATTGACCGGCCTGGCCGAACTGGCAGTGGCTCACCCGGTCGAACGGCGTGCCGAGCGGGCGGCGCAGCGCATCGGCTGCCATCGCCGCGACTGGACAGAGCTGCCGGCGGCCCTGGCGGGCGCGGACATCGTGATCTCGGCGCTCGGCGGCAGCGAGTATGTGCTGGACCGCGGTCACATGGCTGCGGCCTTGAAGGCGCGCCGGCGGCGGCCGATCTTTCTCGTCGACGCGGCGATTCCCGGCGATGTCGCGCCGGACGTGGCCGAGCTCGACGACGTCTTCCTCTACGATCTCCACGATCTGGAAGGGCTCGCCTTGCGTGGCAAGGAGGAACGGGAGGCGGTCGCCGGCGCGGCTTGGTCGATACTGGAGGCCGAACTGGGCGCGTTTCTGCGCCAGCACGCCGAACGCGCGGCCGTGCCGGCGGTAACCGCCCTGCGTCGCCGCTTCGAGGATCTTCGGTTAGAGGTTCTGCGCGGTGCCCCCAACGACTCCGAGGAGGCGACCCGCCTGTTGATCAAGCGGCTTCTGCACGATCCAAGCGAAGCCTTGCGTCTGGCTGCTGCCGAGGGTCGCGATACCGCGGAACTTGAGGCTCTGCTGGTCCGGCTGTTTCGGCTCAGCGAGCGTGAGAACGAGGATAAAGCGTGAGTTTGGATGACAAGTTGGCGCGTGTGGTTTCGCGTTTCGAAGAGCTGCAGGCCTTGATTGCCGAGCACGCCGATCCCGGCTCGGCGGACTACACAGGCAAGCTGAAGGAATTCTCCAGCCTCACGCCGGTGGTGGAGGGCATTCGCGCCTATCGCAGCGCCCGCGACGAGCTGGACGACCTGGACGCTCTGCGCCAGGATTCGGAAGGGGATGCCGCCCTGCGCGACCTGGCCGAACAGGAGTACCGCGACGTCAAGCAGCGACTTCCGGAGTTGGAGCAGCAGGTCAAGATTCTGCTGTTGCCCAAGGACGAAGCGGATGCGCGCAACGCCATCCTGGAGGTTCGCGCCGGCACAGGGGGCGAAGAAGCGTCGCTTTTCGCCATGGAGCTGTTCGGCATGTACCAGCGCTGGGCAGAGCTGGAGGGCTTTCGTTTCAGCGTACTCGACGTCGAAGAGACCGATCTGGGCGGCCTCAAGAACGGCAGTGCGGAAATCGCCGGTCAGGACGTCTTTGCCAAGCTGAAGTATGAGTCCGGTGTGCATCGCGTGCAGCGCGTACCGGTGACGGAGTCGGGTGGGCGCATTCACACCTCCGCTGCCACTGTCGCTGTTCTGCCCGAGGCCGAGGAAGTGGACCTCCAAGTGGAGGATAAGGATCTGCGGATCGACACCTACCGCTCTCAAGGCGCGGGCGGTCAGCATGTCAACACCACCGATTCCGCCGTGCGGATCACCCATTTGCCAACCGGTATCGTCGCGCAATGCCAGGACGAAAAATCCCAGCACAAGAACAAGGCGAAGGCGATGAAGATGCTGCGCGCCCGGATCTACGATGCCGAACGCCAGCGTCGCGAGGAAGAGTACGCTGCGGCCCGCAAGAGCCAGGTCGGTTCCGGCGATCGTTCGGAGCGCATTCGCACTTACAACTTCCCGCAAGGTCGCGTCACCGACCACCGCATCAATCTTACGCTTTACAAGCTGGATAAGGTGGTCGCTGGCGAAGCCCTCGGCGAGGTCATCGAGGCCCTGATCTCCGAGGATCAGGCGGCACGGCTGGCTCTCATGCAGTGAGCCAGCTCTCGACGGACCTGACGGTTGGACTGGCGCTCTGCGCGGCGACGCGTCGTCTCAGGGCAGCTGAGGTGGAACAGCCGAGGCGCGATGCACGCCTGCTGCTGGCCGAGGCCTTGAGGTTGCCGCCGGAACGGCTGCTGACGTCGCCCGAGCGGACGCTTGACGACCTGGAGGCAGCGACCTTCGAGAGTCTTGTGGCCCGGCGGGCGTCTCGCGAACCGGTCTCGCGGATACTCGGCCGGCGAGAGTTCTGGGGGCTCAGTTTTCGGCTTTCTCCAGAGACCCTCGACCCGCGCCCAGATAGCGAAACCCTTGTGGAGGCGGCTCTCGAGCGCCTCAGCGCTCGCCGGCCGAGTCGGCTGCTCGATCTGGGCACTGGCAGCGGATGTCTGCTGCTGGCGTTGCTCAGCGAACGCCCGGAGTCCTGGGGGATCGGGGTCGATCTCTCGCCCGCTGCCCTGGCGACGGCTCGCACCAATGCCCTTGATCTGGGATTGTCACGGCGGGCCGCCTTCGCGGTTATGGATTGGACGGCAGCAGTCGTCGGCCCTTTCGATGCGATTCTCTGCAATCCCCCCTATGTCGAAGAAGGGGCGGGTTTGGCGCCCGAGGTTGCCGTTTACGACCCGCCTGGTGCCCTTTACGCCGGATCTGACGGGCTGGTCGCCTATCGGCAGCTGGTTCCGGGCCTGCCAGCGTTGCTGGCGCCCGAGGGTTGGGCGTTGCTGGAACTGGGGGCCGGGCAGGCGGCTGCCGTTTCGGCTCTTGGCCGGGCTGCAGGCTTCTCGAAGATCGAGATCAAGGCCGATCTGTCCGGGACGCCACGCTGTCTTGCGCTCGCGCGATAAAAAAACTGTTGGAATGCGCCGCGTCTGTCTCTACCTTCACCTTCGTGAGCCGTGCGCGGCTCCGGCGCGTCCGTGGGGGCAGAAGTCCGGACGCCGATCCAGTCCCACAGAACCAGCGCCTATTCCCGAGGGTCGGGAGCTTGGGCGCGCATGCCGGCATGAGTGGGCTGTCGGTCTTTGTGGGGCGACACCGTCAACATTTGGCTTCATGACGTAAGCGACGGATGAGACAAGGTAATAATCAACGGCGTGGCCGCGGTCGCTCCGGGCGCAGACCTAATGTGCCCAACCGCAATCAAACCTTCGACAGCAACGGGCCCGAGGGGCGCGTGCGTGGAACGGCGCAACAGGTACATGACAAGTACCTTGCGCTGGCCCGTGATGCGCAGGTTTCGGGCGACCGTATCCTGACGGAGAACTTCCTGCAGTTCGCGGAGCACTATTTCCGCGTTCTGAACGATTCCACCGATCCGGACGAGAACCGCGATCGCCAGCGCCTGAGCGGCGATGATCGGCAGGTGCGTAGCCAGGATGACAGCGACGGCGACGAGGCTGACGAAGAGGGCCAGGCGGCCCACGGCGGTGGCCCGCCCGCGCAGGTCAACGGCGGCGGGCGAGAGCGCCCGCACCGGCGCGACGACTATCGCCGGGACGAGCGCCCGCGGTTCCAGGATCGCCGCAGCGGCCGGGACGAACGCCCTGCCGAAGCGGTTGAAACGGGTATCGGCGACGAAGGCCGCGAAAAGTCGGTTCGGGATACGGAGACCTCAACGGCCGAACCCTCTGGCAGTGAGAGCGGCGCGAAGCCTTTTGAAACGGCACCGCCCCTGAGCGAGCGGCGTGCCCGGCGGCAGAGTCGCGAGCCAGTGTCCCGCAAGGACGAGCGGGCGTCTGTATTGACGGCCCACCGTCCCGAGGAAGAGAACGATGTCGAGGCGACGTCCGATGTCGAAGGTCGGGCGGCGACGCCGCCGCGGTCGGCTGAGGAAGGGGCTGACGAGGGGCTCCGCAAGATGCTGGGCGACCGTCCGCGCCGCGCACCGCGCCGCCGCCGCACAGCTTCCAGCGAGGGCGAGACGTCGGGGAGTGGAGCGGCTGTAGAGGATAGCGAGGCCGGCGACACGGCACCGGCAGCATCCAAGGCGACGGCGCCGAAGACCACCCGAGCCCGGGCGAGTCGCGCGAAAGCGGCCAAGTCCTCGGCCGGTGAGGCCAAAGAGGGCGTCGACGGCGCGCCGAGTGGCGATTCCGCGACGGCGGACGAGCCTGGCAGCGCGGCGACCTGATGAGGCTGGCTTCGTAAGAGTCGGCCGGATACGGTCGGTTGCAAGACGGTCGTAGCGGTCAGCGCACGAACTGCATGACGTAGTCCGCGCCCAGGCCGCAGTCGGCATAGTGCGCACGGCACATGTCGATCTTTGTGAAGACATCGTCGCGTCCGATGACCTTGTCGTCCTCGTCCAGGTAGATCATCGCGCCGGAGATGCTGAAAAAAGTCACCATCTCCTCGGCATCCGCGTCGACCACGAGCGTATGGGTCTCTCCGGGCGGCTCGAAGACGAAATCTCCGGCCTGGGCGATCCAGTCATGTTCCAGATAGCGCCAGCTTCCGCGCAGAACGTAACCGTGCACCGGCGCCGGATGGCTGTGTCGGCTGAGGACGCCGGATTTGCGAACCCGTAGCAGGTTGCACCATTGGCCTTGCACGCGGTTGAGCAGCAGCGGCCGGAACCAGACATTCGGCGCCTGCGGCACCCAGACCCGCTCGTCTTCCGGTTCGCCGGCGATCACCAACTCGGGAGGCGACAGGGGGTGAACACTCGATGCTTCCGGCATGGTGAGTTTCCTCGCGGTCAGATTGCCGAGTAGCCGCCGTCGGCGGCGATGACGGTTCCGGTGACAAAGCGCGCCTGGTCGGAGCAGAGGAACATCACGGCGCCGGTCACGTCTTCGGGACGCCCCCAGCGGCGCATCGGCGTGCGTCGCTCGATCCGGTCGCGCAGTTCGGGCGTGTCGTGCAAGGGGCGGGTCAGGTCCGTTTCGATGTAGCCGGGCGCAACGGCGTTGACTCGAATGCCGTCCTCCGCCCAGGCGCCGGCCAGGGACTTGGTCAGAAGAAGCAGCCCGCCCTTGCTTGCGGCATAGGCCGGCACCGTGGGGCTTCCGAAAAAGCTCAACATGGAGCAGACGTTGACCACGGCAACGTCCCGTCCGGCCTGGACGGCGGCGCGCAAACGCGGTCGTGCCGCCATCGTCAGGCGCATCGCACCTGTCAGATTCACCTCGACGACTCCTGCGAAGACTTCGGGATCGAACTCCCGCCCTTCCCGGGCGGTAACTCCGGCACAGTTGATCAGAATCGAGAGCGCGTCGAGGTCGCTCAACGCAGCCTCGACGCTGTCCCGGTTCGTCACATCCAGCCACCGCCCCTCCACCGTTTCCGGCAGTGTCGTTTCGGCGACGTCGATCGCGCCGACGATGGTGCGGTAGCCAGCGTTCGCGAAGGCAAGGGAGATCGCGCGGCCGATCGCTCCGGTTCCGCCGCTGACGAAGGCAATCTGGGGCGTACGCTCCGGCATCCTGTCGTCCGACGCCGTGCCTCCCGAAGTTGGCTGCCCTGCCGTCACTCCCCTGCCTCGGCCAACGCTTTCTGAACTGCGTCTTTCGTCGGCATCGGTGCGACGGCGCCATAGCCCTGAGTCGAAAGCGCGGCGGCCGTGTTCGCATAGCGCACGGCGTCTACAACGCCGTCGCCGGCCAGCAGCCGTGCTAGGAACGCGCCGTCGAAAGTATCGCCGGCTGCGGTGGCATCGAGTGGGTCGACCTTATGCGCGGGGACGGTCTCTCGCAGATCCGCCGTCGCCACAAGGGTGCCGGCTGCGCCCATGGTGAGCGCCACCACCTTGGGACCCAGTTTCAGATAGAAATCGACGATCGCATCGGGTGCATCCAGGCCGGTCAGCTGCTGGGCATCCTCCAGGCCGGGCAGGGCGATATCGGCTTCGGCCATGGCGGCATGGATAATGGCGCGGGCGCGTGCCACGGGCCAGAGCTTGAGACGAAGGTTGGTATCGTAGCTTACCTGAGTGCCGGACTCTCGCGCGGTAGCGATCGCGGTGAAGACGGCGTCGCAAGCGCTATCACTGATCGCCTGACTGATGCCGGAGACGTGGAGGATGCGAGCCTTGCGGATCGCGTCCAGCGGCAGCGTCTCAGGACGCATCCGACTCGCGGCCGAACCGGCACGGCGGTAGCTGAACTCGTGCAAACCGTCCTTGTAGGTAATGAAGTAGAGCCCCGTAGGGGCCTGCGGGTCGACCGTTATGGCGTCTACCGAAACCTCCTCCCGCTGCCACAGATCGAGAAACTCGCGGCCGAAGGCGTCGTCTCCCACGGCCGTGACGTAGCCGACCCTGGCGCCCTGCCGAGCGGCGGCGATGGCACAGTTGGAGGTATCGCCGCCGTAGCCCTGCAGATAGACGGTCTCTCCATCCCGAGCCACCGCCGAGAACTCCAACAGCGGCTCGCCGAGGCAAACCAGATCCGACATGGAGTCCGCTCCCTCAGATGCGGCCATACTTCGCCAGACCCTTGCGCAACGACTTCTCCTTGGCGATCAGCTTCGCCTGCTCGGCTTCGCGCTGGTCGATCTCGCGAGCCAGCTCGAGAACCGACGCGCCGTGTTCGCGCGGGACCACGACGACGCCATCGACGTCCCCGACGACGATGTCACCGGGGTGCACCAGGATACCGCCGACCTCAACGGGCAATTGGGAGGCAATGGTCTTCGCACGGCCGAGGGTCGTGCCGGGGCAGGCAGAGCGCGCGTAGACCGGGAAGCCGAAGTCCCGGCGGATCTCCACGATGTCGCGCACCGCGCCGTCCAGGACTGCGGCCACATGGCCGTTGGCGACGGCACCCGCGGTCATCAGGCCGCCCCAGACGGCAACATCCGCGTCGGCACCAATCGAGATGCAGATCACACTGCCGGCCTCGGCTTCATCGATCAGGTCCAGGGCATGCAGTGGCGGCAGCACTTCGTCGGTCGGCACCTCCAGAACCGTGGCGGCCGGTCCGACAATCTTGTCCTCATTGATGCGCGGCGCGATCGTGTGATCCATGTAGCAACGCCGTCCCACAATCTTGTCGCAGGCATCGGCACAGGACGCGATCGCGGTTTCCCGGAAACCGGCAATCAGCTCTTGCATGTTCATCGCGTGTCTCTCCTCTGGTCGGATTGTGGAATCAGGGTGTGTCGCGCCCGGCCAAGCGGATGGCGCGCGCAATAATCTCGTCCCGCGCACCCGCCGCGATCTCGCGTTGGCTGGCCAGTTGACTGCCAAGGCCGACGGCAAAGGCACCGGCCGAGATGTATTCGGGGACCTGTTCCAGTGCGATTCCGCCGGTTGGCATGAGCGGTATTTCCGGCAGCACGCTACGGACGGCCTTCAGGAAACCGGGACCGCCGAGTTGCTCGGCCGGGAACAGCTTGACCGCTGCTGCGCCGGCGCGATGCGCTGTCAGGACTTCTGTCGGGGTGGCGGCCCCCGGAATAACGGGGACTTTCGCCGCTTTTCCGACAGCGATCACGTCCGGTACGAGGCAGGGAGACACCAGGAAGCGCGATCCCGCCTCGACCGCTGCCTCAGCGGTGGCCGCATCCAGTACGGTGCCTGTACCGACCAGGAGACGCGGGTCCGCAGCCAGCTTGGTGACCAAACCGGCATAACCGGGCACGGTGGTGGTGATCTCGAGGATCGTCAGGCCGCCGTGGATCAGCCACGCGCTCAAGGCATCGGCTTGCTCTGTGCTTTCGCAGCGAACGACCGGAATCGCCCTGCCTCGGAGTCTCGCCAGTACCGCATCCATGGTTCAGACCCGCGGCAGGACGGAGTTGGCGAGCGGCAGGCCGAGCAGGGCACGGCGCACTTCCTCCGCCGCCTTGCGCTGCAGGTCCTGCAGGGCTTCCTCTGAGTACCAGGCGGCGTGATCGGAGAGAACGCAGTTGGGGGCAGAGCGGAGCGGGTTGCCGCTCGGCAGGGGTTCTTCGTCGAAAACGTCGAGGCCGGCTCCCAGAAGTCGGCCTTCCTCGAGAGCTGCGGCCAGGGCCGCCTCGTCGACCAGACCGCCACGCGCGGTGTTGATCAGGATGGCGGTCGGTTTCATCGATGCCAGCTTTTGGGCGTCGATCAGATGGTGCGTCTGCGGGGTCAGCGGCAGATGCAGCGAGATGACATCGGCTTCCTGGCAGATCCGCGCGGGATCGGCTGCCTCGGTGCCTTTGGGTAAAGCATCGCGACTGTGGACCAGAACCTTGGCGAATCCGAGCGGTCGCGCCTTTTCCAGAAATGTGCTGCCGATCCGTCCTGCACCGATCAACCCCAAGGTGCTGCCGCGCGTGCGGTGGATCGGTGTGCTGCGGACGTCGCCCCAACGGCCGCCGCGTACCGCCGCGTCTCGCTGAAACAGCCGGCGCTTGACCGCCAGCAGCAGCCCCAGTGCGTGCTCTGACACTTCCTCTATACCGTAGTCCGGAACGTTGGCCACGGCCACGCCCCGGCTGGCGGCGTAGGCGAGGTCGATATGGTCGATGCCGACGCCGTAGCGAACGATCGCCCGCAAGCGCTCGAGATGCTGGAGCGTTTCAGTTGGCAGCGGGGTCTCGCGAACCAGGATCGCATCGGCATCCCCCGCTACCTCGATCACCCTTCGGGAATCGCCCTCGCAGGGTGCTACGACCACCTCCGCACCAAGCGGTGCGAGCACCTCTCGCTCCGTGTCGTAGGTATCGTAGCCGCCGTCAATCACGACGACCTTGGTTGCCTGCGAGGGCATCACTGTTCCCTTTCAAAGCAGATGCGGTTTGGGGGGGGCGACTCTGGAGCTACTGGCTGCTCTCGACGGCGGCGAACAGGCCGTCGACCCAGTCTTGTCCGACCTGGTCGGCAACCCACTCGGCCACCGGGCTCTGCGCCTCGCCGCGGAAGGCAGCCACCTGATCGGGGCTGAGCGGCGTCACCTCCATACCCACGTCCGAAAGAATCGTTTGAGCGTTGGCATCCTGAGCTGCCGTCATGCCGCGGTGGATCCACTTGGCGATTTCAATGCCTTCGAGCACCGCCTGCTGTTCGGACTCCTCGAGACCTTGGAAGAAGGCGTCGTTCATCATGTAGGCGTGCAGGCTGTAGACATGGCCGCCAAGCGAGATGAACCGTTGGTTCTCATAAAGATCAGCGGCCAGGATATTGGTGACACCGTTCTCCTGCCCATCGACGACTCCCTGGGCGAGCGCACTGGGCAGTTCGGGCCAGGCAATGACCGTGGGACTGGCGCCCAGGCTCTCGACCAGGCGCTGAAACACCGGGCTGGGCTGAACGCGAATCTTCAAGCCCGTCATATCGGCCGGGCTGGTGATCGGACGTTCGTTGTTGGTGAAGTGCCGGATGCCGTTGTCGGCGAAGGCCATCAGACGAATACCGGTCTGCTCGCGCATCGCTTCTGCGATCCGGTCGCCGTAGTCACCGTCCAGGACACTCCATGCCACCGGCTGGTTCGGAAATACGTAGGGGATCTGGAAGACCTGAAAGGGCGCGAAGGTCGAGCCGATCGGCCCGTCATGCACGACACCCAGCTGAATCGTACCGAGCTGCAGACCTTCCATAACTTCGCTGCCGCCGCCGAGCTGGCTGGCGGGGAAGATCTCGACCGTTACGCTGCCGCCGGTTGCCGCTTCAACATGCGACTTGAAGGCAAGCGCGGCGGCATGTTTGGGCTGGTCCAGCGCGGCCGGTTGAAAGTGGGCGTAACGGATGGTGTTGGCCTGCGCCGCGGTGGCGGTCAGAAGCGCAGCGCCGGCCAAGAGGCCGAGCGTCGTCAGATGTTTGAGCATCCTCTTAACTCCTCCCATGTGTGTGTTTTAGCCCCCGTAGCCGAACAGCCGGGGAATCGTGAGGGAGAGATCCGGTATCAGGGTGATGGCGAGCAGCACCGTGATCTGGACTGCCAGAAACGGGAGTATCGCTCGGGTCAGCACTTCGATACGGATCTTTCCGACTGTGCAGATGACGAACAGCACAGGCCCCACCGGTGGTGTCACCATTCCGATGGTGAGGTTCAGAATCAGCACCATCGCGAAGTGCAGCGGGTCGATGCCCGCGCTGAAGGCGATGGGCGCCAGGATCGGCGTCAGTACGATCACGGCCGGGATCGTGTCGATGAACAGCCCGCAGATCAGGATCAGCAGAGCCAGGAGCAGGAGCGTGCCTATTTGTCCAAGCGGTAGCGCCGTGATGGCCGCAGCAAAGCTCTGCGGCACCTGATAGACGGTCAGCAGCCAGGCGAAGATGGAGGCCGTCGAGACGATCAAGAGCACCGCGGAGGTGAGCAGTGCGGAGCGCAGAAAGATCTGCGGCAGCAGGGCGAGCGTGAGCGTGCCCTGGAGAAATCCGATCAGCATGGCGTAGAAGACGGCGACCGCTGCCGCTTCGGTCGGCGTGAAGATGCCGCCCAGAATGCCGCCGAGGATGATTGCCGGCACCAGGATTGCCGGTGCGGCCTTCAGCGCTGTTGCCGCGATGTCCCGCAGGCTGGCGCGCGCAACGCCGCCGCCGTGGCCGTGGCGACGGCTGATCACGAAGTTCGCCGCCGCCAAGGCCAGCCCCATCAGCAGGCCGGGCAGAATGCCGGCCATGAACATCTGCGAAATCGACACGCGCGGCTCGGTGATTCCGTAGATCACCATGATGATGCTCGGCGGGATGACCGGGCCGATGGTTGCCGTCGCGGCGCTGAGTGCGGCCGCATAGGGCAGCGGGTAGCCGGCGCGCGCCATCATGCGCATGGCGATCGCGCTTGGCCCCGCCGCATCTGCCAGTGCCGATCCGCTGATGCCGGCGAAAAAGACCGAGATCAGGACGTTGACATGACCCATGCCGCCGCGAATGTGGCCGACCAGTGCTTGGCTGAAGCGCAGCAGCGCCGCGGTGATGCGCCCGGCGGTCATCAGGTCGGCGGCCAGGATGAAGAAGGGCACCGCCATCAGAGGAAAGGAATCGAGCCCGTTGAACATACGCTGCGGCACAACGAGCAGCGGAAAACTGCCATCCGCGAGCAGAACAGCGAGGCTGGCGATGCCCATGACGAAGGCAATGGGAACGCCGATTATGAGACTCGCCGCGAAGACGCAGAGCAACAGCGCAGTCATGCTGCATCCGCCGGGTCCTGTGGTCGATGCGGTGTCGGCTCCTGATCGAAATCCTCCAGCGCCAGCCAGTCACCGCGCAGCACCTGTCGGAATCCGAGGGCCAGGTGCAGCAATGCAAAGGCAGCGCCAAGGGGGACGGCGATGTAGGGAATGCCGCGCGATATCTGCAGAACCGGCGTGCGATTGTTCCAGGAGAACTCCACGAACTGCAGGCCGAGAACAACCAGCGCGACGAGAAAGGCAACGAGAAGCGTGATCGACGCCCAGCGCAGCAGCAGAGCCGGTCGGTCGGGCAGGGTTGCCTGCAGTGTTTCCACCGCGACCAGTTGGCCGTAGCGCAGCGCGAGACCGCCTCCCAGGAAGGCGATCCAGATCATTGCGAAGCGGGAGATCTCCTCCGCCCATCCGAAGGACACACCGAAGAGATAGCGCGCCACCACGTTGGCAAAGACCAGAAGGGCCATCGTTGCCATCAACAAGACGAGCAACGCCTTGTTGAACGAGATGAACCAACGGTCGAAAGTATCGACCATCGGGGTGGTTCCCTCCCTGTCGTCATCTATTGTTCTTAGATCTAAGATATCAGTCGAAAATCGGGAGCGTCAAGCGCAGGCATGAGAGGACGAGGCACTGCCAGGAAGTCGGTCTCCGCAGCGAAGACCGGAGCCTCCGGGGCCGGGGGAGATAGCTTCCAAGGCAGCGAAGACCGGGGGCCCATCAAACGAGGGCCGCTGCTGGGCGATTCGGTGCTGACCCGCATGCGCCGGTCGATCGTTCAGGGTGACTGGATGCTGGGCGAGAAGATCTCGGAGGCGCGCGTCGCCGCTTCGTTGGGCACCAGCAAAACTCCTGTGCGTGAAGCGCTCGTCCAGTTGAAGCACGAAGGCCTGGTCGAGATCCGGCCGCAGGCCGGAACCTTCGTGTTTACCCTGGCGCCGGGGGAACTCAACCAGATCTGCGAGATGCGCTGGGTGCTTGAATCCGCAGCTCTCCGCCGCGTTTTCGAGATCGATGCGCGGGACGAACTGGCAGCGCGGCTGAAGGCGGTTTTTGCCGAGATGCAGGCCGCCTGGGCGCAGAACGACGTGCGGCGGTATCTGGATCTCGACGGCGCTTTTCATCAGGTGATCTGCGAAGTCAGCGGCAGCCCCTACATTCTTCAGAGCTACAACCTGATCGCGGGAAAGGTGGCGGCGCTGCGCACGCACCTGGGGATCGACGTACATCATCTCGAAAAGTCGATTGCCGAGCACGACCGCCTGGCCGCTCTCGTGATGACGGCCGATCTGGAAACGGTCCTCGCTCTCTTGGGCAGCCATATCGCACGCAAGGAAGGCTCCTACTGGGAGCACCTGGATCAAACGCCCGGTGGCGGCATCCTGCCCCGCCAAGAGTGAGCCGTCGGCGTTCACCGGTTTTTGCAGAGCGGGGTGGAGAGACGCACGGAAGGCCGTCGATCTTTCGATCGATCTCTGTCCAGCCGTTGAGGCGTCTTTTCCGTTTGACGGGGAAGTCAGACAGCGCAGAAGGACGGTCGGAATCGGCCGTACAGGGTCAGGGGGTCGGCGACGGTCGCCGGATCTTCGGGCCCAGTTCGTCGAGCACCGCTTGCGTTGTCCGCAAGGAGACGGCCTGCGGAACCTCCGCGCCCTCCGGCAACAGCTCGATCTTCATGACCGCCGTGTAGACGGTCCAGGTGCTGATCCGCGGAGGAAAACGACCGTAGGTGCTACGCCAATGGTAACGGTCGCGATACCATGAGGATGGAAAGGGCGGGGTATCGACGGTTTCGTAGACTCTGCGTTCCACGGTCCTGTCGTGCACGGCGAAGCGCGGTGCGTTTCGCTGGGCGGCAAGCTCCGCTGCGCGATAGAGCAAACCGTCTTCCACGGTCTGGCGGTCGGTGCGCCAGTTGCCTGCGAAGCGCACTTCTACGCGCCGCTCGTCCTCCCAGGTTTCCGCGTAGCCCGAACCGCCGCCCGGCGGCGCGGCCTGGTAGGGGGTCGGTTGTACCGGGTCGACACAGCCGGTCAGCACGCAAAGCGCTGCTGCAAGAGAAAGCCTGCGCACCGGACTAGGTTCCGACGGCGTGTCCTGCGCCGCGCGATGTTGGCGTGAGCGAGGTGGTATCGGGCTCCGCTGTCGACCCGAGATCCGCAGTTTCGGCCAGCTTTGAGGCGCTCAAGCTCACGTCCAGCGGTTCGCGGCTTGTCGTGTCAGGCGTTTGGAATGCCGCTTCGGCTTCCTCTGCGCCGTAGAGCGCGAACACCGGTACGGCGGCTTCGCGCCCACGCAACTGCGTCTCTCCTGCAGGTGTCAGACCTTCCAGCAGTTCGGCGCTCCCGGCTGTTTCGCTGGCGGCGGTGATCAAGGCGCCGCTGACCGCCAACGGCACCTGCAGATCGCGGGTCAGGCGCTCCAGGCGGCTGGCGATGTTGACCGTGTCGCCGATCGCGGTGAACTCGAGCTGTCGTTCGCTGCCGACGTTGCCGACGGTTACCGTGCCGTAGTGCAATCCGATCCCGATGCTGATGGGATCGGCACCGCGCTTTGCCCGTTTGGCGTTCCAGCGTTCGACTTCTTCCAGCATGGCCCGTGCGCAGGCCAGAGCCCGCGCCGCATCGTCGTTGCGCGGCTCCAGCGTGCCGAAGGTCGCCATGACGCCGTCGCCGATGTATTTGTCGAGCGTTCCGCCCTGGGCGAAGACGCAGCGCGCCATGCGGACATGGAAGTTGCGCAGCAGCGCGATACAGCTTTCCGGTGGGATCCGTTCGCAAAGACGCGTGAAGCCTACGATGTCGACGAAGATCACGGCGGCCTGACGCTGATCCGGTTTGTCCAGGCTGCCGCGTTCGACGGTCAGGCGCTCGACCACGTCCGGGGAGAAGTAGCGAGCCAGGTTCGCGCGCGCCCGCTCTGCCGAGACTTGGCGAGCCAGCAGCCGGCGCGAGCGCCAGACCGCAGCGGCGACGATCAGCGCTGTGATGCCGAGCAGCACGACCTCGTTCAGCCAGCCGTTGACGTTGACGTAGAAGGGGTTGAGGAACCCCTCCAGAGTTTGGTCGAGGGCGTCCGGTCCGGCGGCTGCTTCCGCAACGGAGAAGCGATGTGTGGTGGGTAGGGTAAGGATGAGATAGACGCCGATGCTCCAGGCGCCGGCCGCGGCCAGCCCGGTCCAGAGCACCATCGAAGGGGCATAGCTCAGCGCCGCGCCGGCCAGGAAGACGAAGAGATAGAGATTGTTATGAAGCCTCAGTGTCATCTGGATCGGCCAGGTCTCGCCGGCCAGCGGATTGGGCGCGAGCAAGGCGGTGGTCAGAAGAATGGCGTCAACGCCGATAAAGGCGGCCACCCAGGCGCGCCAGCGTCGGCGGTGCCGCAGCAGATACGGGATCAGCCCCGACAGCGCGAAGAGCACGACAAGCCCCAGCCACCAGCCGACGCGCGGGAAGGGCACCGTGTAGGCCAACCAGGCGAAAACCAACGCCAAGGCGCCCAGCCGCACGAAAAGAGCGAAGCGCCAGCCCGATTGCTCTTCCCGCTCGATCGCAGCCGTAATTCGGCGGTCGAGTGAGGATGTGGAAGCCGACCCGAACCGTCCCAACAACGCCATAATCTCTGCTCCCCAACGGTCGCGTCGTTTACGCTCGGTAGAGTCTACGTCGAAGCGGTCGCCTGCGATCAGCGCGGTTTGGTGGCTCTGCAACTCCAATAGGAGCTTGACGACAAGCTATGTCCGAATTCGGACGTTCTTGCCCAGATTCGAACAAATAAAATACCCTAATGCTTCAGCGGGTCGCGGACCAGATGGCTATATCCCGGCCCGCCAGAGACCTGGAGTGCGCTCCGGCCGTGCTTTAGGCCCAGGTTTCCGACGTTCCTTGACGGCGTCCGCGCAACACGGACACGGTCGGCGAGGTGTCGGGCGCCTGTTTCGGAGCGACGGGGCGGCCGATCTTCGGGCCGCCGAAAAGATAGCCCTGGCCAAATCGTACGCCCAGTTCACTCAGGAGATCCGCCTGTTGCCGGGTCTCGATCATCTCCGCGACCATGGTCAGATTGAGATCTTGGCAAATCCCGGCCAAGCCCTTGACGATGGCATAGTCGCGCGGAGACTCGACCATCGCGCGTACATAGGCGCCGTCCATCTTGATGCTGTCGACCTCGAAGGCCTGCAGGTAGCGAAAGGTGGCGTTACCGGCGCCGAAGTCGTCCAGGGCGACTTGGCAGCCAAGTGCACGCAGCCGCTGGATCGCTGCGTTCACCGCTGCGAAGTCCGTAATCTCCGCCGATTCCGTAACTTCGAACGATAAGCGCCGCCGCAACTGCCCGTGGTCTTGTAAAAGCAGTTCCAGCGCATCGACGAAGACGTCTTCCTGCAAAGACTGCGCCGAGAGGTTGACCGAAAGAGTCAGTCCAGCCGCCGGCCCGTCGGGTTGCAGGTCGGCCAGGGCCTTGCGGCAAACCGTCAAGTCGAAGGTGGCGATCATGCCGATGGATTCCCCAAGCGACACGCTCTCGAAGGGGGAGCCGCCGTCCGGTAGCCGAGCCAGAACCTCGTAGCGATGAACCTGGCCGCTCGCCAGTTCGACGATCGGTTGGTAGGCTAAGCTGATGTGGTCTCGCTCGATGATCTCCTGAAAGCGCTCGATCGCCCCCAGGGTCTGCTTCAAAAGACTGCGAAACTGGGCCCCGGGATCGGCTCGTACCTCGTCCGTCAAACCTTCGCTCTGAAAGCGCTGCAGCGTATGGATCAAGGTACGTGCCGACGTTTGGGCCGAGATACCGGCAGGGCGTAGCGCCTGACTGTGGAGACTGGCGGTCAGCTGGCGGGCCTCCGGAACCGCTTCCAGCAGTTCGTCGGCCAGTGCGCTGTGGTCCACGGTGGCGTCGGTTACGAGGCCGAAGCGGCCGTCCGCAACCCATCCGGCCGAGTCGCCCTCAAAAGACCTGAGGCGCAGAAAGGCGGCAACACCGCTGATGACGTCCTGGTAGCTGCTGGGACCGGCCGACTGCTCGAAGCGGTCCAGACCCTCAAGCTCCATGAAGGTCATGGTCAGTTCGTTGACCGACTCTTCGTCGCCTTCGATCAGCTCGCGCAGCCGCTCGCCGAAGCTCTGCGTCGTATGCAGTCCGGTGGCGGGATCCCGTCCTTCGCTTTGTTGCGTGAGCGCTTGGAAGCGCTGGGCCGCGCTCAGAGCCAGATACTTTGTCGGCTCGTGGGGCAGTGCATAGCCGCAGAACACGACCTTCGCGAAGGTTCCGTCGATCCTCTCGACAGCAATTTCAACCGGCGGAATACGATGTCCGGTGTCGAGCTGATGCAGAAGCTGTTTGACCAGCGGGCGATCGGCTTTGGCGATGTGCTCGGCCAGCACCTGACCCTTGAGCGCAGCGTCGTCTTGACCGAACAGATGCTGACAGGCACCGGCCGCGAAAACGACCCGGCCTGCCGTGTCGAGTTCGATCAACAGATCTGCCAGAGCGAAACTGAAGCCTAGAAAGCGATGTCGCTGCAGTTTGACGGCGTCAATCGGGTTTGCGTGCGGCATCACGGCGATCCCGGCGTGTCCTCGCATCTTCGGTTGCGAACACCCTAGATCCGGGGAGCTTAAGTGGTCGTGAATAACACTGGCATAAAGCGCGGTCGGCTTAGCGATCGGGCCGCGTTATGCAACTTTTGCAAACATTGGAAGCTATACATTAAACCTGAAATGGAAGACGTCGCCATCCTGGACGACATAGTCCTTACCTTCCGCTCTCATCTTGCCAGCGTCTTTGGCCGCGGCCTCGCCGCCTAGCGCCAAGAAGTCCGTATAGGCGATGGTCTCGGCGCGGATGAAGCCGCGCTGGAAATCGGTATGGATTGCGCCGGCTGCCTCGGGAGCGGAAGCGCCCCGCGGCACCGTCCAGGCACGTGCCTCCTTCGGCCCGACTGTAAAGAAGGTGATGAGGTCGAGCAGTGCAAAACCGGCGCGGATCACACGGGCGAGCCCGGTGGTTTCCAGTCCAAGGCTTTCCAGAAATTCTTGCTTTTCCTCTGCATCGCTCAGCCCGGCGACTTCGGCCTCGATCGCGGCCGAAACGATTACGAAGCCTGCGCCTTCCGCCGCCGCGCGCGCACGCACCCGCTCGGCCTCGGCGTTGCCGGCGGCCGCGGCCTCTTCTTCCACATTGGCAACGTAGAGCAGGGGCTTGGCCGTCAGGAGCTGAAGCTGCTGGAAGACGGACTTGAGTTCTGGCGGGACCGAGACGCGTCGCGCCGGCGCGCCCTCCGAGAGAGCGGCGATCGTCGGCTCCAGCACGGCGAGGCGATCCTTGGCCTCCTTGTCGCCGCCGCGCGCCCGTTTGACGGCCGCGTCGCGCTGACGTTCGCAAGACTCCAGATCGGCCAGCAGCAGCTCTGTCTCGACGGTCTCGGCATCGCGAATCGGATCGACAGAGCCTGCCACATGGGTGGTCTCGCCACCGAAGCAGCGCAAGACCTGGACGATGGCATCGACCTCGCGAATGTTGGCAAGGAACTGATTGCCCAGGCCCTCGCCCTTGCTGGCGCCGGCCACCAGCCCGGCGATGTCGACGAATTCGAGCTGGGTGTGAATGGTCTTGGCCGACTTGGCGAGCTTGGCGAGCTCATCCAACCGCGGATCGGGCACGGAGACCCTGCCGATGTTGGGCTCTATGGTGCAGAAGGGATAGTTGGCGGCCTCGGCTGCCTGTGTTTCGGTCAGCGCATTGAAAAGTGTCGACTTGCCGACGTTCGGCAGCCCGACAATCCCGCAATTGAAACCCATGCTGTCGCTCTGTTCCGTGTTGTCGTTAGGTCTTGGTCTTACCGCCGAGCTGACCCATGGCACGCTTCAGGGCCTGCGCCAGCAAGCTTTCACGCTTTGGGTCCGCTGCTGCTGGTCTTTGTTCGGCAGGCGGCGGAGCGTCCACCGCCTGGACCGTGCCAGTCTCCGCAGAAACCTTCTTCGCGGCCTTCGGTTTCGGCGGGGCCACTTCCTGGTTGACCCGGCTCATGAAGGGACCGTCCTGGCCGGAGACCAGCAGCTCGGCATGGCGCCCGAGTGCTTCGAACAGACGCTCCATCCAGTCGGCATCGGCCTTGGCGAAGTCGCTGAGGACCCAGCCGTGCACCGCCTCCTTACGGCCGGGGTGGCCGATCCCCAGGCGCACCCGTTTGAAGTCCGGGCCGATGTGCTGAGCGATCGAACGCAGGCCGTTGTGGCCGGCCGCTCCGCCGCCGAGTTTGACCCGCAGCTTGCCGGGGGCCAGGTCGAGTTCGTCGTGGAACACCGTCACGTCGCCGGGTGCCAGCTTATAGAAGCGCAGAGCTTCGCCGACCGCACGGCCCGACTCGTTCATGAAGGTCTGGGGTTTGAGCGCCAGCGCCTTTTCTCCGGCCAGGCGACCTTCGGCCATTTCCCCTTGGAAACCCTTGCGCCACGCGGAAAAACCATGGCGCCGGACGATCTCGTCCAGCGCCATGAAGCCGATGTTGTGTCGGTTGCCGGCGTAACGGGGACCCGGATTTCCCAAGCCCACCAGCAGCAGCATGGTGCCTCCTGTCCCCGCTCACCAGGCCGTTTCGGTCCGGGGCCGCGGCGTCGGAGCCTAGTCTTCCGCCTTCTTGTCTTCGGCCGCTTCTTCGGTCGCGGCCTCTCCCGAAGCATCCGCCTGCTCCTCGGCGGCCTCTTCCTTCACCACGCTGGGTGCCGCGATCGTAGCGATGGTGAAGTCGCGGTCGGTGATCGTGGGCTCCACACCGTCGGGCAGCGTGACCTCGCTGATATGCAGGGAGTCGTTGATCTCCTTGCCGGTCAGATCGGCTTCGATGGAATCGGGGATCGCGTCGGCGCGGCAGCTCAGCTCCACCTCGTGCCGCACCACGTTCAGCACGCCGCCCTGCTTCAGGCCAGGGGCTGCCTCTTCGTTGACGAACGTGACAGGGACGGCGACGGCGACGCGCGAAGCCCCGGTGACGCGCAGGAAGTCTGCGTGAACCGGAATGTCGGTGACCGGATCGAGCTGTAGATCGCGGGGCAGCACCTTTTCCGTGCCGCCGCCTTCGACCTTGATTTCGTAGACCGTCCCGAAGAAGGCGGCCCGGGCGGCCTGCTTCTTCAACACGCGTTCTTCGATCAGGATCATCGTCGGGGTCTTCTTGCCGCCGTAGACCACGGCCGGCACCATGCCGCTACGCCGGGCGGCTCGGGCGGTCCCCTTTCCGGCCCGGTCGCGCGGCTGAGCCGGCAATGTATGCGCGTCGCTCATCGCTTCGTCTCCTCAAGATGGCTTCTCAAGCGTTCGGCGGACCTTCGCCCGCCGCAGGATGTGCGCCGGGCCTCCAGGGGTGCCCGCCGCGGTGAAAGTGCGTCTGTATAAGCGGCTGTGCCGCGATTTCAAGCGAACTTGCGTGCCGGCGGCTCGTCGAACAGGCTCGAAACCGAGCGTTCGTCGCTGATTCGGCGCATTGCTTCGCCGAGCAGCGGCGCAATGGTCAGCTGCCGAATGTTCTGGGCCACGCGGACCGCTTCGGTCGCAGGGATGCTGTCGGTGGTCACCAGTTCGGTCAGCGGCGACGAGGACACGCGCGCTACGGCGCCGCCGGACAGTACGCCATGGGTGACGTAGGCCGAGACGGAGCTGGCCCCGGAGTCCATCAGGGCGACCGCCGCGTTGCAGAGGGTGCCCGCCGAGTCGACGATATCGTCCACCAGGACGCAGGCGCGGCCCTTCACGTCGCCGATGATGTTCATGACCTCGGAGACGCCGGCGCGCTCGCGGCGCTTGTCGATGATTGCCAGATCGGCGTCCAGGCGGCGGGCGATGGCGCGGGCGCGCACGACGCCGCCGACGTCCGGCGAGACGATGGTCAGCGCCTGGCCGTCGTATTTGCGCAGGATGTCGTTGGTGAAGACCGGTGCCGCGAAGAGGTTATCCGTCGGAATGTCGAAGAACCCCTGGATCTGTCCGGCATGCAGGTCGAGGGTCAGCACCCGATTGGCCCCGGCCGTGGTGATCAGGTTGGCGACCAGCTTGGCCGAGATCGGCGTGCGCGGCCCCGATTTCCGGTCCTGGCGCGCGTAGCCGTAGTAGGGGATCACGGCGGTCACCCGCCGGGCCGAGCCGCGGCGCAAGGCGTCCAGCGCGACCAGCAGTTCCATCAGATTGTCGTTCGCCGGGTAGGAGGTCGACTGAATGACGAAGACATCCTCGCCGCGCACGTTTTCCTCGACTTCGACGAAGATCTCCATGTCGGAGAAGCGCTTCATCGAGGCCTTGGTCAACGGCAGATTGAGGTACGCGGAAATGGCTTCGGCCAAGGGCCGATTGGAGTTGCCGGTCAGAATTCGCATCGGTCCAGGATCCAGCTTGGCGCTCGCCGCACGGCCTCCACGGCTTCCTGCCCCGGCCCGCGCGCGGCGGACCATATCAATCGGTCACGGAGCTGTAAACGAGCTGCGATCCCGACGGGATACAAAATTGCAGCCCTGGTATGGCGCCTGGGATTTTGGCTCATGAAGATGCATGGCAACTGTCCGGAGCCCCGGAATAATCCACAGAGATCTAGGGTCGGCCGGCCTGGTCGATGAGTTGCAAAAGGCCGTCGGCGGCATAATCGGCGACCTGCACGGCGATCTGGCCCCAGCGACCGTCGAGTTGACCGGCGGGAATACGGTTGCTCTGGGCGACCCGACCGATCTCGCGGCCATTGTCCGGATCGGGCGCACCGGGCGGCGCGGCCTCCAGCAGGCGCCAGGTGATCGTGGCCCGCTGGGTGCCGGGGCCGTCAGGCTCCACCTCGACACGTCCGGCAATCAGCAGATCCTGCGGCTCGGGCTGGCGGGCCAAGGGCACCTCGCGGTCCTGCAGTTCGGCGCGCAGGGCGATCGGCAAGCTGTCGGCGCCGTCGCCGGGCGCGCCGGAGATCGGCAGGACCACGACGCGGGCGCCCGGGAAGCCCGGCAGCGCGACCTGCAGAACGGGCTCGGGGGCGAGCTGTTCGGCCAGGCTGACGGCCGTGGCATCGGCCAGATCCGCCAGCAGTTGCGGATCGCCGCCCTCCCAGGTGCCGGCCGTTACCGAAAGTTCGCTGGCGGCGCGCGCCAGCCTGGTCCCGTCGGGCTCGGTCACTTCCGTGACCAGAGCCAGATGCGACTGGTTGCCCACAGCCTCCAGCCGGCCGCGCGAGAGCACCACGCGATTCCCTGGCGCACCGTTCGTGCTGGCCTGCATGCCCTGCGCCTCCAGCGCGGCGGCCAGGGCGACCGCGAAGTCGCCGCCACGCGGGCCGATACCGCTGGCGGGCAGCACGTATAGGGTCTGTCGCGCTGCCAGGGCCTTCAGATCGACGGTCTTGCCTTCGGGCTGGAACGGCCGCGGCAGTTGCCCGCAGGCAGACAGGGGCGCCGCCAGTGCCAGGACCAGCAGCAAGCCGGGCAGGAGCGTCCGCATCCGATGCATGGACCGCATCCCTACAGCATCACGCAGGTGGCGAGCATCCCGAGCAAGAGAAACGCGGCGAAGAGAATGACGTGGGGCACAGCGCTTCGGGCCTCGTTGCAGACCAGGCTCTCGGGTCGGACGCCTGGCTCAGTTCCTACTGCACATGGAGGTCGAGCGACGCCTGGGACAGCGGTTCGGCAGCCGTTTCGCCGATCAGCGAGCTGCGGCCCAGAGTCATGGCCAGCCCGGCCTCGCTGTCGAAGATAATGATATGCACGAAAAAGACCATGCCCGCACGCAGCTCCACCGGGTTGGCGTGGTAGAGCATCGGCCAGTCCATCCAGTTCGGCGCGAAGGTCGTGCCCATGGCGTAGCCGCAGGCGTTCATCCGGGCTGTGCGGTAGCCGGCCTTGTCGAGGGTCTCGGCATGGGCGTCGAAGGCCTCGCCAACCGTGTTGCCGGGCTTCAGCCTGTCTTCGACGGCCAAGAGGGTGTCGCGCGCCGCGCCGTGCATTTCCCGTTGCCTGTCCGGGCAGCGGCCCACCAGCAGCGTGCGCATCATTGCGGCGTGGTAGTGCCGGTAGACGCCGGCCCATTCCAGGGTCAGCTGATCGTTCGCGTCCAGATGCCGCCGGCCCGTATGGTAGCGGCAGAGCAAGGCCTGAGGGCCGGATCCGATGATAAATTCGTTCGCCGGGTCGTCACCGCCACCGCGGTAGATCGCCTCGTGCATCCCGGCGAGGATGTCGCCTTCGTAGGCGCCGGGCCTTGTGAGTCGTTCGGCGGCGTCCAGGGCGGCATCGGCAAGCTCCGCCCCGCGCCGCAGGTAGGCGATCTCGGCCGGCGATTTCACCAGGCGCAGACGGCTGACCAGCAGGGAGGCGTCGGTCAGGCTGGCGAATCCGGCGAGCGCCGCCTCCAGCCGCTTGCCGTTGGCGGCGGTCAGGCCGTAGGCCTCGTACTCCACGCCCAGTTTGCGGCCTTTGAGGCCGCGCTCGGCCAGGATGTCGCGCAAGGCCAGCGCCGGGTCGGCGTCCGGCAGGTCGACCCAGATGCGGATGTCCTCGATGTCGCTGGTCTGCTGGGCCTGACGCAGGTCGGGCGCACGGGTCAGCAAGGTGGTGCGGCCGTCCGCATCCAGCACCAGACACTGGAAGAAAACGTAGCCGAAGGTGTCGTAGCCGGTCAGGTAGTACATCGACTCCTGACGGAAGATCAGCAGGCCGTCGAGGCCTTCCTCGGCCAAGGCGCGGCAGGCCCGCGTGCGGCGCTCCGCGAGCTCCTCCGCATCGAAATGAAGCGGCATCCGTAAGACTACTCCTCGAGAAGAATGACCGAAAGCAGCCGGCCGTAGTCCGCTTCGCCGGCCCGGGTGGCGCGGCGATAGCTGAAGAAGCGCTGCGGCTCGGCGCAGGTGTCGCAGGGCAGGACTTTCACGTTGCCGGCTCCGGCCAGGGTCAGCCGGCGAGCCGCGTAGCCGCGCAGGTCGAAGTGCTGCTTGCCCGGAACCTTGGCAGAGGGGCTGAAGAACCGGGCGTTGCCGGCGTCCTGCGCGAGGAAAGGCGTGGAAAACTCCGTCCCCACCTCGTAGGAACGCTGGGCGATACAGGGACCGATCCCCGCGACGACGCGCTCGGTCGTGGCGCCGAGGCGCACCATCGCCGCGACCGTTGCCTCCAGCACGCCGCTCAGAG
>JANQPZ010000295.1 GCA_028285215.1 Rhodovibrionaceae bacterium | reverse complement strand
GGAGGCGCCCTGCACGTTGTTCTGACCGCGCAGGGGGTGCAGGCCGGTTCCCGGGCGGCCGATCTGTCCCGTCGTCAGCGCCAACGCGATCAGGCAGCGGGTGTTGTCGGTGCCGTGCACATGCTGCGAGATGCCCATGCCCCAGAAGATGATCGAGCGCTGGGAGGTGGCATAGAGCCGAGCGACCTCGCGGATCGTTTCCGCATCGATGCCGCAGACCTCGGCCATCTTCTCCGGCGTGAAGGAGGCGACCCGTTGCACGAGTTCCTCGTAGCCTTCGGTATGGGCTTGGACGTACTGCCTGTCGGTCAGCCCTTCGCTGACGATGACGTTCAGGAGCGCGTTGAGCAGCGCGACGTCGCTGCCCGGCTTGAATTGAAGGTTATGGGCCGCGTAGCGCGCCAGCGTCTCGTGCCGTCGCGGGTCCATGATGACCAGCTTGGCGCCGCGCTTCGCCGTCTGCTTCAGGTAGGTCGCCGCCACCGGGTGGTTCTGCTCCGGCTTGGCGCCGATCACGACGATGCAGTCCGATTCGTTGGCCGCCGTGAAGGGTGCGGTCACCCCGCCGGAGCCGATGCCTTCGATCAAGGCGGCGACCGAGGAGGCATGGCACAGCCGCGTGCAGTGATCGACGTTGTTGGTGCCGAAGCCGGTGCGGATCAGCTTCTGGAACAGATAGGCTTCCTCGTTGGAGCCCTTGGCGGAGCCGAAGCCGGCCAAGGCCGATCCGCCGTCGCGGTCCCGGATCGCGGCCAGCCCTCCGGCGGCCACCTCCAGCGCTTCCTCCCAGGTCGCTTCGCGGAAGTGGGTCCAGGGGTTCGCGGGATCCACCTCGTCGTCCCAGACCTTCGGGACATCCTCGCGCCGGATCATCGGTACGGTCAGGCGCTGGGGATGGCGCACGTAGTCGAAACCGAAGCGGCCCTTGACGCAGAGCCGGTTCTCGTTCGCCGGGCCGCTGCGGCCGTCGACCTGTACGATCCGATCGTCCTTGACGTGCACCTTGGTCTGGCAGCCGACGCCGCAATAGGGGCAGAGACTGTCCACCACCTTGTCGGCGTAGACGCTGCGCTGGCCGGCGGAGTCCAGCAGCGTGGCCTCCATCAGCGCGCCGGTCGGGCAGGCCTGGACGCATTCGCCGCAGGCCACGCAGGTGGAGTCGCCCATCGGCGTGTCGAAGTCGAACACGATCTTGGCGCCGTTGCCGCGGTAGGCCATGCCGATCACGTCGTTGACCTGGACTTCGCGGCAGGCGCGGACGCAGAGGTTGCAATGGATGCAGGCGTCCAGGTTCACCGCGATCGCCGGGTGGCTGACGTCCATCGCCGGCGCGCCGCGCTGGGGAAACCGGCTGTCGGTGACGCCGACTTTGCCGGCCCAGGTCCAGAAGCTCGACTCGGGGTCGTGGCTGGTCTCGCGCGCCGGCTGGTCGGCAACCAGCAGCTCAAAGACCATGCGACGCGCCGACTCGGCGCGGTGCGAGTTGGTGATCACGCTCATGCCCGGCTTCGGCGTACGGATGCAGCTCGCCGCCAGGGTCCGTTCTCCGTCGATCTCGACCATACAGGCCCGGCAGTTGCCGTCGGCCCGATAGCCCGGTTCCGGCGCGTAGCAGAGATGGGGGATTTCCCAGCCGCTGCGTTTGGCGACCTGCCAGATCGTTTCGCCCGGCTGGGCTTCGACCTCGTAGCCGTCGAGGGTGAAGGGAACCGTCTCCGTCTTCTCGATCACCGACATGCTGGACTCCCGCTCATGGCCGTTCGAGGTCTTGGGGGAAGTAGCGCAGGATGGACAGCAGCGGATTCGGCGCCGCCTGGCCGAGTCCGCAGATCGAGGCATCCCGCATGGTCTCCGCCAGTTCCGAGAGCAGGGGGATGTCCCACTCCGGGGTCTGCATCAGCTTGACGGCCTTCTCGGTGCCAACGCGGCAGGGTGTGCACTGGCCGCAGGACTCGTCCTCGAAGAAGCGCATCAGGTTGAGTGCCGCCTGCTTCAGGTCGTCCTGGTCGGACAGCACGACGACCGCAGCCGACCCGATGAAGCAGCCGAACTCCTCCAACGTCCCGAAATCCAGCGGAATATTGTCCAGGTGCGCCGGCAGGATACCGCCCGAGGCGCCGCCTGGCAGGTAGCCTTTCAGGCTGTGCCCCTCGCTCATGCCACCGCAGTACTCGTCGATCAGCTCGCGCAGGGTGATGCCGGCCGGCGCCAGCTTCATCCCGGGCTCCTTGACGCGGCCGGAGACCGAGAAGCTGCGCAGGCCCTTGCGGCCGTTGCGCCCCTGGCTGGAGAACCAGTCCGCGCCCCGCTCCACGATCTCCCTGACCCAGTAGAGCGTCTCGACGTTGTGGGTCAGGGTCGGGCGGCCGAACAGACCGACCTGGCTGGGGTAAGGCGGCTTGTGGCGAGGGTAGCCGCGTCGGCCCTCGATGGACTCCAGCATGGCGGACTCCTCGCCGCAGATGTAGGCGCCGGCGCCGCGCCGCAGCTCTACGGTCACCCCCTGCAGCAGACCCGCTTCCTGCAGCGCCGCGAGTTCCCGCTCCAGGATCGCCTGGACTGCCGGATACTCGTCGCGCAGGTAGATGAACAGCCGCTCGGCCTCCACCGCGCAGGCGGCGATCAGCATGCCTTCGAGGAAACGGTGCGGCCAGCGTTCCAGGTAGTAGCGGTCCTTGAAGGTACCGGGCTCGCCCTCGTCGGCATTGACGGCCAGCAGCCGCGGTTTCGGCTGCTGGGACACCAGGCGCCATTTCTGGCCGGCCGGGAAGCCCGCGCCGCCCAGTCCGCGCAGGCCGGAATCCGCCAGCAGGTCGATCACGCCGGTTATGCTGCGCGCACCGCTGCGGCAGCTGGTCAGCAGCTCGTAGCCGCCGCCGTCCCGATAGCTTTGCAGATCTTCGTAGGGCGGTACGAGTGGGTGGCTCTCTCCCCGCCGGCTGGCGTCCTCGGCCGCCGCGACGATGCTGTCCGGCGTTGCCAGATCCAGATGACGGTGGCCGACTTCGCAGGTCGGGGCCGTGTCGCAGCGCCCCATGCAGGGCGCGCGGAGGACGCGGACCGTCTCGCCCAGTCCGGCCTCCTGCAGCGCGTTCGGGAGCCGTTGCAACAGCTCGGCTGCGCCGAACAGCTCGCAGGTCAGCGAATCGCAGACCCGCACGGTCACGGGCGCTGGCGGTGCCTCGCCATCCAGCACGATGTCGAAATGGGCGTAGAAGGAGGCTGTTTCATAGACGGCCGCCATCGGCAGGCGCAGTTCCTCGCCCAGAGCCTGAAGGTGCCGGGCGTGCAGGCAGCCATAGCGTTCCTGCAGCAGATGCAGGTACTCGATCAGCAGGTCGCTGCGTCGGGGCCGCTCGCCCAGAAGCGCGGCAACCTCTTCGCCGGCCTCTGGCTCGAGAACGCGGCCACGCGGTTCCTTCGGCGCCTTGCGCCGGCCGGAGCCGGGATGGATCTTGCGCTTTATCGCAACGCCGTTGCCCTCGGGCATCCTTCTCCCTTCTATCCGGCGCCGCTTTGCCTGCCGCGCTTGGCAGGTGATCTATCGGCAGCGTCAGCCTGGGGGCCGATCCTCGCTCTCCGGGTCGACGACCGTCAGGTTGACCTTGCTCGTATCGATCAGCAGCTTGCCGGCATCTTCGAAATTCACGGTCACCCGGCTGCCGATCGCCGACTGCACCTGACCCAATCCCCATTCCGGTTTATCCGGATGTCGAACCATGGCACCGGGCACCAGTTCGAAGTTCATCTTCTCCCTGCCTCCTACGCTGCAATTCTCCGCCAGCTTAAGAGGTTATTGCATCGCAGCCCTTGACGCAGGGCAACTCAGACTGGTCAGTCTATAAGGCGTTGGTCGGCGCCGGAAATCGCAGAAGCGACGCCAGCTTGCCGCTGTGCGGCTAGAGAGCGACCGTTGGAGGCGAAAGCAGGTTCGCTTCCACCTGTGACGTGAATCGCTCTCTGGCTGTATGGGAGAGCAGGAACGCTTTGGATGGATGGGCAGAGCGCCCAACGCAGTTCTGCTCTGGGGACCGACCGGGGTCGGAGAAGGGGAGGGAGACGGAATGACGGATGCTGCAGAGCTGCGCTTGGCGGAGTTGCTCGCCTCGAAGCTGTGTCACGACCTCGTGGGGCCGGTCGGCGCCGTGAACAACGGAATGGAACTGCTGGCCGAGGACGATCTGCTGATGGGCGACGAGGCGGTCAAGCTCGCCAGCTCCAGCGCTCAGCAGGCGGGCACGGTTCTGCAGTTCTACCGCCTGGCCTACGGAGCCAGCGGCGGCGGGGTGACCGACTACGGCATGGTCCGCGACCTTGCGGAGAAGATGCTGCGGCATCAGAAGTCGGGGCTTGCCTGGCCCGGAAAGCTGCCGGCGTGGCTGCCCGCGGCCCTGCCCAAGCTGCTTCTCCAT